>JACDQI010000217.1 GCA_015657675.1 Devosia sp.
CACCCAGGGCGAGCTGGCCGCGCGGCTCGATATCTCCACCTCTTATGTCAACCAGATCGAGTCCAACCAGCGGCCGCTGACGGCGGCGGTGATGCTGGCGCTGGCCGACGGGTTCGGGCTCGATCTCTCGGGGTTGATGACGGATGCATCAGATCGGCTGCTGTCGGACCTGCGCGAGGCGATTGCCGACCCACTGTTCGGGGATGCCCAGCCGAGCCTGCAGGAACTCAAGACCGTCAGCGTCAATGCGCCCGATACGGCGCGCGCGCTGCTCCGGCTCTACGAGACCTATCGCAAGACCACCGAGCGGCTGGCCGGAGTGGATGCGGTGCTGACGCGCGATCCGTCGAGCGGCATCAAGACGGCGTACGAGGAAGTGCGCGACTTTTTCCACTATGCCGACAACTATATCGACCCGCTGGATCGGGCGGCGGAATCCCTGGCACGCGAGATCGGCGAGTTCGGGCCGGACCGGCTCAACCAATTAATCCGCTACTGCCAGGAGACGCATGACCTGAGGGTCAGCCTGACGGTGCCGCAGCAGGCCGACACGATCCGCAGTTTCGACCGCTCGACGCGAACGCTGACGATCAACCTCCGGCTTGAGCCGAGCACGCAGTTCTTCCAGATTGCCAATCACCTGGCACAGATGGAGCAGACGACGCTGATCAACTCGATCCTCGATGGCGCGGGGTTTGCCGAGGGCGAGGCGCGGCAGATCGCGCAGATGGGGTTGGCCAACTATTTCGCCGGGGCGTTGCAGATGCCCTATGGCGCGTTCCTGCGGGCGGCGGAGGCGGCGCGGTACGATATCGAAGAGCTGGGCCAGGCGTTTGGCGCCAGCCTCGAACAGGTGGCGCACCGGCTGTCGACCATGCAGCGGCCGCGCGAGCGCGGGGTACCGTTCTTTTTTGCGCGGGTCGATGCGGCCGGCACCATCACCAAGCGGCATTCGGCGACGCCGCTGCAGTTCGCGCGGTTCGGCGGCGCCTGCCCGCTGTGGAACGTGCACCGGGCGTTTGAGGCGCGTGGGGAGATGATCCGGCAGACGGCGGAGACGCCGGATGGCAATCGCTATCTCTGTCTCGCGTGGTCGGCGCAGAAGCGGGTGGGTGGCTATCACGGCACGGTACGACGCTATGCCTATGCACTGGGCTGCGAAGTCAGCCATGTCGGCAAGCTCGTCTATGGCGACGATCTCGACATCAGCCGCGCCAGCTTTGACCCGATCGGCATTTCGTGCCGCATCTGCGAGCGGCGCAACTGCCCGCAACGGTCGGTGCCGCCGATCGCCTCGGCCATCGAAGTGCGGCCGGATCGGCGCTCGATCGTGCCCTACGACATCGTTTGAATGGCGGCAGTTGCAACGGTCCTGCCCGGCGCGTACACCGCAGCGCAATCTAGGAGGTTTCTCTTGTGAGCCAGCCCCTGCATATTGGCGATCTGCCCGCGCTACTGGTTGAAGCCGCGGTGCGCACAGCGTTTGCCGAGGATTTTGGCCTTGCCGGGGACCTCACCAGCCAGGCCACGCTGCGAAAGGACGCCTCGGCGACCGCGACCCTCTCGACCCGTGAGGCGGGGGTGATCGCCGGGCTGCCGTTGGTGGCCGCAGCGTTCCGGATGATCGGTGAAAGCGTCACCTTCGAGGCCAGCCGGCGCGATGGTGACCGGGTAGCGGCAGGCGACGTTGTCGGGCATGTGTGGGGCAACGCGCGGCAGGTGATGTCGGCGGAGCGCACGGCTCTCAACTTCATCAATCATCTTTCGGGCATCGCTACGCTGACACGCAAATTCGTCGACGCCGTCGAGGGAACCGGGGCGCGCATCTGTGACACGCGCAAGACCACGCCCGGCCTGCGGGCGCTGCAGAAGTATGCGGTGCGCTGCGGCGGCGGCTGGAACCATCGGTTCGCGCTCGACGACGCCATCCTGATCAAGGACAACCATATTGCGGTCGCTGGCAGCGCGGCGGCCGCCTATCGGACGGCACGAGAGTTCGCCGGACATCTGGTGGCGATCGAGATCGAGGTGACGAGCCTCCGCGAACTCGAAGAGGTGCTGGAAGCCGGCGCCACGATCGTCCTGCTCGACAATATGGACAACGACACGCTGCGGCAGGCCGTGGCGCTCAACAAGGGCCGGGCGCGGCTGGAAGCCTCGGGCGGGGTCAAACTCGACCGGGTGCGCTCGATAGCCGAAACCGGCGTCGACTACATCTCGACCAGCCAGATCACCATGGCCGCCCCTCCCCTCGACCTCGGACTGGACGTCAGCATTTCATGATCATCGACACCATGCTGCAAGCCGCTATCGCGGCAGCCGAGGTCATTCTCGACGTCTATAGCCGACCGATTGCCTCGGAGGCCAAGTCTGACGGCTCTCCCGTAACGGAGGCCGACGGACGGGCCGAGGCCGTGATCCTTGAGCATTTGCGAGAACTCGGCATCCCTGTTTTGGCTGAGGAAAGCGTTGCAGCGGGCCGGATTCCCGATCTCGGGACACGGTTCTTCGTCGTCGATCCGCTGGATGGCACCAAGGAGTTCCTCAAGCGCAATGGCGAGTTTACCGTCAATATCGCGCTGGTAGAAGGTCGCGCACCCAAGCTCGGCGTCGTGCTGGCGCCGGTCACCGGGGCGATCTACTGGACCGGCGCGGACGGCGCGATGACCGGCCGGGTGGTGGATCGGGCCATCACCGAGGCCCGCCGGATCGACGCATCGGCCGCCGAACCGCTCAAGATCGTGGCCAGCCGTTCACACGGCCACGCGGCGCTGGCGGAACTCTGCACCAGCATGAATGTGGTCGAAGACGTGTCGGTCGGCTCGTCGCTCAAATTCTGCATTCTGGCGGAAGGCAAGGCGCAGCTTTACCCGCGATTTACTCCCACCTCGGAATGGGACACGGCGGCGGGACAGGCCGTGCTAGAGGCAGCGGGCGGCGTGGTACTGGGCATCGACGGCGCACCGCTCGATTGCGGTCATGCCGAACGGAGCTACTTAAACACCTTCTTTGTGGCTGCCGCCAACCGCGCCCTGGCGCTCGAGGCGACCGCAATCATGCAGAGACTGGTCCGCTAACCGTCCGACGACATGCAGTTGACGCATGGCAGGTCTCCGACGTTCCGGGGGCCCGTACTCTTGCGGTTTCTCGAGTGTACCTATATACGCCCAGCATATGCTAGTCCGACATATGCTCGGCGGATAGGTGTCAATGAACGTCCGAACGATCTGTCTGGCCATCCTCTACGACGGAGAGGCCACTGGATATGAGATCCGCAAGCTCTCCGTGGAAGGGGAGTATTCGTATTTTATTGATGCCAGTTTCGGCTCGATCTACCCGGCGCTCGCCAAGCTTGAAGTCGATGGCCTGGTGACGAGCCGCGTGGAAGTGCAGGAAGGCAAGCCGGCCAAGAAGATCTATGCGATCACCGAGGTCGGCCGGACCGAGTTCATCAATTCGATGTTCGAAAAGCTCGGCGAGGACGAGTTCCGGAGCGAGTTCCTGCTGTTCCTGCGCTTTGCCTCGGAACTGCCGGCCTCACTGGTGGAACAGCGACTCAACGAACGACTCGCGCAGGTCTGCACGGTCCTCGAGGACTTCGACCGCATGGCCAAAGAACACACACACCCGGGCGATGCCTGGGTCATCAAGTACGGGCGCACTTGCATGCAAGCCGCCCACGACTACATCCGAGCCCATAAGGGCGAACTGATCGCGCTGGCACGCCCCGACACGGGCACGGCCGCGGCGGCTGAATAGAGGGTTTCTCAGAATGCGTGCGATATTTTCTTACGGCGTGGCCGGTCTGATCGTGCTTGGCGTTGGCGGCTGGCTCGCCACCGGCACTTTGGTGGCTGGCGGCAATGGTCCGGGCAATGGCGAAAAGCAGATCATCGCGCTCATCACCAAGGGTGGTGAAGGCGCCGCGGTCAAACATCATGGCACCGGCCCCGACCCCCACCTGACCATCGCCGAGCGAGTCGCCGCCAGTTCGGGCGCGGAAGCGCCTGCGCAGTCGGTACGCACGGTGACCTACACGGTCCAGCCGATGGCGATCGAAGTGCCGCTGCGTGGCCGCACCGAAGCCAAGACCAATGTCTCGGTGATCCCGCAGACCTCGGGCACGATCGAAGAAGTGCTGGTGGAAAAGGGACAGAAGGTCAGTGCCGGCGACGTGCTCTGCCGGCTCGACAAGGGTGACCGCCAGGCGGCGGTGGCACAGGCCGAGGCCGCAGTGGCGACGGCGCAGAGCGCCTTCGACGCCAATGCTGCGCTGCGCGAAAAGGGCCTCTCCCCGGCCAATTCCGGGCTGCAGCTCGAAGCGGCGCTCAAGCAAGCGCAGGCTGGGCTCGACAATGCCAAGACCGAACTCGAACGCACCGACGTGAAGGCGACGATCTCTGGTGTGGTCCAGGCCCCGCTCGCTTCGGTGGGCAGCATGGCAGGCCCGTCGGCGCCCTGCGCCACGATCGTGCAGCTCGACCCGATGCTGTTCAAGACGCAGGTGCCGGAAGCCAGGATGCAGTATGCGCGCGTCGGCCTGCCGGCCACAGTGACGACCATCACCGGTAAGTCGGTCGAGGGCAAGGTGAGCTACCTGTCGTCGGTTGCCGACGATGCCACCCGGTCGTTCGCCGCTGAAATCGAGATCCCCAATGCCGATGGCGCCGTGCTCGACGGCATCACTGCACAGGCAGTCGTCAATGTCGGTACTGCCCCTGCGCATCTGCTGCCGCAGTCGGTACTGACGCTGGACGACGAAGGCGTGCTGGGCATCCGCGCGGTAGAAAACTCCAAGGTGGCTTTCTACCCGGTGACCATCGTGATGGACACGCGCGACGGCGTCTGGGTTACCGGTCTTCCGGCCAGCGTCGATATCATCACGGTTGGCCAGGAGTTCGTGATCCCCGGCCAGACGGTGGATGCAACCAATGTTTCGGCGGCCGACGCTGCCAAGGAAGTCAAGGCTGAGGGCGTGCAATCATGATGGACTTTCTCGAACGCATCCTGCGCATGCCGCGGGTTGTCCTGACGGTGATGGCCGTGCTGCTGTTCGCCGGTTTCGGGGCCTATACGACCCTGCCGAAGGAAAGCTTCCCGGCGATCGACATTCCGTATTTCTACGTCTCGACAAGCCAGACGGGCATATCGCCGTTCGATGCCGAGCGGTTGCTGGCCAAGCCGATCGAAGATCGCGTCAAGGATATCGATGGGCTGGAGAACTACTCCTCGACCTCGACGACCGGCCACGCGTCGGTTTTTCTTGAATTCAACGTCAACGCCGACAAGGACAAGGCTCTGGCCGACATCCGGGCCAAGCTCGACGGCGTCTCGTCGGAACTTCCCGATGACGCCACCGAGCCGTCGGTGACGGAAATCTCGTTCTCGAACACGCCATCGATCTCGGTGGCACTCTATGGCGACGTGCCGGAGCGGACTCTGGTGCAGCGCGCCAAGGACCTGCAGGACGTGCTGGAGGGCATTCCGACCGTGCAGAGCGTGACACTGTCAGGCTCGCGCGACGAAGTGCTGGCAGTCACCATCGATACCAACCGCCTCGAGGCCTATAACCTCACGGCGTCACAGCTGTTTGATGCGCTGGCGAAGAACAACATGGTGGTGCCGGGCGGTACGCTCGATACCGGAAATGGTTCGTTCAACGTCGAAGTGCCCGGTCTGATCACCACCGCTGAGGACGTCTACAACCTGCCGCTCAAGACCGATGGCGAGACGGTCGTGACCTTTGGCGACGTCGCGTCGGTGACGCGGACGTTCAAGGATGCGACCGAGTACGCACACGTCAACGGCAAGCCGGCGATCACGCTGGGCGTGATCAAGAAAATCGGCACCAACGTGATCGATGTTTCCGACACGGTACGCGCCAAGACCGAGGCCTTCACCAAGGACTGGCCATCGGCCATCGGCCACAGCTTCCTGATCGATTAGGCCGACTCGACCAAAAACCTCTTCCGTTCGCTGGAAGCAGCCGTGATGACGGCCGTCGCGCTGGTGATGATCACCTGCGTGGCGACGCTTGGCGTGCGCCCTGCCCTGATGATCGGCACCTCGATTCCGATCTCGTTCATGATCGCGTTCCTTGTCGTGCAGATGATGGGCATGACCATCAACATGATGATCATGTTCGGCCTCGTGCTGGCGGTGGGCGTGCTGGTTGACGACCCCATCGTGGTGGTGGAGTACGCCGAACGAAAGCTGCAGGAGGGCGTACCCAAGAAGGAGGCGTTCATCCTGGCGGCGCGCAAGATGTTCGTGCCGGTGGTTTCGGCCACCTTCACGACGCTCGGTGCGTTCATTCCACTGCTGTTCTGGCCCGGCATCATCGGCAAGTTCATGAGTTACCTGCCGATCATCGTGATCGTGGTGATGGTTGCTTCGCTGGTGTCGGCGCTGGTCTTCATGCCGATCATCGGCGCCATCATCGCCTCGACCCATGTCGACCCCAAGGCCAAGGAAGCCGCGGACGTCGTGATGTATCCCGACAAGTTCGACGTGAAGAAGGTGAAGGGGGTAACCGGCGTCTACGTGCGCACCCTGCAGCACCTGATCCGGCATCCGATCCTGACGCTGGGCTCGGGCTTCTTCCTCGTCGGCCTGATGTTCTACGCCTACATCGCCAACCCGACCGGCGTCGAAGCCTTCCCGGCTTCGGAAGCCGAGTTCGGCACCGTCAATGTCGTCGCACGCGGCAATTATTCGCCGGTCGAAGTGCGCGACCTGCTGGCCGAAGTCGAGACAGAAATCCTGCAAGTGCAGGGTATCCAGGACGTCATCATGACGTTCGGCGGTGGCGGCGGTGGCATGGGCAGCGGCGGTCCTCCGGACACTATCGGCCAGTTCCAGCTGCAACTGATGCCGTGGAACGAACGCATCAAGGCCGAAGAGATTTTCCAGAACATCCGTGACCGGGTGAAGGGGATTTCGGGCCTGCAGGTGCAGATCTCGGCACAGGAAAACGGCCCGCCGGCCGGCAAAGCGATCAACCTGCGGGTAGAATCGACCAACTATGACGACCTGGTCCCGGCCGTCACCAAGCTGCGTAACTATGTCGAGAACGAGCTCGGCGACACCATCGACATCGAAGATGGCCGCCCGTCGCCCGGTATCGACTGGGAAGTGACGATCGACCGCGTCGAAGCCGCCAAGTACGGCATCGGCGTGCGCGAGCTCAGCCCCTATGTCCAGCTGGTCACCTCGGGCGTCAAGCTCGGGACCTACCGGCCGGACGATGCGACCGACGAACTCGAGATCCGGGTCCGCCTGCCGCTCGAGGAACGCACGTTCGACACGCTCGATTCGCTGCGTATCGTTACCTCTCAGGGCCTGATCCCGGTCTCGAACTTCATCGAGCGCAAGGCCGTGCCCAAGGTGGCGAACGTGCAGCGCCGGAATGGTGTCTATGCCATGACGGTGGCGGCGAACCTCACCCCGGGCGTTGCCGCCGATGCCAAGGTGGAACAGCTCAAGACCTGGGAAGCCACGCAAACGTGGCCGAGTGCGGTCAACATCGTGTTCGGTGGCGCTGACGAGCAGATCAACGACACCAATACCTTTATCGTCAGCGCACTGCTTGCGGCGCTGGCGCTGATCGCCTTGGTGCTGCTGCTCGAGTACAACAGCTTCTACCAGGTGCTGGTGACGCTTACGACAGTCGCAATGTCGTTAGCGGGCGTGATGCTTGGCATGGTGGTCACAGGCATGAGCTTTTCAGCGATCATGACCGGGCTGGGCATCGTGGCCTTGGCCGGCATCGTGGTGAAGAACGGCATCGTGCTGATCGACACCTACAACCACTACCGGCGCGACGATCATGTCGAGCCGGTCAAGGCCGCGCTCATTACGGCAGCACAGCGAGTGCGTCCGGTGCTGCTCACCGCCACGGTGACGGCCCTGGGCGTGATCCCGATGGCGATCAACATCGAGTTCGATTTCATCCGCCGCGAGATCGTCATGGGCGGCCTCGCCGGTTCCTGGTTCACGCATCTGAGCGCTGCGCTGGTCTCGGGCCTCTTCGTCTCGACGGCCCTGACCCTGGTGATGGTTCCGGTGATGCTGACGGCGCCGAGCGTGCTCGGGGCCTCAGCCAAGCGGATCTTCGGCTGGGTCTTGGGGCAGCTCGGCAAGGTGTTCGCACCGTTCCGCCGCCGTACTGCCGTCACGCCTGAAGGCGCGCGCATCGAGATACCGGACGATGCCAACTCGGCAGCCAAGTACATCGGCACCGATGGCTCGGGGCTGGTGGAAACGGAAAAAGACGGTGTGACCATCGTTTCCCGGCAGGCCGCCGAGTAGGCCCCTGCCCCGCCCGTGACAAAGACACCAAGGCCCGCGGTAACTCGCGGGCCTTTTTGCTGCTCCAGTGTGCGACTTTTCCGCCACAGCCCAGTAGATAGTGCAAAGGAATAAGTGTGGTCCGTATTGCGAGCCACCGGAGACTCTGAGACAACGTTGATCATTAGTTAATTGGGGTGCTCACCATGTCCTTTTTGAAAGTGTCTTCCCTGGCGATTGCCGCCACCCTGTTTGCCGGTTCGGCTTTCGCTGCCGACCTGATCGTTGCCGATCCCGTCGTCGATATGGCGAGCCCGAAGGCTTCCGACTTCTACGTTGGCGTTCTCGGCTCGGCTGGCTCGGATGGCAATCCGTTTGGCGGCCTCGGTGTTGTGATCGGCGGCGATGTTGATCTCACCGATGTGGTGTTCCTCGGCGCCGAAGTGCGCGGCGAAGCATACTGGGGTAACGTCGGCTATACCGGTTCCGAGATTGCTGTGCGCGCCCGTCTCGGCGTTCACGCCACGGATTCTGTCGACCTCTACGTTGCAGCTGGCGTCGGTGCATTCGTCGACAACACTAACGTCACCTCCAACTTCTACGAAGTTGCTGCTGGTGCTGAGTTTGACGTGATGGACAATATGGCGCTCCGCGCCGAAGTCGCGGCGAACGGCAACTGGGGTGCTGGCTTCACCTCCGCCCAGGCCAACCTCGGCCTGCTCTGGAAGCTCTAAGCTTCAGCAACACACTCTTTGTTGGGCCCGCGAGAAATCGCGGGCCTTTTCGTTTTGGGCTGTCGGTCCAGTCGGCAACCTATCGGGACGTGCCTGCACCACGAAGTGCGCGAGCTAGCGGTCTAGGCGTTGAAAGCGTGCAAGGTCCAGGCTTCGCCGTCGTGCTGAACGGGCGAGACGGTCGGCGCGCAGCCGGTCAGGGCGCGGGTCCAGAAGCTCATAGCGGACGTGTTCTGGTTGATGACGCCGATGTGCCAGGCGCCTGGGTGCGCACCAATCAGCTCGCGCGTCGCTGACAAGCCGAGCCCGGTGCGCCGGTAAGGGCGCATGACAAAGAACTCGGCCATGAACCAGCAGGGCGCCCGCCCCGTGACCGGGCAGTGGTCGATGACGAGCGCCAAGCCGGCGAGGTCATCGCCCGCTTCCAGCAGATAGGCGTGCTGCCAGAACGCATCGAGCCGGTCATAGGCATAGAGCCCGTTGGTGCCGATCGGGAACCGATAGATCTCGGCCATATCGTAAAGGTAGAGCTCAAGCAGCCGCTCGATCACCGGGCGGTCTGCGAGGGTAGCGAGGCGGATGGCCACAGCCCCTACTCCGCCGCGGGCAGGCCGCGCTTGACGAAGCCTTGCGAGTCGGCGGCGACCTTGCGAGCGAGCTCTTCGACTTCGCTGGCCTCGCGCTGGCGATTCCACATCTGGGCGTAGAGGCCGGCCTGCTGGAGCAACTGGATGTGGTTGCCCCGCTCAGCGATCTGGCCGTCGCGCAGTACGATGATTTCGTCGGCATTGACCACGGTCGAAAGCCGATGGGCGATCACCAGCGTGGTGCGGTTGGCCGAGACGAGATCGAGGGCCGACTTGATGTCTTCCTCGGTCTTGGAGTCGAGCGCAGACGTCGCCTCATCGAGGATGAGGATAGGCGGGCCCTTAAGGATGGTGCGGGCAATGGCGACGCGCTGCTTTTCGCCGCCGGAGAGCTTCAGGCCACGTTCGCCGACCTGGGTGTCGTAGCCCTGTGGCAGCTTTTCGATGAAGCTGCCGATCTGGGCGAGTTCGGCGGCCTTGCGGACTTCCTCGTCGCTGGCGCCGGGCCGGCCGTAGCGGATGTTGTAGGCAATGGTGTCGTTGAACAGCACTGTGTCCTGCGGAACCATGCCGATGGCAGCACGCAGGCTCGCCTGGGTGATATCGCGCAGATCCTGACCGTCAATGGTCACGCTGCCTTCGATGACATCGTAAAAGCGATAGAGCAGCCGCGAAATGGTGGATTTTCCGGCGCCCGAGGGGCCGACCACGGCGATGGTCTTGCCGGCGGGAACCTCGAAGCTGACGCCCTTGAGGATCGGGCGATCCGGGTCGTAGTGGAACCGGACGTTGTCAAACTTGATTACCGGACCAGTGATGGCCAGCGGCTTGGCGTTCGGCTTGTCCTCGACTTCGGGCTTCTGATCGAGGAGCTTGAACATCTCCTCGATATCGGTGAGGCCCTGGCGGATTTCGCGGTAGACGAAGCCGATGAAGTTGAGCGGCCGGTAGATCTGCATCAGGAAGGTGTTGAGCAGCACGAAGTCGCCGAGCGTCAGCGTCTTGTTGAGCACCCCAATCACTGCCATGACGCCGATGACGGCGGTGCCCGTATAAAAGATCGCGGCCTGGCCGAAGTTGAGTACGCCGAGCGAGGACCAGATGCGGATGGCGGACCGCTCGTAGATCTCCATCGACTTGTCGAAGCGCTTGGCTTCCATCTCTTCGTTGGCGAAGTACTTCACCGTCTCGAAGTTCAGGAGGCTGTCGATGGCCTTGGAATTGGCATCGGTGTCGGACTGGTTCATGTCGCGACGGATGGTGATGCGCCAGTTCGAGGCCTTGATGGTGAAATAAAGGTAGAGCCAGATCGTCACCACAAGGACGCTGAGGTAGCTCACCCCGAACATGACGATGAAAATCACGCCCGTGATCAAAAACTCGACCAGCGTCGGCGCCGTGTTGAGCATGGTGAAACGGACGATGGTTTCGATGCCCTTGGTGCCGCGCTCGATCACCCGGCTGAGGCCACCGGTCCGGCGTGACAGGTGGAAGCGGAGCGACAGCCGATGCAGGTGGCCGAAAGTCCGGTAGGCGAGCTTGCGCACGGCATGCTGGCCGACGCTGGCGAACAGCACGTCGCGCAACTGCTGGAAACCGGCATCGACGACGTTGCCGACGGCATAGGCGATGACCAGCACAATCGGAACGGCGAGGCCAAGGATCAGCGTGCTGTCACCATTGGTGGCGCCATCGAGGCTGTCGATAATGCCCTTATAGGCGAAAGGAATGAAGGAGGTGGCGACCTTGGAGAGCAACAGCGCGCCAATGGCGAGCACAACGCGCAGCTTCAGGTCAGGGCGGCCGGCGGCCACATGTATTCCCAAAGATTGCGCACGGTGCGCAACAGGTTGCCCTCATCGGCATCGACGGTGGGCTTGTCGCCCTTGCTATCTATGGACATCAGGCCGGCTCGACCAGCCGGATGGGTGCCGAAATGTCGGAAATCAGCCCCTGGAAGAGGCCATTGGTGGCAGCGCCGAGGGCGCGCAGGCGGTCTTCACGCAGCTTGTAACAGTTGCGGGTGCCCCGGGCTTCACGTTCGACGAGGTTGGCGTCGAGCAGTACTTTGATATGCTGGCTGACGGTAGACTGGGCCAGCGGGAGGCACTGGGTAACGTCCGTGCAGCAACAGCTGTTGGCCTGCTTTTCAGCAAGTATACGCAAGATGCTGAGCCGCACGGGGTGACCGAGCGCGCGCATCACATTGGCCAGATCTTCGTCCTGCATGACATTCTCGTTCATCGTCAAACAGCGATAGAAGAACTTCCCCGGTGGCGCAAGCTGCCAAATCGGCTAGTCCGCAGCTTGGCCGCCCTGCAGGCCGGCAGATCAAACACCTGGCCGGGGAATATCCGCTCGGGCTGGGCGATGAGGTCCGGGTTGGCGCGGACAATGCGAGGATATTGCGACCCGTCGCCGTAGACGCGTGTGGCAATGGCCCAGAGGGTTTCGCCGCGGCGGATGATGGCCTTGCCGGACGAAAAGCGCAGCATGGTCGGATCGGCCGACGGGGTCGCCCGCAGTGTCGGGATGGCCGGGTCAACTTCAAGTTCTGATTCAGGTTGAAAAGGCAGCGCCAAGTCTGCCGCGGCCGTGGCGGAGAGGCCAGCCGTACCGCTGGCCGCACCAGCGAGATCAGGTGGCGGCGTCAGGTCGAGGATGAAGTTCACCTCGCCGCGCGCCGAGCGATCTCCCGTCGGGGCATCGGCCAGTTCGACCCGCACGCGCTGCGCGGGCAAGGTCAGCGCTCCACTCGCCTCCACCAGCCAGCGCCCGCCTTCGACTTTGGCAGTGGCAATGAAGCGATCCTGGACGAAGAGTTCGACCGTGGCGCCCTCGGGCCCTGCCCCGGCGAAGAAGTTCGCCGTCCCGTCGATCTCAATGGCATCGATGGTCGGACCGAGCGCCGGCAAGCTCGGCGCGATGTTTGCGGGGGGCTTCGGCGTGGACGTGGGTTGGGGCGCATCGGCGACCTGGAGAGGTGCCGCAGAGGAAGGGGCGGGTTTGCCGGCTGCGGTGCTGGGCGCGAGGGGAGAAACAGGTTTGACGGGCTCGACCGGAAGCACCGGGCGCACTGGGACGCTCGGTTTCGCCGGCTGGGTAGCCTCGGTGGTGGCGGGCTTAGGCACAGCGGCGGGCTTCTTGTCTGCCGTTTCCGGCTTGGCAACGGGCGGGGAGTTTGGCACGGGCTTGGTCGCCTCGGTCACCGGCTTGGTTTCTTTGGGCGGCGGACTTGCCGCCGCATCCGGAGCTATCGGGGCTGCGGGAGCATTGGGCGCCGCAGGCTTGAGGGGTTTGAGAGGCGGGGTAACTGGACTGGCAGTCTCGGTATTGGGCTCCTCGGGCTTGGGCTCCTCGGGCTTGGGCCCTTCGGACTTGGGTTCCTCGGATTTGGGTTCCTCGGCGATTGGTGCGGCGGCCTTGGGTGCTTCGCCCTTGGGCGTCTCAACGACCGTCGCTTCCGCTTCTACGGGTTCTTCCTCGGGCGGCGGGGCTTCAGCAACCTCCATGGCCGGCGCCGGCGCGAGTTCGAGGGCCGGTGGCCTGGGCGATGGCGCTGTCTTCGGTGCGGCGACGGGCTCCGGCTCGGGAGCAGACGTTGCGGGGGCAGATGGCTTGGGTGTCGGTTGCTCGACCATGGGTGGCGTTGGGGCGACCGGAGTGCCGATCGTTACGACAGGTGGAGCTGCCTTGTCCGGAGCGATGACGACCGTGGCACTGGCGCGGGGTTCCTTGGCATCGGGCGGGCCTACGCTGATTGTGGCAGTCCCCGCCGGCAGCGGCGTATCAGGTGCCAGCACCCAGTCGCCGCTTGGTTCGGCGGTGGTAACGCCCAGTAGGTTGCCGTTGACGAAGACCTGGACAGCAAGACCCGGCGCCGCGGTGCCGGCGATCAGCACCTGCCCATCCGGTTCAGCGCGGACGAGTGTGAGGTCAGGCGCCGTCGGGATGGGCTCAACCGGGGGAGTATCCGGCGACACCACTGGCGTGGCGGCCGGCTCTGCTACGACCTTGGGCTCAGGCAGCAGGCCAACATCGACGATCTCGCCGCGCAGGCAGGCCAGCAAACCTTCCGGCGCACTGGCGCAGCGCAGTATTGCCGGACCGCCGAGCACGCCGCCGACGATGACCAGCGTGCCAGCCGCAGCGGCCAGCGTCACCCTGATCGTCGCATTGGACGAAGCCACACCCGTCTCCAACCCGGAAGAACGGCGGCGCTTCGGCTGGTCAGGCGGCCGAGGCTCCTGCCTCCGTCTTCATCAGCTTATAGGTAATGGATTCATAAAGTGCCTCGAATGAGGCATCAATGATGTTGGCGGAGACGCCGATGGTATACCAGCGCTCGCCGGTGGCGTCGCGGCTTTCGACCAGTACACGGGTGACCGCGCCCGTGCCGCCGTCCAGGATACGCACCTTGAAGTCGACAAGCTCGAGGTCGCCGATGCGGTCGGAATACTTGCCGAGGTCCTTGCGCATGGCGACGTCGAGCGCATTGACCGGGCCGTTGCCTTCAGCCACCGACATCAGCCGTTCCCCATCGACGACGATCTTGACCACCGCTTCAGTGACGGTGACCTCCTCGCCCTGCACAGACTGGCGGCGCTCAACACTGGCGCGATAGCTTTCGACTGAAAAGAACTCGGGCAATGTGCCGAGCACGCGGCGCGCAAGGATGGCGAAGCTGGCATCGGCCCCGTCATAGGAATAGCCGCGGGCTTCGCGCTCCTTGACGGTGCGCAACAGGCCTTCAAGGCGCCGATCATCCTTGTCGAGCGCGATGCCGTGGCGCTTGAGGGCGGTCAGCAGATTGGACTTGCCGGCCTGCTGGCTCACCATGATGGAGCGCTCATTACCGACGCTTTCGGGCGGCACGTGCTCGTAAGTGGAAAATCCTTGGCCAGCGCCGAGGCGTGGATGCCGGCCTTGGTGGCAAAGGCCGATGCACCGACATACGGCGCCTGCCGCGCGGGCGCGCGGTTGAGAATTTCGTCGAAGGCGCGCGACACCTGGGTGAGGTGCGTCAGCTGCTCGAGCGAAATGCCGGTTTCGAGGTGATCGGAGAACACGGGTTTCAGCAACAGCGTCGGGATCAGCGTCACCAGATTGGCATTGCCGCAGCGTTCGCCGATGCCGTTGAGGGTACCCTGGATCTGCCGGGCGCCGGCGCGCACAGCGGCCAGCGAATTGGCGACGGCCTGGCCGGTGTCGTCATGGGCATGGATACCGATATGGTCGCCCGGCGCGACCTTGAGCACAGCGGTGACGATGGCCTCGACTTCTGACGGCATGGTGCCGCCATTGGTGTCGCAGAGCACCACCCAGCGCGCGCCGGCATCGAGAGCGGTCTTCACGCACTTGAGGGCGTAGGCGGGATCTTCCTTGTATCCGTCGAAGAAGTGCTCGCAATCGATCAGCGCTTCCTTGCCGGCGGCGACGGTGGCGGCAACGGTTTCGCGCAGGCCGTCGAGATTTTCCTCGAGCGAGATGCCCAGCGCGATCTTGACCTGTCGCGGCGAGGTTTTGGCGACATAACAGGCTGCATCCGACCGAGCATTGAGCACCGCCTGGACGCCGGGATCGTTGCTGACCGAACGGCCGGCGCGCTTGGTCATGCCGAAAGCGGTGAAACGCGCCTTTTGCGTGCGCTTTTCCGCAAAGAACTGGTCATCGATGACATTGGCGCCGGGGAAGCCGCCCTCGACATAGTCGACGCCGATCTCTTCGAGCAGCGCGGCGATCGAGATCTTGTCCTCGAGCGAGAACTCGATGCCGGCCGTCTGCGCGCCGTCGCGCAGCGTGGTGTCGAAGAGGTAGAGGCGGTCTTTGCTCATAAAACGATACTCAGTGACGGGGCGGCCATTCGGCCGTGTCGTGGTCGGGGTGCTGGTGGTTGGTGGCGCGGATGGCGGTCCACCAGGCGGGATCGTTGGACTTCTCGGTTGTGCCGATGACCTCGACACTGTCGAGCGCGACGAGCGAGGGATGCTTGCCCTCCATGCCCATCTGATGGAGCACGGGGATGAGGTTCGGTTCGTCGAAGGCTCCGATCGAGAGCGAGACATGCTCGCCCTCGACATTGTGGTAGAACAGCGAGCTGCCGCACTGGGCGCAGTAGCCGCGGTCGACATGGCCGGAGCTGCGGAAGCGGGCGGGTTCGCCACGGGTCCAGGTGAGGTGGTCGTGGCGCACGCCGATCAGGGCGGCAAAGAGGTTGCCCGTCGCCTTCTGGCACATGCGGCAATAGCAGAGATGCGGGTTGTCCTGCAGTTCGGTGGCGTGGAAGCGCACCGCGCCGCATTGGCAGCCGCCGGAATACTCGCGATAGCGATAGGCGTCGGCGTTCATATGTTCTCCCCTCCGGCAAAGCGGTCGGCGGCGATGATCAGGTGGTGCAGCAGCCCCGGCTCGCTCAGCACGTGGCCCTGCCCTTCCACCAGGATGAACTCGGCTTCCGGCCAGGCCTTGTGCAGGTCCCAGGCAGTCTGCACCGGACAGGCAATGTCGTAGCGGCCCTGCACGATGACGGCGGGGATGTCGCGCAGCTTGCCGGCGTCGCGGATCAGTTGGCCTTCTTCCATCCAGCCGCCATGCACGAAGTAATGGTTCTCGATGCGGGCAAATGCGAGCGCGTATTCGGGGTCGTAGAAGGCTTCGCTGATGGCTGGGGTCGGCAGCAGCGTGATGGTCTCGCCTTCCCAACGGGCCCAGGCCTCTGCGGCCGCGAGGCGGATGGCGCGGTCGGGATCGACCAGGCGCTTGCGGTAGGCTGCCATCATGTCGCCGCGCTCTGCCTCGGGGATGGGGGCGATGAAGCGCTCCCACTTGTCGGGAAAGAGCAGCGAGGCGCCGTGCTGGTAGTACCAGAGCAGTTCGTCGCGGCGCAGGGTGAAGATGCCGCGGAGCACGAGTTCGGTGACGCGCTCGGGATGGGTCTGCGCGTAGGCGAGAGCCAGGGTCGAGCCCCAGGAGCCGCCGAACACCAGCCAGTTCTCGACGCCGACCATTTCGCGCAGCTTTTCGATGTCGGCCACGAGATCCCAGGTGGTGTTATTCTCGATCGAGGCAAAGGGCTTGGACTTGCCACAGCCGCGCTGATCGAACAGCAACGCATCATAGCGCGCCGGATCGAAGACACGGCGCTGACTGGCCGACATGCCGCCGCCCGGCCCGCCATGCAGGTAGACGGCAGGCTTGGCGCCGGGCGTGCCGACACGTTCCCAGTAGATCTGGTGGCCGTCGCCGACGTCGAGCCAGCCTTTGGCGTAGGGCTCGATTTCGGGGTAGAAGGTGCGGAGCTGGGTCAATTGGTGTCGCCTCCGGCCGGGGGCCAGGTTTCGGTATCGTGGTCAGGATGCTGGTGGGAGATGATGCTCGCCTTGAAGGCCGTCCAGGCCGCCGGCTCCACCACCGTCGGCAGTTCGGCAAGGTGGTCGACGAAGCCCAGCTTGCCCTCGAGATTGACCTGGATCACCGGGGCGACGCGGGTCGGCTCATCAAAGGCGGCGATGGAAAGTTCCACCTGGCCGGGTGGCAGCCCTTCCAGTTGCTCGAAGGTGAGTGGCGTGCCGCAGGCGCTGCAGAAGCCACGCTTGATCTTGTTCGAGCTGAGGAAGTAGCTCGGCCCGCCGCGTGTCCAGGTAACGCCGCGGCCGGTGACATACGCGCCGAAAAAGCCGCCGGTCGCCTTCTGGCACATCCGGCAATGGCAGATCGAGGCGCGCCCGACCGTTTCGGCCCGAAAGCGGATCGCCCCGCACTGGCAGCCACCCGACAGGGAGGTGTTACTCAGGGTCATGGCAAACCGCTTCGATGTTGTGCCCATCGGGATCGAGGACGAAGGCGCCGTAGTAGTTCGGGTGGTAGTGCGCGCGGATGCCGGGCGCGCCGTTGGCCCGTCCGCCCATGGAGAGAGCCACCGAGTAAAAGGCCTCGACCTCGGCCCGGCTGGCCGCCGTGAAGGCGACATGCGTTTCGCCGCGGCCCTGCGCACCGTTGGAGAGCCAGAAGGTCGGATGCTCCTTGCCGAAACCGACATGGCGGTCGCGGCCCATGGTGAAGTCTGCGAGCAGCACTATCCCGAGCGTCGCAAGTGCTTCGCGATAGAGCGGCAGCGAGCGATCAAGGTCAGAGACCTTGATGCCGACATGGTCGAGAATGGCAGTCATCGCTTGAGCTCCCAGGTGGTGACGCGTTCGCCGGCAGCATTCTTGGCATCCTTGAGCTGGATGCCCTGGGCAAGGAGGTCCGCGCGGATCTGGTCGGCTTTGGCGAAGTCCTTGGTCTGGAAGGCGGCAAGGCGGTCGGCGATGGCGGTTTCCACCGACGCGGTGTCGACCGAAGTGGTGTCGGCCTTGAGCAGACTGTCGAGGGTGAAGCCGAAGAAGGTCATGGTCGCGGCGAGGCACTCGACGGCCGTTTCGGTGCCGCGCGACGCCTTGCGGGCGATGACGTCAAGGGCGACGGAGGCGCGGTGGAAGTTGAGATCGTCCGACAGCGCTTCGACTACCGAGGCGTCAGGCGGGGTGGTCGCCGCACGCTGCGAGGTCGAAGCGTTGGTCTGCCAGTCGCGCAGCTTTCTCTCGGCCTCTTCCAAGCGGGCGATGGAGAAGTCGATCGGCTCGCGGTAGTGGGTCATCAGCATGGCGAGGCGCAGCACGTCGCCCGGCCAGGCACGGCCGCCGAACTTGTCGGTCGCCAGCAGTTCGTTGATGGTGATGAAGTTGCCGAGCGACTTCGACATCTTCTGGCCTTCGACCTGC
>JACDQI010000218.1 GCA_015657675.1 Devosia sp.
AGCCCTCATGGTGAGCCTGTCGAACCGTGATGAGGCGCCTACGCAAAGGTCCGGTGGACCTTTGCCGCCGAAGAACGCCCGTAGCGCTACGCGCGCAGGGCTTAGGGCGGGCGTCCTGACGGTGCCACATCCTCGTCCTTCGACAAGCTCGGGATGAGGGTTACTTCGAACTTCGGGTGACCCAGAACTACCGCCCCAACAGCGGCGCCACTTCCTTCGCCGCCTCGCGCACCACGGCAATCGTCTCGTCCACCACCGTATCATCGTGCTCGGACGACACGAACCACGCGCCGCGCTCCAGCGCCCGCACGCCGCGCTTGAGCATCGCCACGCAGAACTGCACATAGCTGCGCTTGTCGGCCAGCGCGATCTCCCGATAATTCTTCGGCACCGCGTCGAGCCCGAACGAGATGTGGAACATCAGCGGGAAGCCGAACACCTGCGCCTTGATCCCCGCCTCAGAGAGCGCCGCGCGGATCCCGTCCTGCAGCCGCTGCCCGCGTACCGAACTCTCGCGATAGTGCGCCTCGCTCAGCCCTTCGAGCGTCGCGATCATCGCCGCCATCGCCACCGGCTGCGCATTGAACGTACCGCCATGCAGAACGCCGGCGGTCGCGAACATGTCCATCAGGTCGGCCCGGCCGACCACTGCCGCTACCGGAAAACCATTGGCAATCGCCTTGGCAAAGATCGACAGGTCCGGTGTCACGCCGAACAGTTCCTGCGCCCCGCCGCGTCCCAGCCGGAAGCCGGTGATCACCTCGTCAAAGCAGATCAGGCTCCCATGCCGGTGACACGCTTCCAGCGCCCCGGCAAGATAGCCAGCGCCCGGCGCAATCGCGCCCTGGTTGCACATGGCGGGCTCCATCAGCACGCCGGCAATGTCGCCGCGCGCCAGCCGCGCTTCCAGCGCCGGCAGGTCGTTCCAGCCCATGATCTCGAGTCCCTCAGCCTCGACCGGGTCCTGCCCGAGGCTCCCCGCCACCGGTACGGGTGCCGAAGCCGGCCCCGCCGCGTTCAGCGCCGGCGCCGTCGACCACAGGATGTTGTCGAACCAGCCGTGATAGTGCCCCTCGAACTTGATAATCTTCCGCCGGCCAGTCTTGGCGCGCATCAGCCGCATCGCCGCCTGCCCGACTTCCGAGCCGGACGACCCGAACCGCACACGCTCTGCTGACGGGATCCGCTCGCACAGCATCTTGGCGGCGACTGCCTCGATCGGGCTCTGCCCACCAAACAGGATGCCGGTGTCGACCTGGTCCTTCACCGCCTGTCGAACGCCGGCCGGGCTGTGCCCGAGCACCATGGCACCCATGCCGCAGTAATAGTCGATGAGCCGGTTGCCATCGACGTCGAAGAGAAACGGCCCCTCGCCGCGCTCAAACACCAATGGGCCGGGCGACATGCCGAGCCGGAAATGGCTGTTGGCGCCCCCGGCAATGTACTGGCTCGCCGCGGCAATCCGCGCGCCCGATGTGTCAAAGCTCAGGGTCGATTTCGACGTCATCTTGGCTCCCCTCCAAGCACGGTACGAAGACTAAGGGACGCAGTATCAGACCAACGCCCTGCTTGACCCGGCCTCCGCCGGTTCCTAACCCTATATGACACGGGATTGGGAGGTCTCCATGCGTATTTTCCTTGCGACTTTAGGCACAGAGACCAACACGTTCGCGTCGTTTCCGACCGGGTTCGACGATTTCAAGCGCGGCGTCTGGATCGAGACCGGCATCGCAAGCGCGCCGGCATCGCCCTGGTCAGTACCGGCACAGCGCTGGCTCCAACACGCCAAGGCGCTGGACTGGGAGGTTGTCGAAAGCCTTTACGCCTTCGCCGAACCCGCCGGCCCCACTGTGCAGTCGGCCTACGAAACCATGCGTGACCGCATCCTCGCCGACCTGGCGGCTGCCGGCCCGGTCGATGCTGTCCTGATGTTCCTCCATGGCGCCATGATTGCCACCGGCTACGACGACTGCGAGGCCGACTTCGTCACCCGCATGCGTCAGCAGGTCGGACCCGACGTCCGCATCGGCCTCGAACTCGATCTGCATGCCCATATCGACCAAAGCCTGCTCGACGTCACCGACCTCATCGTCTTCTACAAGGCCTATCCGCACATCGACTATGGCGAGCGCGCCGACGATCTTTTCGTGCTGATGCAACGCACTCTGGCCGGCGAGATCGAGCCGACCATGGCGCTCTACGATTGCAAGGTCATGGGTCTCTTTCCCACGACGCGCGAAGGCCCCATGCCCGGGTTCGTCGCGGACATGTTCGCTGCCGAGGGCAAGGACGGCGTTCTATCCCTCTCGCTCAACCACGGTTTCCCCTGGGCCGACGTCCCCAATGCCGGCGCCAAGATGCTGGCGGTCACTGACGGCGACGAAGCGCAGGCCCGGCGCGTTGCGGCAGAATTCGGCAAGCGCTTCTATGCCGTGCGGGCGGAGGCTACCCTGCCCTTCGTTCCGTTCTCGGAAGCTATCACGAAGGCCCGCCAGAAGGGCGACAAACCCTTGCTCCTCGCCGACGTCTCCGACCAGACCGGCGGCGGGGCCCCGGGCGACACGACCTACATGATCAAGGCCCTGCTCGATGCCGGCATCACCAATGCCGTCTATGGCCCGCTCTGGGATCCGCTGGCGGTTGGCATCTGCTTCCAGGTCGGCGTCGGCGCCACGCTCAACCTGCGCATCGGCGGCAAGTTCGAACCCCACTCCGGTCCGCCGCTCGACGTGCGCGCCGAAGTGCTGTTCCTCAAGCGCGACGCCTACCAGGACCAGCTCACCTCCGAGAAGGTGCCGATGGGCGACGTCGCCATCATTCGCGTCGATGGGCTGGAAATCCTGCTCAACACCCGCCGCGTCGGCGTCTTCTCGCCCACCATGTTCACCCATCACGGCGTCACCCTCGCCGACAAGCAGGTGATCGGTCTGAAAAACCTCTACAAGCACCGCGACGTCTTCGCGCCGCTCGTCCGCGAGCAACTCTTCGTCGCCACCCCCGGCGCTTGCCCACCCACCTGGCTCGACCTGGAGTTTCACCGCATTCCCCGCCCCATGTGGCCGCTTGATCCAGACCCTCTCGGGTTGGACTAACTGAAACTTCCGGAGACCTCATGGTGAGCTTGTCGAACCACGAGGTCGGG
>JACDQI010000219.1 GCA_015657675.1 Devosia sp.
CCCCGATATCGCTGCTGAACGCTTCGGGGGCATACGGCCACCCCTGAGCGTCAACGCCCGGAAAATCCCCAGCCGGGTGGTCCAAGATCGGGGGGCAGCTCAGCGGGCTTTCCAGAGCCAGTTAAAGGCGGTCCATCATTGGGGGCTGCAGTCAAAGCAGGATCTCTCTTTGGTTCGGCAACCGGTCTTCGTCGTCAACGGCGACAACGACCGTATGGTGCCCACACCCAACTCCGTCGATATGGCCCAGCGATTCCCGAACGCCGAACTGATGCTCTACGAGGACAGCGGCCACATGGCCATCTTCCA
Source organism: Devosia sp. (assembly GCA_015657675.1). GTDB lineage: Bacteria > Pseudomonadota > Alphaproteobacteria > Rhizobiales > Devosiaceae > Devosia_A. The sequence goes on from JACDQI010000219.1 coordinate 310, forward strand.
GCACCACGAAGACTTCGTGAAAAGGGCGCTGCTGTTCCTCGGTCGCCACGCCGGAGCCTGACCCCACTTGACTCCAAGAATTCAACTTGGCTATGACATCGGTGTCATGACATCGGTGTCACAAACTGAGCATGGCGTTGGGAGGGTCAAGTGGCGACCATTTATGATGTGGCGAAAGCGGCCAAGGTCTCACCGAAAACGGTGAGCCGGGTGCTGAACGGCGATGCGCCGGTCGGCTCCAAGACTCGCGACGCCGTCAATGCCGCCATCGCAGCTTTGGGCTACGTTCCCTCGAACGCTGCGCGCATGATGCGCTCGAACAAGTCGGGTCTCATCGGTCTGATCACCGGCGCCATTTCCACGTCACCGGAGCCGATACAGCCGGCGGGCCTGCCGGAACTGCTTCTGGTGCAGGGCATCCAGCGCATCATCGGTGCGAGCGGAAAAACGCTGATGATCGCCGATTCCGGCGGGCGTTCAGAAAAGGTGCCGCACCTGATCAAGACCTTTCTCGAGCATCGGGTGGAGGGGCTGATCTATGTGGCTGAGTATCATCAGAAGGTCGAACTGCCGCCGGTGCCCGACGACACGCCTCTGGTGCTCACCAATTGCTTCGACGAGCGCGGGACGCCTGCCGTCGTGCCCGACGACCGGCGTGGTCAGCACGATCTCGTCAAGCGGCTGATCGGCGCTGGTCACGATCGGATCGCCTATCTGACGCTGCGTGAGGACATCGTCGCAACGGTCCTCCGTCGCAACGGCTATCGCGATGCACTCAGTGAGGCAGGGCTCGCCTACGATCCGGCCATCGTCCAGTGCTGTGAACTCGACAATGCCGAGGGGGACACACAGGTCCTCTGGGATGCGATCGATCGCATGCTCCAACTGCCATCGCCGCCGACCGTCTTCTGCTGCGGTAACGACCGCATGGCGCTCAAGGTCTACGGCATTCTGCGCTCCCGGGGCCTCAAGGTCCCGGACGAAATCTCGGTCGCCGGCTACGACAACTATCGCGTCATCGCCGAAACCCTGTTCCCGCCGCTGACCACCGCGGAACTTCCCTATTCGGCCATGGGTGCGCGCGCTGCGCAGCGCCTGCTCGGCCTGATTTCCGGCGAAGGCCGGGATGACCGGAGCCTGGCGATCGTCGCCGGGCCGGTCTGCTGGCGCGGCTCGGTCACCGAGCGGCGACCCAGCAACGTCTCCAAGTTCAAAATCGTCAGGGAGGACTAGACGTGAACAAACTCGGGCTATTCACCGCAGCACTGCTGGGCACCGCACTCATGAGCGGCAGTGCCTTTGCACAGGCCACGCTTTCCATGTGGTACCACGGCGCCGGCAACGAAGTTGAATCCAAGATCGTCAACCAGATCATCTCGGACTTCAACGCCAGCCAGTCGGACTTCAAGGTGGAACTGCAGAGCTTTCCTCAGGCTGCCTACAACGACAGCGTGACCGCCGGTGCACTGGCCGGCAATCTGCCCGACATCCTCGATGTCGACGGGCCGAACATGCCGAACTGGGCCTGGGCCGGATACATGCAGCCGCTCAAGATCGACGAGAGCAAGATCGCCAGCTTCCTGCCCGGCACCAAGGGCACCTGGAACGGTCAGCTCTATTCGGTTGGCCTCTGGGATGCCGCCATCTCGCTGGTGACCCGCAAGTCGTATCTCGATGAGCTCGGGCTGCGCGTGCCGACCCTCGACCAGCCCTGGACCAAGGACGAGTTCATGGATGCCCTTGCCAAGGCCAAGGCCTCCGGCAAGTTCCAGAACGCCCTCGATCTGGGCACTGCCTGGACCGGCGAATGGTATCCCTATGCCTTCTCGCCGTTCCTGCAGAGTTTTGGCGGCGATATCGTCGATCGCTCGACCTACAAGACCGCCGAGGGCGCGCTGAATGGCGACGCTGCGATCGAGTTCGGCAAGTGGTGGCAGGGTCTGTTCACCGAAGGCTACGCTCAGGCGACCCAGGATCCGGCCGACCGTGACGCAGGCTTTAACTCGGGCAAGTATGCGTTCTCCTGGAACGGCAACTGGGCTGCCCTCGGCTCGCTCGACGCCTATGACGACGTGCTGTTCCTGCCCGCTCCGGATTTCGGCAATGGTTCCAAGATCGGCGCCGCCTCGTGGCAGTTCGGCGTTTCCGCCAAGTCGGCTCATCCGGATGGTGCGGCAAAGTTCATCGACTTCGCGCTGCAGGACAAATACCTGGCCGAATTCTCGAACGGCATCGGCCTGATCCCGGCCACGGCCAGCGCAGCTGCCATGACCGAGAACTACAAGGAAGGCGGCAAGCTCGCCACCTTCTTCGGGCTCAGCGAGAAGCAGGCGCTCGTGCGTCCGGTCACCCCGGGCTACGTCGTCCAGGCCAAGGTGTTCGAAAAGGCGCTGGCCGATATCGCCAATGGCGCTGACGTCGAAGCCACGCTCGATGCGGCAGTCGATGAGATCAATGCCGACATCGAAAAGAACGGCGGCTACGGACACTGACCCCTCTCAGAGTCCCGAGGGTCCCGGCCGAGTGCCGGGACCCTTCTTCCAGCGAGGTCGAGATGGCATCCAAGTTTACGCGCTCCAATTCCGCCGGATGGCTGATGGCCGGACCAGCCGCCTTCCTGATGGCGCTGTTCGTGGTCGTGCCGTTCCTCTTCGCGATCCTCCTGAGCTTTACCAACCAGCGGCTGGTCTCCCCCAACCCGACCGAGTTCACCGGCCTTGCCAACTACCAGCAGTTGCTGGGCGTGGGCATGATCACCCTCGACCCCGAGCGAGATGCCGAAGGCGTCATTGTCCGCGAGGCCAACGGCAGTCCAGCCTATCCGCGGCTCCGCGACCTCACCCGCAACAATCCGGATCATCCTGAACTCGATGGACTGCGCGAGTGGTTCAGCTTCCAGGTCGGCGACAGTCGAACCTATGTGCTGGCCCGCGACGTGGTGTTCATGAAGGCGCTCGGCAATACGCTGGTGTTCGTGCTGATCGTCGCGCCGGTGCAGGGCGGTCTGGCGCTCGTTCTCGCTCTGCTGATCAACCAGAAGCTGCGCGGCATCAACCTCTTCCGCGCCATCTATTTCATGCCCGTGGTGGTCTCGATCGTCGTCGTCTCATTGCTCTGGCGCTTCATCTACGACGGCAATTCCGGCCTACTCAACAACCTGCTTTCCGCGCTAACCTTCGGCGCCTTCCCCCGCATCGACTGGCTGGGCAATCCGTCCACCGCGCTCGGCGCAATCATCGCCATGTCGATCTGGCAGGCTGTCGGTTTCCACATGGTGATCTGGCTCTCCGGGTTGCAGACCATCAGCCCGACGCTCTACGAGGCTGCATCGGTCGAAGGTGCGTCACCCTGGCAGACCTTCCGCTATGTCACCTGGCCCGGGCTGCGGAACACCGCGGTGCTGGTGCTGATCGTCATCACCATGCAGGCCTTCGCGCTGTTCAGCCAGATCGATGTGATGACCAATGGTGGTCCGCTCGACGCCACCCAGACCATCGTCTTCCAGGCCGTCGAACGCGGCTACGGCAAACAGGACATATCGGGTGGCTCGACCATCTCGGTGATCCTCTTCATCCTCGTCCTTTCCATCTCGCTGCTCCAGCGCTGGCTCACCCGGGATAAACGCTGATGGCCCAGATCTCCTCTGACAACCATGGCCTGCGCCTCATCGTGCGTTACACGGTGCTGAGCCTGATCGCCCTGATCTTCATCTTTCCGCTGGTCTTCATGATCATGTCGAGCTTCAAGCCCGACCAGCAGCTGCTGCAGGATACCAAGAGTTTTGCCGCCTTCCTGCCGGTCGGCGACATCAGTCTCAACAACTACTTCGATGCCTTCAAGCGGGCGCCGGTGGGACTGTTCGTCCTCAACTCGGTGATCGTCACCGGGGTCACCGTGCTGCTCTCGCTGCTGGTCTGTTCGCTGGCCGGGTTCGCCTTCGTCTTCATCGATTGGCGGGGCAGGGAACTGGTGCTGACGGCGATCCTCGCGACCCTGATCGTGCCGTTCGAGACCATCGCCATCCCGCTTCTGCTGATCGCTTCCAAGCTGCCATGGATCAGCATGGATGGCCTGACCTTCGGCTGGCTCAACTCGTACCAGGTACAGATCGTGCCGTTCGTGGCCGATGGCCTGACGATCTTCCTCTTCGTCCAGTACTTCAAGGACCTGCCGGGGGAACTGATCGAGGCCGCCCGGGTCGAAGGCGCCAGCTGGTGGCAGGTCTACCGCAAGGTCGTGATGCCGCTGGCCGGTCCGGTGCTGGCGACGGCGGCAATCCTCAAATTCCTCGCCATGTACAACCAGTACCTCTGGCCGCTCATGGTGGTGCAGGAGGAGACGTACCGGCCGGTCATGGTCGGCCTGCAGTACTTCTTCCAGCTCAACCGCGCCTGGGGCGAGATCATGGCCTACCTCTCGCTGATCACCGTTCCGGTGCTCGCCTTCTACCTCTTCCTGCAACGCGCATTCATCGCCTCGATCGCCTCGACCGGCGTCAAGGGCTGACGGAGATTCATTGATGACAATTGCCCTCGACAAGAAATGGATCTGGGACAGCTGGTACGTGCAGGACGCCGGCCTCTGGCACGGCTTCTTCCTGCAGGCCGACAAGACCCTCATCGATCCGGACCTGCGGCACCTCAACGTGACCCAGGGCCATGCAACCTCCACCGACCTGGTGAACTGGACCCATCTGGGGACGACGTTCGGGCCGCAGCGCGACGGCGCTGCCTGGGACGACAGCACGACCTGGACCGGCTCGGTGGTCCGCGGCGACGATGGCCTTTGGCACCTGTTCTATACGGGCACGCGGCTCTCCGAGAATTCGCTCTATCAGCGCGTCGGCCACGCCACCTCGACGGACCTGCACAACTGGACGCGCGTTGGCGACGGCCTCTGCCTCGACCTCACCGGACCTGCCGCGGCGCACTATGAGAAGGAGCATGCCGTCGGCCATTGGCATGATCGGGCGATGCGCGACCCATGGGTGATGCGTGACCCGCGAGGCAACGGCTGGCTGATGTATTTCACCGCGCGGGTCCCCGGCGTCGCCGAACCCAATGCCGGTGGCGCGATCGGCTTTGCCACCTCGCCGGACCTGATGACCTGGACCTTGCAGCCGCCGGTGTTTGCGGGTGGTTTCGGCCAGCTCGAGGTGCCCCAGGTCTTCCAGGTGGGAGCGCACTGGTACTGCCTCTTCTGCACCTCGTCGCAGCATTGGTCCGGGGCCTATCGGCGCTTCAATCCGGAGTCTCCCGTGACCGGCACCCACTATCTGATCGCCGACGATCCGCGCGCCCGTGGCGCCTGCCGCCCGGACCGTTTCTGGACGGTGACGAGCCTTGTCGTCGCTACGCCGCGCGCATCGTCGAAACGGTAGATGGCCTGCGCATTCTCGGCTTTGCCGACAATGGCAAGGCGGCATTCGGTGGCTACGTCATGGATCCCGAGCCGGTCGTTGTCGGAGCCGACGGCCTGCTTTCCGTCGTCTCCGTCTCCAAAGCAGCGGAGTAGCAGTCATGGCACAGGTGTCGCTCCAGGGGATCAAGAAGTCCTATGGGCCGGTCGATGTCATCAAGGGCGTCGATATCGAGATCGTCGACGGCGAGTTCACGGTGTTCGTCGGACCGTCCGGCTGTGGCAAGTCCACGCTGCTGCGGATGATCGCCGGGCTTGAAGATATCTCGGGCGGCACGCTTTCGATCGGCGGGCGGGTGGTCAACGACCTGCCGCCCAAGGACCGCAAGATCGCGATGGTGTTCCAGAGCTACGCCATATTCCCGCATATGAGCGTCCGCGAAAACCTCGGCTTCGGCCTCACCATCGCCAAGGCCCCCAAGGCGGAGAAAGATGCCAAGGTTGCCGAGGCGGCCCGCATCCTCAAGATGGAGCCGCTGCTCGACCGTCGCCCCAGCCAGCTCTCCGGCGGCCAGCGGCAACGCGTGGCCATCGGCCGCGCCATCGTGCGCAACCCGGACGTCTTCCTCTTCGACGAGCCGCTCTCCAACCTCGATGCCGCATTGCGCGTCGATATGCGCATGGAACTCGCCAAGCTGCACAAGGACCTCGGCGCCACCATGGTCTATGTGACACATGATCAGGTCGAGGCCATGACCCTGGCCGACAAGATCGTCGTGCTCAATGCCGGCGTGGTCCAGCAGATCGGTCGCCGCTCGAACTCTACCACCGGCCTGCCAATCTCTTCGTGGCCGGCTTTATCGGCTCGCCAAAGATGAACCTGATCAAGGCGCGCATCGGGGCCATTGATGCAGCATCGGTCACCGTCACGTCGCCGGATATCGCAACGCTGGTCCTGCCTAAGGCCAACGTTGCCGCCGCCGTGGGCGACGAGGTGACCATCGGCCTTCGCCCGCACCACCTGACGCTTGGCGGCCGACCGGACATCATGGGTCGTGTCTCTCTGGTGGAGCGGCTTGGGAACGAGACGATCGCTGCCGTTGAGCTTGGCTCGGGCCAGCAGATCATCGCCGCACTTCCCGGCGACGTCACCGTGTCGGTGGGCGACACCTTGCACCTGCAGACCCAGGCCGGCCACGCCAGCCTGTTCCTGGAAAACGGCATGGCCGCCTAAAGTCGAACGTCCGTATCTGGCGCGAAGGAGACAAAGGGCAGTGGCCGCTTCTGACCCGAAGCGGTCTTCTCGGCCCGCTACTTGGGCTGATTGTTCGACTTTGAGACTGCCGCTAACAGGGTCGTGCTGGCAGACGAAGAACACCGCTGCCAATGCCCTCACCGATTCTGCCGAAGTAAACTCGGCGATCGCTTCGGCACCCGGCGCACAAGGTCCCAGATGCAGTCGCGATTATGGGCCCCCCCGCGCAGCGATCTACGTCTTCGATGAGCTGATTGTTGATCAGCAGGGGCTTTGTTCCGAGCGGACCCCGTGATCGACATGAGTTGCGGGCGTTGCAGAGAACCCCGCCCAGTGTCCGCATGCCCAAGGGCTGCTGTAGCCGGGTCGACGCCGCACCCATAAGTCGAATTGTCTCGTGAGACTACGAGGTGTCTGGTCTTTGCAAGGTTGGTTGGCACGTAACTACTGCGTCCACAGGTTACGTGCCGGGCGGGGGTGGGCTGTTGCAAGGCGGCAGACCGTTTGTTGCATTCCCAAAGACCCTACCCCCGCCGTTTGCTGGGCAAGCGCTGCTGTGCAGCGAAACGGTATCGTGTCTGATTTAGGTCTTCCGTGCCGTTGGGCGGTCGACGAATAGTGGCGGTGTCAGTAGGCCCCTGGCATCCTGGTCCTACCGCGTCTGGTGCAGGCTGGTAGCTTGGCTGCGGTCGTTACAAGGCGCTAGTTGAGCGGACCGGCCACTCAGGCAACCTGTTGGCCAGAGCCACTCTGACTTTGTCGTCTCGCGCGGACAACGCGGTTTCGTCCGTCAGCCTTAGCTTCATAAAGTGCGGCGTCAGCGGCCGAAATGGCTGTCTCAACTGTCACGCCAGGCTCAAGGGTGGCCACCCCAATGCTGACAGTAAGCCGGTGGCGCACCCCACCAGGCGAAAATGCGATTTTGCCGATGCGCCGCCGTACCCCTTCGGCAGTCTTTTGCCCCTCCGACGGATCCGCAATACTCAGGAAGATGCAGAACTCCTCTCCGCCAAAGCGGGCAACGGTGCCTGTCTCGCCCGCCGTGTCAGCGAGCGCGCCAGCGATCAATCGCAAAGCCTGATCGCCTGCAGCGTGGCCGTGGATGTCGTTGACTGCCTTAAAATGATCGACGTCATCATCAGGAGGCATCCATCATTGTGTCCCACAGATGCCAGCTTGGCGAAGAAGGCCTGTCTGTGCAGCAGTCCGGTCATCGGATCTCGGGCTGCCAGCTCCTGGAGCTGGCGATGCGCCTGTTCCAGATCAGACAGTGCGTTAACCAGCGATTTTCGCTGATTGAGCAGAAACATCGAAATCGGAAAGCAGGTAACCAATGGAATAAGCACACCTGAGACCACGATGGAGAGATCGTAGCCCTCCGCCATTCCGCCCCAGACCGCATAAGAAACGACCTGCGTGAAAGCGATCACGACCAGTGTAATCAGCGCAGATCCTGCAACGACGCGCCTCACGTGCTCCTCCGCCTTTACAGGCGAATATAGAGCCAACACGTTGACAGTTTCTTCAGTTGGACATCGCGTGCCGCTGCAAAGCGCGTTCGCCTAGCAAGGCCGGGCCGCGGGAGCATGCCGGAGACATCCGCGGCGATCGTTTTCAGGGCCGCCACGAAAGGGTATTCGCTGCGTCCAATCGAACCCTGCTGAGTGCCACCATTTCGGTGCCGCTCATGAAGGCCACGTCACCTCCGGCATGCGCGGCGAGGCTTGCATAGCGGAGGACGAAGCGTCGATATGTCCATTCGTCGGGTCGAGGATGGCTGACCTTGGTTCCAATAGCCGCAAGGTGCGCCCCTCTTTGTCAATTGCGCTTGAGCCCCGCCTTACACGCTTGTATGGACGAAGTTGGAAACACGTATACCAGCTGTCGCCCCTGGAGCGAGAATCATGACCGCAGTCGTGGATCGGATTGAGATCGCCTATCGCGCGCTTCGCCAGGCGATTATTGAGCAGGCGCTGCTGCCCGGCACCAAGCTGCCCGAAGACGAACTGGGCCGGCACTTCGGCATGAGCCGAACGCTGGTGCGCACTGTTCTGACCCGCCTCCAGTCTCAAGGTCTCGTCGATACGTTCCACAAGCGCACCGCCACTGTCGCCCAGCCGAGTCTCCAGGATGCTCGTGAGGTCTTTGCCGTTCGTCGCGCGCTCGAAAGAGAGGCCGTCCGTCTGGTTGCCGGTCGCTGGTCCGCCGGCATCGAGGCCGCGCTTACCGACCATGTGCGGGAAGAGGCGGAGGCGGTCGCCCAAAACAATACGCGGGTGTCGACACGCCTTGCGGGCGAGTTCCATCTGCGGCTCGCTGAATACTCGGGCAACGCGGTGCTCGAGCGCTATCTCGGCGAACTCGTGTCGCGTTGCTCGCTGATCCTTGCCGTCTATAGCCGTCCCCACTCGGCCGAATGTGCCGTTAACGAGCACTCCGCAATCATCGATGCGTTGCGGCAGGGGGACGCCGCAGGGGTCGAGGCCCTGATGGAAAGCCATCTCAGCCTTGTCGAAAGCCGCGCCCTGATTGCTGATGGCTCAGCCGAGCCGCTGGCCTTGGCCGCCGTACTTGGCCGCTACAGTCCTGCCGCCGTGACCAACCTGCCGGCCTCCCGTCTGAAGCGCGCCGGCTGAGCTGCGCGTTTTTTCATCGATTGCCATTTTCTGCATATTTTGGCGCCAGTCACCGGGTGGCATATGGTCGTGCACTGAAGCCCGAGCGTCGTCCCGCCTCGGGAAATAATCACGACACGCCATAGGGATGGCTTACGGGGACACCCGCGTATGCGTTGTCGGATACCAAATGGCACACATCATGCATACCAGATGCTGAGTAGCCATTCAGGGTGTCACGCCGAATGCCGTTGCCTGAAGCCGATCTTGGTCGCCAGTTTCGCCTCGAGCTGAGAGGGATTTCCAAGTCCTATCCAGCGGTGCGCGCCAACGACCGCATCGACCTGACTGTGGCTCCTGGCGAGATCCATGCGGTGGTCGGCGAGAACGGCGCCGGCAAGTCGACGCTGATGAAGATCATCTACGGCATGGTGCGCCCCGATGCAGGTGACGTGCTGTGGAACGGTCGCGAGACGCAGATCAGTTCGCCCGCAGAGGCGCAGCGCCTCGGTATCGGCATGGTGTTCCAGCACTTTGCCTTGTTCGACACCCTGACCGTGGCCGAGAACATCGCACTGGCACTGCCGGAAAAGTTGCCGCTCAAGACCGTGGCGACGCGCATTGTCGAGGTTGCGTCGCGCTACGGCCTGCCGGTCGATCCGGGCCGCCACATCTACACCATGTCAGTGGGTGAGCGGCAGCGCGTCGAGATCATCCGGTCCCTGCTGCAAAAGCCGGGCCTGCTGATCATGGACGAACCGACCTCAGTGCTCACGCCGCAAGCGGTGGACACCTTGTTCGTGACCCTGCGGGAACTCGCGGCCGATGGCTGCTCGATCCTCTACATCAGTCACAAGCTCGACGAGATCCGCGCCCTCTGCGAACGCGCCACCATCCTTCGCGGCGGCAAGGTCACCGGCGTATGCGATCCGCGTCGCGAGTCCTCGAACGCCATGGCCCGGATGATGATCGGCGCGGAGATCCAGGCGATCAGCTCGGCCCGGACGGTTACTGCAGGCAGCGAACGCATCGCCATCCGCAATCTCAGCCTGCCGGCCTCCGATCCATTCGGGACGACGCTCAGCGAGATCTCGCTGTCGATCCGGGGTGGCGAGGTGCTCGGAATTGCAGGCGTCTCCGGCAATGGCCAGCAGGAGCTGCTGGCGGCGCTCTCTGGCGAGACGGTTCTCGCGGACCCCAAGGTCATCACCATCGATGGCAAGCCGGCCGCCCATCTCGATCCGCGCCAGCGTCGGGCCATCGGGCTAAGTTCCGTGCCGGAAGACAGGCTGGGGCGGGGTGCTATCCCGTCTCTGCCGCTGAGCGACAATGCGCTACTCACCAATGGCGGTGCAGACTCGGTGCGTGGCGGGTTCATTCGCCTCGACAAGGTGAAGGCCTTTGCCGAACGATGCATTGCCGAATTCGGCGTGCGCGGCGGCAATGCAGATACGCCCGCGGGCAGCCTCTCGGGCGGCAACCTGCAGAAGTTCATCGTCGGCAGGGAAATCTTGCAGGCGCCCGGCGTGCTGGTGGTGGCACAGCCGACCTGGGGCGTGGACGTCGGTGCGGCGATCGCCATCCGGCAGGCGATCCTCGACCTGCGGGCCAAGGGCGCGGCCGTCCTCGTTATCTCCGAAGAGCTCGACGAACTGTTCGAGATCGCTGACCGCATTGCGGTGATCGCCGGTGGCCGGCTGTCTGCGTCAGTGCCGCGCGGCCAGTTCGACCGCGACGCCATCGGCCTTTCCATGTCCGGCCAGTTTGCCGGCTCGTCCACCCCACCGGAGGCATCTCGTGTCCATTCGGTTTGAACTGCGGGCTCAGCCGTCGAAGACCATGGTCTGGCTGTCGCCGATCATGGCCATTGCGCTGACCTGCTGCGTCGCCATGGTGATCTTTGCGCTTGCCGGGCTGGAGCCGGTTTCCGCCCTTGCCACCTTCATCTTCTCGCCGCTGGCCGACCTCTATTCGGTCGGCGAACTGCTCATCAAGGCAGCGCCGCTGATCCTGATCGCCGTCGGGCTGGCCATTGGCTTCCGGGCCGGCGTCTGGAATGTCGGCGGCGAAGGCCAGCTCATTCTGGGCGTCATTTTCGGCGGCTTCATTGCGCTTACTTATGGCCCTACTGGTGGCATCTGGGTGCTGCCGGCCATGGTGGTGGGCGGGGCCATCGGCGGGGCTTTGTGGGCGGGCATTCCGGCATTCCTCCGGACCCATTTCAACGCCAACGAGATTCTGACCAGCCTGATGCTCAACTACGTGGCGCAGCTTTGGCTGAGCTATCTGATCTTTGGTCCGTGGCGTGACCCTGCCGGGTTCAACTTTCCGCAGTCGGCCCCGCTGGCGCCCTCCGCGCTGTTTCCCACCCTGATTGACGGAACGCGAGCCAATGCCAGCATCCTGATTGCCCTAGTAGCGGTCGGTCTCGGCTGGGCGCTGATGAGCAAGAGCTTTGTCGGCTTTCAGCTCAAGGTAACCGGCCTCTCGGAGGGCGCCGCCAAGTATGCCGGGTTCAGCGCCAAGCGGGCTGTGTGGATAGGCATGCTGGCCGGCGGCGTCGCTGCCGGGATCGCCGGCGTCGGTGAGATTGCCGGCCCGCTCGGCCAGATCTTTCCCACCGCCTCGCCGGGCTATGGCTACGCGGCGATCATCGTGGCCTTTCTGGGTCGTCTCAACCCGATCGGCATCCTGTTCTCGGGCCTCCTGATGTCGCTGCTCTATCTAAGCGGCGATGTCGCCCAGATGTCGCTCGGCTTGCCGTCTTCGATCACTGGGCTCTTCCAGGGCACGCTGCTGTTCTTCCTGCTCACCGCAGACGTGCTGATCCACTACCGCCTAGCGCTCGAACCAGCGCGGCCGTTGTACCGCAGGGAGGCAAGCAATGGGCTTTGATCTTCTCCCCATTCTTCTATCGACACTGATCGCGGGCACGCCGCTGGTTTATGCCGGACTGGGCGAACTGATCACCGAGCGGGCAGGCGTCCTCAACATGGGTGTCGAGGGCACCATGGTGACTGGCGCCGTGGTGGCTTTCGCCGTGGCATTGACTACCGGAAACCTTTGGCTCGGGGTGTTGGCGGCCATGGCGGCCGGCGCGCTGCTTTCGCTGCTCTTTGCCGTTCTTGCCATCAGCTTTCGCGCCAACCAGCTTGCCGTCGGCCTCGCAATGACGATCTTCGGCACAGGGCTCGGATCGTATCTCGGCAAGCCGTACGTGGGCATGGCGCTGGTGCAGGATGCGACCCAGGCAGGTGGCGGGCTAGCACAACTGCCGGTTGTCGGGCCGCTTTTCAGCGCTATCCATCCGCTGATCTGGCTCTCATGGGACTACTGTTCGGCTGCCGTCTGGTATTTCCTGGCACGCAGCCGGGCAGGGCTTGCCCTGCGTGCCGTCGGCGAGGCACCGACCTCCGCCCACGCTATCGGCTATCCGGTGGTGCGCATCCGCTATTGGGCCACACTCTTTGGTGGCGCGATGTCGGGCATCGCTGGCGCCTACATGTCCACAGTCTATGCCTCGCTCTGGACCGAAGGCCTGATCGCCGGGCGCGGCTGGATCGCCGTGGCGCTCGTGGTCTTTGCCACCTGGCGGCCTGAGCGCTGCATTGCCGGCGCCTACCTCTTTGGCGGCGCCACCATGGCGCAGCTCTTTGCGCAGAGCGCCGGTATCGGCCTGCCATCCGAGCTGATGTCGGCGCTGCCCTACCTCGCCACCATTGTGGTGCTCGTCCTCATCTCCCGGGACTCATCCCTGATGCGCCTCAGCGTCCCGGCCTCTCTGGGCAAACCCTTCAATCCGCAAGGGTAACCCGCCTCACCCCGAAACGTCTCAACAGGAAGGAAGACCATGTTCAACATCTCGCGTCGCAATTTCATCAAGGGGGCAGCCGCCACCGCAATGCTCGGGAGCACCGGGCTGCCGGTCCTGGCAGCGGGCGAAAAGCTCAAGGTCGGCGTTATCCACATGGGCGCCATCTCCGATACGGGATGGGAGTACTTCCAGGCCCAGGCGTGGCGCGCTCTGCAGGCCCAGTATCCCGACCAGGTGGAAGTCACCGTGCTCGAGAACATCGCGCAGATCCAGGACTGCGAGCGCCTGTTCCGCCAGCTCTCTACCCAGGGCCACAAGCTGCTGTTCGGCACCACGTTCTCGCAATACGCTTCGCTCAAGAAGCTGGCGCCGACGCTGCCCAACTCGCACTTCGAAAGCTGCGCCGGTATCGATTCGAGCGACAATCTCGGCGTGTTCGAGGGCAAACATCACGAGGGCACTTACCTCACCGGCATCGCTGCCGGCCGCATGACCAAGTCGAACGTGCTGGGGTGGGTCGGCGCCTTCCCGGTGCCGCAGGTGATCTACAGCCTCAACGCCTTCCTGCTGGGCGCGCGCAGCGTCAACCCAGAGGTCGTGCTCAAGGTGGTCTGGGCCAATGCCTGGGTCGATCCGGCCAAGGAAAAGGACGCCGTCGCCGCGCTCGTTTCGCAGGGCGCCGATGTCATCTCCGGCAGCCCCAACACGCCGGTGCAGGGCCTTGCCGCCGAAGAAAAGGGCATCTGGTCGATCGGCAGCACCGGCGACTTCTCGGCTTACGTCAAGAAGGGCCAGCTCGTGTCATTCGAGCTCGACTGGAGCGCCGCGCATATCGAGGCGGCCAAGGCCGTGCTCGAAGGTACCTGGGCCCCGACCAACCGCTGGCGCGGCCTCGGCGAGGGGGCTTTGTGAAGATGACCAGCTCGAGCCCGGATCTGCCGGCCTCGGTCGCCGCCGAAATGGCGACGGCAGAAGCCGCCATCATCGCCGGTACGCTCAACCCGTTTGCCGGTCCGATCAAGGACCAGGCCGGTGTCGAGCGCGTCGCCGCTGGCGCCGTGCTGCCGGACAATGACATCAAGGGCATGACCTGGCTGGTCGAAGGCGTGCAGGGCACGCTGCCCAGCGCCTGATGCCAAGCGCAGGTGGCAGCTGGTGCTGCCACCTGCATCTCTTCCCGAGTACCGGAGATGTCGACGTGACGGTTGCCGAGAGCCTCTTCACCAACGCCAAGCTCGCCGACGGCCGCAGGGCCAGCGTCGCCGTGACGGGCGGTAGGATCGCCGCGATCATCTCCTTGGGTGAGGCACTACCTGAGGCAGGAGAGACCATCGACCTGGCGGGTGCCATGCTGGTGCCGGGTTTTGTCGAAGGACACATCCACCTCGATACCAGCTTTTATGGCGAGGCCTGGAAGCCTCATATTCCCTGCACCAATGGTTTTGACGTGCACGAGCGCGTCGCCTTCCAGGCGCACAATCTCGCCAATGCCGGTCCGATCGAGACGCGTGCGCGGGACCAGCTCGAGCTCTGCATCGCCAGCGGTACCACCAGCATGCGCAGCCATGTGATGGTCGACGGCTCCGTTGGCCTCCGCCATCTTGAGGCCGTGCTAGCGGTTCGGGAGAGCTACAAAGGCGTCATCGACATTCAGCTTGTCGCGTTTCCGCAGAACGGCATTCTTTCCAGTCCCGGCACCGCCGAGCTGCTGGATCAGGCCGTCGCCATGGGCTGCGATCTCGTGGGCGGCCTCGATCCGGCAACCTATGACCGCGACATCGAGCGGCATTTGGAGGTCGTCTTCGGTATTGCGGAGAAACGTGGCGTCGATGTCGACATCCATTTGCATGATGGCGGCACGCTCGGCGTCTTCGAGATCGATCAGATTTGCGCCTGGACCCGAAAGCTCGGCATGGCCGGCCACGTTGCGGTCAGTCACGCCTACGGCCTGGGTGATATCCCGCCCGATCGCCAACAGAAGATCGCCGCGACGCTCGCTATGTCCGGCGTCGCCATCATGACCAATGCCCCGGGCGCTCAGGCTTTTCCTCCAGTCGCTACGCTGCGCCAGGCTGGCGTGACCGTATTCAGCGGTTCGGACAATATCCGCGACAGCTGGTGGCCTTATGGCGATGGCGACATGCTCGGCCGCGCCAACATGATCGGGTATCGGTCCGGGTTCTACGAGGATCGTGAGCTCGAAGCGGCCTTCGACATCGTCACCGCCGCCGGTGCCCGCGCTTTGAGACTTGAGGACTATGGGATTGTGCCCGGCGGGAAGGCCGACTTCGTTACCTTCGCGGCAGAGCATATCCCCGAGGCGGTTGTCGCGCTTCCCAAGCACCGCTCGGTCTACAAGGCCGGCCGTCTCACCAGTCGTGACGGGCAGTTCGTGCGGCGGCCTTAGCTGCGCACGTAAAGGTCCCAAACTAGGGCGCATAAGTGTGCGGCCCAAGGCCACGATGGATCCGCGTGCCACGGGGCTCGTTGCCAACTGCCAGCGCTCAAGGCCGCTTGTGGTGCAAAAGTGGACCCGGGGCAGGCCAAAGCACCGGCCGGCGTGCTTTTCGATAGGAGCCCATCGTCAGCAACACTATTGGGCCGACGGTTGTGAACTTGTCCTGCCCGCGAGCTGTTTGGAGCTGCGGAGCAGGTCGGATAAGCCGGTCAAGGTCACGCGATCGCTCAAATCCTGCGCACTAAGACTTCGGCGAAAACAACGCAGGCCGCCCAAGATCCCAAAAATACGATGTCAGCGACGAGGCCCGTCGGAGGCTCTCCGGTGATCATGTAGATTGGGAAAAACACCGTCGTCACGGCGGTGGCTCCCATCCCAATTGCATAGGCGCGGATCATCCAGTTGCGGTGGCGGATGAATTCCCGCTGGCGGATAGCCTGCATCGCAAGGGCCAATGCACCACCCAATGCGATCCCGAACAGCAGTCGTCCGCTGTTCATGGCCGCCGAATATGTATCGGGGAAGTGCCAAAGCAGAGTCAGCGCACTCAGTGAGATCATCGCACCGGCAACCACGAAAACGCGCCCCATTACGCGGTGCAAACGTCCATATCTGCGCATCAGAACACGACTGAACTGGATTGGGCCAAGGATGCCGAACGCGGCGCCACCGAGCACATGCATAAAGTGCCAGACGGGAGTGGCGGTTAGGCGAAGGCTGTCTTCGGGCAGAGCACCCAGTGGGATTTGCACCACTTGCACCAACGCCAAAAGGATCGTGAGTAGCGTGCCGACGTACAGTGCAACAGGCACCACAATGGGCTTCGTGAGCCAACGGGTCATTCTGATTGTCCTCTTTACGGCTCATCAGTTGCCGGATTTTTCTACGGGAGGTGACGACGCCTTCACATCGTGCGATGATCGTACGTTGTACGAAAACCATAAGTTGTGCGATAACCGTACACTGTACGATGTGTCAAGAGGCCGATAGGAAGGGAGGTCGCCGCATGGGCGCAGATGCTGGACGAGGCGAAGGGGCCGCCACCCCGCTCAGCAAGGAGCGGGTGCTACGCCAAGCCCTCGCCCTCGCCGACAGGGAGGGCATCGACGCGCTTAATATGCGTAGGTTGGGCCGAGAGCTTGATGCGGGGGCGATGTCGCTTTACCACCACGTCCGCAACAAGGAGGAGTTGCTCGACGGCATGGTCGACCTCGTCTTTGCCGAGATCGAGCTTCCGGAAAGCCCGGGCGATTGGCAAGCGGCAATGCGCTCGCGGGCGCTATCAGCGAGGGAAGTGCTCGCTCGTCACCCCTGGGCGATCGGCCTCATGGAGTCACGGACCAGTCCGGGCCCCGCCAACCTGCGGCACCGCGAAGCAGTGCTGGCTTGCCTTCGCAAGGCCGGCTTCTCGGTCCAAATGGCGACGCGTGCGAACTGGCTCCTCGACAGCTACATTTACGGCTTCGCCCTCCAGGAGGCGGGACTTCCCTTCGCCGACGCCGAGGGGCTCGCGGACATGACCCACGAGGTGTTCCTGCCGCAACTGCCCCCGGAGCAGTACCCCTACCTGAACGAGACCGCCAAGGAACTCATGCAAAGTGGCTACGATCCCGCGGACGAGTTCACCCATGGCCTCAGCCTGATCCTCGACGCCCTCGAACGCGACCGCCTCGCTTCGAGCCATAAAACCGGCCGCATGCAGCTAGTGTCAAAAGGTGTTGTGGATTGGTCCTGACGAGCATCTGTTGTCGTCAAGGCGCACCACGCAGGTCTTGGCCGACGCGGTCGAGGGATGGAAGCCGTCGAAGCGGCCGGTAACCGGCCGCCCTGCTGTCTATTGGCCTACTCGAGAACCCGATGGCTCGGGCCATCGATGTTTTCCTGCCGAACTGCTGAGCGCCGCTCGCCGGTGACACAGACAACATCGCCAGCATATGCCTCGCGCCAGACGAACCCTGCGACGCAAGAGTTGGGACCATAGGCGCCGCCCGGATCGACCCGTGAACCGGCAATGGCGTTTTCGTTGGCCGCAGTCGCCCGCGAGCTGGGCGACACGCATACGTGGTCACCGGGGATCGCGTCACGCCAGACATAACCGTTCTTGCAGGTATCGGGACCATACGGCAGATCGGGGGCCGGCGCCGGTTCGGCCTCTTCCTCTTCTTCTTCGTCAAAAAATTCGATGTAGCTCTTGCGAACCCAGCCGTCAGGACCAGGAATCTTGATCTTGCAGCGATTTGAGCTGCAGCTCAGGACCTGCACGTCCTGATCCTCCTCGACGAAGTTGACAATGGGCGAACCATTGCTCGACGTCTGCCGAACATTGCTGTCGCGGTTCATCACGCCGTTCGGAGCAGCCATTGCGGCGGTAGTCGAGAGCAGTCCGAGTACGACGACGATAGCGATCCGTTTTAATGTCATGGTCATGTTCATCACGTCTTTCCCTTGACCAGCCGGACTTCGACACAGGCGAGATCGGACTGGCGCACTTGCCAAAGCGGGATATCTGCCCGCGTTGTGTGGAGGTTCGCCGCTGCGGCTTGAACCGCTGATGAATGTCTTGGTCAGCAAGTTGCGAAATGATGGGCAGCGCTATGCCGAGACGGGGGGCGGATCACATCCGGCGGCATCCAGACTCTCAAGGCGCACCAGTCGACACGATTCAGCGCCACGCTCGGGCATGTTGTCAGCAGCGCTGGCGTTGGCGACGCCGCCGGGGTTTACTGTAGCAAAAGTCCAAGTTCGTGTCGGGAAGTCGCAGGAGTCGGCACTACTGCCCTAAGTCGGCATGAAGTGCGTTGGGGTCGCGAGAGCTGTGTCGGAGGGACAGGGTGTCGGTCAAGAAAGCCAATTCAGATGAACTGGTCGCGCTGGCTTTCGAGCACTGCCTGTTTCCAGTCATCGACCAGAGAAGTGTGCACGAGGATGGTCCCATCATCTATGTCCGGGGGCAGGGCATCGAACTGACCGACCTCGCCGGCAACATGCTGCTCGACATGATGGGTTCGCATACCCGTGCCAATTCGCTCGGCTATGGCAACCGGGAGATCGCACAGGCTGTCTTTGACCAGATGTCCACCGTGCACTATGTCGGTACCACCAGCCATTTTGCCGAGCCTACAATTCGCCTAGCTGCGACCTTGGCGGAGCTGACGCCCGGTGCGCTTAAACGGGTCACGTTTACTTCAGGCGGATCGGAATCGGTCGAGACCGCGCTCAAGCTGGCCAAACAGTATCAGCGAGAAAGTGGCAACAAGCCGCGCGCCTACAAGACAATTTCGCGGTGGAACGCCTATCATGGTGCCAGCATGGGCGCACTCTCGGTCACGGACTGGCTACCCGTGCGAGAAGTATTCGAGCCCCGAGTGCCTGGCCATAGCTTCATCCCGAACCCAACCCGATACCGCAATCCCTTCGGCATGGAGGAAGAGCCCTACTTCGAGCTTTGCGCGACTTACCTTGAGCGCGAAATCGAGCTGCAGGGCCCTGACACGGTCGCTGCGTTCATTGGCGAACCGATCATGCAGGCCAATGGTGTTCAGGTCCCCAGCCGTCGCTATTGGGAGCGTGTGCGGGAGATCTGCAGTAAGCATGGGGTGCTACTGATTGCCGATGAGGTGATCACCGGCTTTGGCCGCACCGGCGCATGGTTCGCCAGCGAGCATTTCGGGCTGCAGCCCGATATCATGACCATGGCCAAGGCCTTGAGCGCCGGCTATGCGCCCATCGGCGCTGTCATCACCACCGACGCCATCGCCGATGCCATTCCAATGCTGCGGCATGTGCATACGTTTTCAGGTCATGCGAGCGCGCGCGCGGCGGCGCAGCATCGGCATCAAGCGTCGCGAGGGGCTGTCGACGCGCGCGCGACAGCGCCTATTTGGCA
>JACDQI010000220.1 GCA_015657675.1 Devosia sp.
GCCGAATGCACATGTGCTGCCGGTGCCGATGATGAACATCATCAATGGTGGCGCGCATGCCGACAACCCGATCGACATGCAGGAATTCATGATCCTGCCGGTGGGCGCAGAATCGATCGCCCATGCCGTGCAGATCGGCTCGGAAATCTTCCACACGTTGAAAAAGGGTCTTGGGGCCGACGGCCACAACACCAATGTGGGCGACGAAGGCGGCTTTGCGCCGAACCTGCAGTCGGCGGAAGCGGCGCTCGAATACATCGTCAAGTCGATCGAGAAGGCCGGCTACTCGGCCGGCAAGGACGTCTACCTGGGCCTCGACTGCGCCTCGACCGAGTATTTCAAGGGCGGCAAGTACGCCATGGTGGGTGAAGGCAAGACGCTGTCCTCGGAAGAGAACGCCAAGTTCCTGGCTGGGCTCGTCGACAAGTTCCCGATCATCACCATCGAAGACGGCATGGCCGAAGACGACTGGGAGGGTTGGAAGATCCTCACCGACCTGCTCGGCAAGAAGGTGCAACTGGTGGGCGACGACCTGTTCGTCACCAACACCGAACGGCTCAAGTCCGGCATCAAGATGGGCGTCGCCAACTCGATCCTGGTCAAGGTGAACCAGATCGGTTCGCTGACCGAGACGCTCGACGCCGTCGATACGGCGCATCGCGCAGCCTATACCTCGGTGATGTCGCACCGCTCGGGCGAGACCGAGGACTCCACCATCGCCGACCTCGCGGTCGCCTGCAATTGCGGGCAGATCAAGACCGGTTCGCTCAGTCGTTCGGACCGGTTGGCCAAGTACAACCAGTTGATCCGCATCGAAGAGCAACTGGGCCTCGCCGCCAAGTATGCGGGCCGCAGCATCCTCAAGGGCTGAGCGCTTTCGCACTGCTGGAGAGTTTTGGCGGAGGCGCTTGTGGCGCCTCCGCTTTTGTTTTGGCCTAGCCTCTTGCGATGCGATCGCGGGCGATGCGGGCGATCAGGTCGAAGGGGACGGGCTTGGCGTACTTGAACTGCACCGTGTCCTTGCCGGAGCGGTAGGGCGCGATTTCGGCTTCGAGGGCGGGGTCGGAGGCGGGATAGACCGGGTAGAGGCCGAGATGCTTCTTCCAGGCGCCGGCGTAGAGGTAGGTGCCGGCGTACTCAAAGAGCGGCATGTCGTATCTGATCGACTCACGGACGTTCGGCGCCACGGTGCGCAGCGTTTCGCGCACCTGGTCAAGGATGTGTGCGGCGTCCGGGGCGAGGTCACCCAAGTAAGTCTCGATTGTGCGCTCGGGCTTTTTGGGTTTGGGCAACAGTTGCCTCCGGGTTCTGGGTGCAGAGTAATTCACCATTTGGTTAAGTACAAGCCTGGCTGGCTTGTCAGGACGTGTTCGGGTAGATGGCGGCGACCTCGTAGCGAGACGCTTATGAAGATCCTGCAGCTTTCATCAGGCGACCTGGTTGCCGACCGGCGGACCGGCTATGCGGCAGCGCTGGCCGAGGACAAGGATTTTGCGGCGGCGGCCGAGCTGATGGAGCAGGCGCTCGAGCTGGTGCCGGGCTGGGCGGCGGGCTGGTGCCTGCTGGGGGACTATCGCAACGAGGCGGGGAACGCGGCGGGGGCCATTGCGGCCTATCGCGAACTGGCGGAGCGCGACGCCGACGGGGTGTTTGGCGCGGGGCTGAAACTAGCGGCACTGGGCGCGGCGCCTGCGCCCGAGCGGACCGACGTGCCCTATGTGGAGACGCTGTTCGACGACTATGCGGCGCGGTTCGAAACGGCGCTGGTCGATGGCCTGGGCTATGTGGCGCCGGCGCGGCTGGGTGAACTGATCGACGCGGCGCTGGTGGGGCAGGCGCCGGTGGCGCGGGCGCTCGATCTCGGTTGCGGCACCGGGCTGATGGGCGAGCGGCTGCGGCAGCATGCGCAGCGGCTCGACGGGATTGATCTCTCGGCCGGGATGATCGCCGAGGCGGTTCGCAAGGGTATCTATGATCGACTCGAGCAGGCCGAGCTGATGGCCTTTCTGGGTGGGGCTGACGAGCCTTACGACCTGATGGCAGCGGCGGATGTGCTCAACTATTGCGGGGCCTTGCCGCCGATCATGGCGGCCGCTGCGGCGCGACTGGCGCCGGGCGGGCTCTTTGCCTTCACGCTGGAGCGGCACGACGGGGAGGAGCCGCTCGTGCTGCGGACGTCGCTCCGCTATGCGCATAGCGGGGCGGCGGCGCGGGCAGCGGTTATCGAGGCGGGGCTCATCCTGCGTACGCTGGTGACGGCGCCGCTGCGGCAGGATCGCGGCCAGCCGGTCTGGGGTCTGCTGGTGCTGGCGGAGCGTCCCTCCGACAGCTAAAAATTGAATTACATGCTGATAGAGAAGTTATTCGAATGGCCTTGTTTCGTGGCTCATCCTCTCTGTCAGGTGACACGGATCAGCAGCGGAACCGCGCTTTAAGTCACAACCCGCTGGATTGACCCGAGGTGTCGCCCCAAGGAGGCGCCGATGGGTGCAGTTCAGCTTGAAAGCGGCGTGGTCGCCGCTCCCGTAACGATCAACATGGCACTGGCGCGGCTCAAGCACGAGCAGGCGGCGCGCAAGGTGGCCGAGCAGTTCGCCGAGACCAAGAACCGCGAACTTTCGGTGGCGCTCAAGGCGCAGGAACAACTTCTGCGCGGCGGCGTCAAACTGATGACCGACATTCTGGCCACCGCCCGACCCGAAGTGTTCCAGAAGGCCGCCAAGGTGCAGCGCTGGGCCCGGCAGATGGCCAAGCACATGACCATCGAAAAGGGCTGGGAACTCGACCTGGCAGCGCTGCTCTACCCGATGGGGGTGATCTCACTGCCCGACGACCTGGCGGCCAAGTATGCCGCCGATATGCCGCTGAGCGAAGAAGAGGCGCTGCGCATCGAGGAAAGCGCGCTGGTGGCGTCGCGGCTGATTGCCAACATGCCACGCATGGATGGCGTGGCGCGTACGGTGTTTTATGCACGCAAGGGGTTCGATGGCTCAGGTTGGCCCAAGGATGGGCCGAGTGGGGTGGAGCTGCCGCAGTCGGCCCGCATCCTCAAGGTGCTGATCGACCTGGCCGATGCCGCGACCGGCGAGTCGCGGACGCGCGAGGACGCTTTCATCAAGCTGGCGCGGAACAAGGCCCGCTACGACCCGGACATCTTCGTGGTGGCGCGCACGCTGCTGCTCGTGATCGAGACACCGCCTGCCGAGGGCGTGTCGTCAATCCGCCCGGTGATGGCGCGACCGGGGGACATTCTTCTCAACGACCTTACCGACCAGGAGGGCCGGTTGCTGCTCTCGGCGGGCACCAAGCTCACCGAACTCAGCGCCAATCGCCTGCTGTCGCTGGCGAGGACGAGCTCGCTGCCGGAGTTCATCAGGGTGTCGCGCAGCGGCAAAGCCGTGGTGGCGCCGGAAGACCTGCCGAACGAGGAGCTGTTCTAGCGCGCTACCAGTTCCAATCCCCATCGGCCACGTCGGCCTTGAGTTTGGCGCGCGTGGCGGCTTCGAAGTCGGCGGGCCAGGGCATGCCAATGTGCTGGGCGAAGGCCTTGGCACGGGGGAAGAAGGCTTTGGCGAGGGCAGCGTTGGCGACGAGGATTGCTGAGCGGTCTGGCGCGGCGACCGGCAGGTCGAGCAGCAGTTGCATGCGGGCGGCGTCGATCTTGCGGCTGAGGTGCAGCATGCCGCCCTGATCGCCGCGTTTCATTTCGAGGATCAAGAGGTTGGTGAGGAGGCCGCGCATCATGCCGGTGCCGGTAGTGGCGAGCTCGTACTCGCGGCGGCCGTCGGCGACGTGCAGCAGGCCGAGGATGCGGATGAACTCGGTGACGATGCCGGCGAGCTGGCGCGGCTCGGTGGGCATAAGCGGCGCAATGGTGGGCAGGGCGGGGTAGATGCCGTCGCGGTCGATCAGCACCTTGTAGCGGTCCTGGGTGAGGCCGCGCGTCTCGGTGGCGGGCTGAACCTGCAGGTCGCAGCGCAGCCAGGCGTCGGTGATGGCGTTGAGGACGGGCGCGAAGGGCAGGCGGTTGAAATAGACGATGGGCGCGATGGTCTCGAGCTTCTCACGCCAGCCGGACATCACGGCTTCCTGACTGTCGGGGGCGACGAGAGCCAGGAGATCGACATCGGAATAAGCGTCCTCGGTGCCACGGCCAAAGCTGCCGGAGAGGAGCAGGGCGCGGATGCGCTGGTCGTCGGCGAGACGGGCGGTGATCTGGGCGATATAGTTTTGCTGATCGAGAGCGGGCACAGTTGAGCTGCAATCTTTTGGGTGAATGAATACTGCTTGAATACTCTTGTTTGACGTGACGCAGGGCGTTGGGGCGATGATCCTTTCGTATAGTGCGCGGGACGCGCCCTCCGTTCGGCGCTGCAGCTGATGTCAGCACCTGCGTTTTCTTCGACGGTTGACATCATCACCGGCGTGTGAGTTAGTTGACTAACTAAATTTGTGCCAAGGAGAGCATGACGTGGGCGAGAGCAAGATGACGACGAACGTAGACAAGGGGCGCTTTGGGCCTTGGGCAGTGGTGACTGGCGCATCGTCGGGCCTCGGGCGGGAGTTCGCCCGCCAACTGGCCCACTCGGGCATCAATCTTGTGCTCGTTGCCCGTCGCGGCGATGAGCTCGAGGCTGTCGGTGTCGATCTGCGGCGGATGTATGGGGTCGACTACCGGGTGATCGTCGCAGATCTCAGCCGTCGCGAGGCGGTCGATACCGTGGTCAGTGGTACTGCCGACCTTGATGTCGGGCTGCTGGTTTCCAACGCTGGCGCGGGTCGGCCGGGAAACTTCCTGGCGTTCTGCAGCGATGACCTGACGGAAATCGTACAGCTGAACGCGCTTTCACACACGGTGCTGACGAACCACTTCAGCAAGCGCTTCAAGGCGCGCGGCGGTGGCGCAACGCTCCTTGTATCGGCCATGGGTGGTGATAGTGGCATTCCCTACAACGCCATTGCGGCCGCCACCAAGGGCCTGATCAATACACTGGGCAAGAGCCTGCATGCCGAACTCAAGGCCTTTGGCGTTGGGATCACGGTCGTCGTCGTCAGCCCGACCGAGACGCCCATCATCGACAAGATGGGCCTGCGGGCCGCGCCGATGCCGATCAAGCCGATGCGAGTCGACCAATGCGTGGCTGAGGCGCTGGAGGGACTCAAGCGCAATCGTATGATGGTCTTGCCCGGGAGGCTATACCGGATCATGAATGCCCTGATGCCGCAAAGCGTCATGCGCAGCATGACGGGACGCATGATGCGGCGGAGCAGCGTTTTCCTGAGCTAGACGAGGACCGATTTGGCCGAGAAGATACGATCGGAAAGCAAGCGGGAGATGCTCACCCGGGCGGCGGTGGATCTGGCGCATCGGCAGGGCTACCGCAAGACAACGCTGGCCGATCTCGCCGCTTCAGCTGAAGTGCCGCTGGGCAATATCTACTATTACTTCAAGTCGAAGGACGACATTGGCGCCGCGATCCTGTCGCGGCGCGCAGAGGAGTTCGCTCAGTTGCAGGCGCAAATGGCGAAAATGTCGGATCCGCTCCAGCGCTTGATCGCCTTTGTTGAAATGACAATCGCCAACGCGCCAATCGTGGCCGAGCATGGCTGTCCGTTGGGTACGCTGAGTGGCGAAATGCGCAAGGAAGGCGGCTCGCTGGCCGAGCGTTCCACCGCCTTGCTGGCCGATCCGATGTCCTGGATGGCGCGCCAGTTCGCGAAAATGGGCAGGGCGGCGGACGCGGACGATCTGGCGCTGCAACTTCAGTCATCGCTGCAGGGAGCATCGCTGCTCGCGCAAAGCCTCGGACGCGCCGATCTGCTGGAACGCGAGGGTCGCCGGCTGATCGGATGGCTCAGCGGGTTGGAACCGGGCCGTGGGTAGGGGAGTCCCGACTGCCATGTGGACGCCGCTGCTCAGAGCGGATCGGGCGGCGGCAGTCCGAGAGCTCGGATCGCCCAAGGCAGAGCGGTCGTGAGTTGCTCGCGCTGGACCCGTCGCACGAACGGTGAGAGCGGTATGGTCGGCAGCCCGGCACGGGAGGCAAAGAAGCCTGAGACCGCCGCCGCGATGTCTGGGCGCCGGCGCAGAATTGCATCGGGCAGTGGCCCGCCCTCGTAGGCAAGGCTCGGCAGCAAGAAGCCCAAGTCGACGTCAGCCGAAGAGCGGCAAGCCTCGGACCAGTCGACGAATTTGACGCCGTTGGGTGCAAGACAAAGGTTGTCGCTGCGCAGATCGAGGTGGGTCAGTGCCTCGCCACCGAAGTTGCACGCCGCTTCAGCCGCAAGCAGGTTGGGCAGGGCGCGGTCAAGCCAGACAGCATCGACAAGGCCGATCGAAAGGAATGCGTTGGGATCGGCGGCGACTTTAGGCCAACCGGGATCGCGCCCCATCAATAGCCCGCCATGCACCAGCGTTGAGGGCGTCGCATGCATTTCGGCGATGCTGTCCAGCACCATGCCCAGGGTTCGGTCATCCCATGGCGGCGGCCAGATTGCCGTGCTCAGATTCTCAATGATGAGGATTGGTGTTTCCGGGTCGGGGTCTGCCGCCAGCACCTTGGGCACGAAGCGCCCGGAAATGCCGCTATACGCCACGATCTCGCGGTTTATCTGCCCGGCTGTGATCGGGGTCGTCGAAATCTTGACGAAACCGGTGCGACGCCCGCCCGACAAGACATAGCGCGCGGTGGGCGTGTAGCCGCGCTGTACCGGCCGCCAGGTTTCCGGCGACCAGCCCAGCAGCCGTTCGACCCGCGCGACGATGTCGGGCGCGGGTCGGGTCATAATCAGGCCAGGAAATAGTCCTGCAGCGGGCGGACGGTGAGGTTGCCGTCGCGGTAGGCGATGATGCCGGCGACTGCGGCGTTGGCGCCCGGGATGGTGGTATAATAGGGGATCTTGCCCATCAGCGCCGTGCGGCGGATGTCGCGGCTGTCAGAGATCGATTTCTGGCCGTCTGTGGTGTTGATCACCAACTGGATGCCGCCGTTCTTCATGGAATCGACGATATGCGGCCGGCCTTCGAGCACCTTGTTGACGCGGATAGCGGCGATGCCGTTCTCAACCAGATATTTCTGCGTGCCTGAGGTGGCGACGAGCTTGAAGCCGTTGGCGACGAGCTTGCGCGAGAAATCGAGGATCAGCGGCTTGTCGTCGTCGCGGACCGAGATGAAGACCGTGCCTTCACGCGGCACTTTCGAGCCCGAGCCGATCTGGCTCTTTGCAAAGGCCATGGCGAAATCGAAATCGAGACCAATGACTTCGCCGGTCGATTTCATCTCGGGCCCGAGCACCGTGTCGACACCGTTAAAGCGGTTGAACGGGAACACGGCTTCCTTGACGGCGACGTGGTTGAGCTTTTTCTCGACGAGACCGAAGCTGGCGAGCGTCTCGCCGGCCATGATGCGGCTGGCGATTTTGGCGATGGGTTCGCCGATCACCTTGGCGACGAAGGGCACCGTGCGGCTGGCGCGCGGGTTCACTTCGAGCAGGAAGATGGTGCCGTCCTTGATGGCGTATTGCACGTTCATCAGGCCCCCGACTTTGAGGGCGAAGGCCAGTTCGGTAGTCTGGCGCTTCAGCTCGGCGATGATTTCGGGCGAGAGGTTCTGCGGCGGCAGCGAACAGGCACTGTCGCCCGAGTGAATGCCGGCTTCCTCGATGTGTTCCATGATGCCGCAGATGAAGACGTCCTTGCCGTCGGCGAGGCAGTCGACGTCGATCTCGGTGGCGCGGCTCAGGTAGCCGTCGAACAGCAGCGGGTTGTCGGAGAGGACCGAGTTGATCTGGCCAGTCTTGTCGTTGGGGTAGCGGATCAGGATGTCGGGCGGCACCAGCGAGGTCAGCGTGTGCTGCACGTAGTTCTCGAACTCGCCGGGGGAGTGGACGATCTGCATGGCACGGCCGCCGAGCACGTAGCTCGGGCGGATGACCAGCGGGTAACCCAGACGTTCGGCGACGATGCGGGCCTGCTCGAGCGAATAGGCGATGCCGTTCTTGGGCTGGTGCAGCTCAAGCTTGCTGAGCAGCTTTGAGAAGAGATCGCGGTCTTCGGCGAGGTCGATGGCGTCGGGCTGGGTGCCCAGGATCGGCACGCC
>JACDQI010000025.1 GCA_015657675.1 Devosia sp.
CCCGGGCCTCCAGCCCGCCGGTGAGCTGGATCAGCCGGTCGGCGAGGGTGGGACTTGCCATGGTCGATATGGGCGACGATGGAAAAATTGCGGATGTGGTCGAGGGGCACGGACATGCGCGGCGTGATAGCCAGACGCGCGGGGTCCGGCAAAGATGGTTTATGAGCCCTTAACCGCCCGGCGCACCGGGCCGCCCGGCTGGACGGCAGCGGCCGGGCCGCCTAGAACCCTGCGCCATGATCGACGAGCACTACATCAACCCGCGTTTGGCGGCGATTTACGACATCAACTGCGGTTGGTCGGCCGATCGTGATTTCTACCTCCGTCTGCCCGCCTCGGGCCCGCAGCGCATCCTCGATCTGGGCTGTGGTACGGGCCTGCTCGCCGACGCCTACGCGGCGCGCGGCCATCTCGTCACCGGCGTCGATCCGGCGCCCGCCATGCTCGACGTGGCGCGCAAAAAGCGCTTCGGCGGCGAGATCGAATGGGTGCTCTCGGCAGCCGAGGACTATCGCTCCGGCGCCCGTTACGACCTCATTATCTCCACCGGTCACGCCTTTCAGGTGCTGCTCGATGACGCAGCCGTGGCCAAAACCTTTGCCATGGTGGCGCGCAATCTCGCGTCCGGCGGCCGTTTCGTCTTCGAAAGCCGCAACCCGGCCGTGGACTGGGCCAACCGCTGGGACTACGCCGTCAACGAGGCCGACGCCGGCGGCCAGGCCATCACCGAAACGCGCACGTTTCTGGGCCGTGAGGGCGAATTTGTGCGTTTCGAGCAGCAATTTGCCTTCCCCGACGAGACGCTGGTGTCGACAAGCACCCTGCGCTTCATGGATCGGCCCGCCATCGAGGCCCACCTCGCCGCCGCCGGCTTGCGCGTCGAGGCGGTGCTCGGCGACTGGCAGGGCGCCGCCTTCGACGGCACGCAGGACGAAATGATCTTTCTGGTCCGCGCCGCCTGAATGAGGCAACCCGTTGCCGCAGCGGGCGTTTGCCGGCATGAGACTTTCCCAGCTTTGCCGCGCTCTCCTTCTGATCCCTCTGGTGGCCTCCGGCGCCATGGCACAAGACGCCACGGTGGAGGACGTGCCGCTGCCCAAGGCGCGGCCGGTCTCGACCACCACTCCACCCCTGCCCGCCGACCCAAAGCCTGCCGAAAACACGACGCCCGGCTCCCCCTGCCACGCGAGCGCCCGGACCCCGATGCTGTGAAAACTCCGCTGGCTGAAGCGCCAACGGTGCCGAAAACCGATGGCAAGGACGACACCCCCGTCGACCATGTCGCGCCCGATGCCGAGCCGGCGGCGCCCACGGCGCCACCGCGCATCTACCAGAGCGCCTGTCCGGCCCTGCTCTCCGGCCAGGTCGAAGGCAAGCTGCTGCCGCCCATCAGCGACAAGCAGTGTGGCGCGCAATCGCCGCTTTCGATCACCGGCGTGCTGGTCAACGGCAAGCTGGTGCCGGTGTCCGGCCGCGTCACCACCTCCTGCGGTGTCGCCACCGCGCTCCCCGCCTGGATCGGCGCCATCGACGGCTATCTCTTTGCCAAGGAAAACACCCACGTCGCCGAACTGCTGGTCGGCACCAGCTACATGTGCCGCAACGTCAACAACGGCACGTCGGGCAATCTCAGCTTCCACGCCTTCGCCGACGCCCTCGACATCATCGGTTTCAAGCTCGCGGACGGCCGAACGGTGACGGTGGAAGCCGGCTGGTCCGATGCGCTCTCATCCGAGGGCCGCCTGCTGCGTTTCGCCCACGACGCCGCCTGCGCCCAATTCACCACCACCCTCGGTCCCGAAGCCAACGCCGAACACCGCGATCACCTGCACGTCGACATGGGCTGCCACGGCAAATCCTGCACCGCCCGCCTCTGCGAATAGCCCGATCTCTCAGTCAGTTCCTCCCCCATCCCCCGCACCGTCATCCTCGCGTCAAGCGCGAGGATGACGGTGGCTGGGGAGCCAGAGAGGGGTATCGAGCCCATGATCACGCGCGACAGACCGTCGCCAGCCCCACCACGGAATTGACGCCGCGTCCCACTCGGTCCAGCTTTACTGGACCCAGTGAGGCAACCATGACACCGCCCAACCGAAAACCCTGGTTCTACGACTCGACCGGTGCCGGCGGGGAGTTCACCTTCCCCGACACGGGACGGGAAATGGGCTGGCTGATCGACCGGCTCGCGCACACGGTCGGGTATTTCCCGCTCTGGCGCACCGACAATGACGGCACCCCGCCGCGCGACATCACGCTCACGCTCGAAGAGCACGTGCCCGACAAGCATATGCGAGCGCGGTTCACCTGCGGCGACGTGACCGGCACGATCACGGCCGAACCCGATCCGGCGAGCGGTTTTGTCAGCATTACGGCTGAGGTGGTCGGCCACGAGCCGTTCCGGGCCTATATGGATCATCCGTGGGAAGAGTTCGAACTTTTCCCGCCCGGCGACACCACAGCCCAGGCCGATGAGGGGCCTGGCCGAATGAGCAAGAAACTCTGGTGGGTGTCGCTCTCGGTCGCCGCCTGGCCGGTGCTGGCGCCGCTGACCTCCGGTGGGCGCTTCAACGCCATCGTCCCGGATTGATGAACCCGGACGGCACGCGCCGTCCGAGAGTGTCAGCGCTCGTCGCGCCGCGGGTGCTGGGACGGCAGGTCTGCGAGGTCGCGCAGCGTCCAGTTGGTGGTCCAGTCGGTCTGCGGGCGCGACGGACGTTCGGTCCGCAGCTTCTGCCACAAGCGCTTGAGGGTCATGATAGTCTCCTTGTCAGTTCATTGGACGGCCTTGTAGCCGACATCGATGAACTGACGATGAACCCTTCACGCGGCGAAAGTAAGGGCGCTTCAGCGCACGAACTGCTCGACGTAGTCGGCACCCAGGCCCACCGCGATATAGTGCTTACGGCACATATCTATCTTGGTGAATACGTCCTCGAACCCGATCTGCTTGTTGTCCTTGTCGAGATAGACCATGCAGCCGGAAATGTTGAAGAAGGTGATCATTTCCTCGCAGTCCTCCGGCACGGTCAGCGTATGGATCTCGCCTGGCGGCTCGAACACATACGAGCCCGTCTCGGCCACCCAGTCATGCTCGAGATAGTGCCAGCGGCCTTTGATCACATAGCCATGCACCGGCTGGGGATGGAGGTGGCGGCTGAGGATGCCGGCGCGCCGCACCCGCAGCAGATTGCACCATTGCCCCTGCAGGGTGTTGAGAAACAGCGGCCGGAACCACACGCCCTCTGCCTGCGGCACCCAGACCCGCTCGTCGGTCGGCATGGCGGTAATGGCGATTTCGGTCGGCGCAAGCGGGTGCGCCGAGCCCTTGAACGTCTCGTACATCGGGGTCCTCCAGGCCGGCAAAACTCACCGGCCGTCCTCCGACAATCTATAGGCCCGACGCCCGTCGGTAATCCAGACGCGACACCTAGATCTTTGGTGGAGGCGGCCTGCGAGCAACGAACGTGCAACCGACAGAATTTCACACGTCGCGCTAGCCAGCGGTGCTCGGGCGCTCACCCGAGCGCCCGGCAGGGAAAGGACGAAAATGGCCGGTCAGCCTACCAGTTGAAGTCTTCGACGTTCTCGCGGGCGCCGAGGAAGAAGGCATCCGAGATCAGCCGCAGCGGCGCGCCGTCCATGTCGGACTTGCCCTTCTTGAGCAGCTTGGCGAAGCGATCATAGATCCCTTCATACTCTTCCGACTTGTTCTGGATGACCACGAGGTCGTTGACCACCAGCACCGTGCCGCCCCGTTCGAGCCGGAGCTTCGTGCCCTTTTCCGTTTCGATGGAGACGGTCCAGATCTCTCCGGACTCTTCGAGCCAGTTGAACCCGGCGCTGAGCTTGGGCTGATGCTTTTCGCCGGACTTGAAGACGATCTCGACATCCACCGGCGTCTGCCGGTTGGCCGGGTACTTCAGCTTGGAGGAAGCGACGAATACCGGGAACGGCATGATCTTGGTGAAGATCGACATGGCGTTGATGCCCGGATCGCAGACGCCGAAGCCACCCGGCTCCCACACCCAGTCCTGGCCCGGGTGCCACTTGCGCACGCTCTCGCGCCAGTCGATGCGGACAGACGTAACGCCTTCTTTTTTCAGGATTTTCTTGGTTGCGTCGACGGCTTCATTATACTGGCTGTGCCAGGTCTGGAACAGCACCTTCTTCTTTTTCCGGCCATAGGCGACCAGATCATCGAACTCGGCCAGTGTCGGTGTCGGCGGCTTTTCCAGCAGCACGTCCTTGCCCGCGTCCAGCGCCTCGCGCACCATCTGGTGGCGGACATTGGGCGGCGTGCAGATCGAGACCAGACCGACTTCCGGCATGGCGGCATAGAGCTCGGCCGGGGTCTTGAACACCGGCACGTTGCCATGGCCGATGCCGCGCGTGGAGACGCAGGCGGCGAGCTCGAAATCCTTGGACTTGTCGATGACCGGCAGGTGCTGGTCCTGGGAAATCTTGCCGATGCCGATAACGGCAATCTTCTTTTTGGCCATGGAAAGGCGCCTCCTCGTGATCGGGCGCACTTAAGGGCAAGAGTACGACAAATGGAAGTCCGTCCGGCCGATATTTTGGTCCGGATTTCCCGGGGCTTACTCGCCCGGCGGCTGCCAGAGTTCGATCGGATTGCCGTCCGGATCGACGATGCGCGCAAACCGCCCGGTTTCCGGCGTATCCCACTCGTCAGGCCGCGTCTCTACCGCAATGCCTGCCGCCGTCAGCTGGGCGATCAGCCCGTCGATATCATCGACCCGGAAGTTGATCATCCACTGCTTGGCTGCCGGAAAGTAGCTCGTGTCGGCTGGAAACGGCGCAAACACCGTCGGCCCCGCCTCCTGCATCCAGAATCCAGTCACGCCGAGATGCGTCTCGTACCAGGCGGCGAGCGCCTTTGTGTCCGTGGCGCGGAAGAACACGCCGCCTATGCCGACTGCCTTTGCCATGATCGCTTACCTCACGATGATTGCTCTGAAATCGTTGACGTTTGTCCCGGTGGGGCCGGTGATGAACAGCCCACCGATCTCCCGGAACGCCATGTAGGCGTCGTTATTGGCGAGCGCCGCCTGCGGGTCGATGCCGGCCGCACGCATCCGGGTGGCCGTCGTGCCGTCAGCCACCGCACCCGCATTGTCGCCCGCCCCATCGATGCCGTCGGTATCCGCGGCCAGCGCCGTGATTCCTGTAGTGCCCTCAATTGCAATCGCAAACGCCAGCAGGAACTCGGCATTCCGCCCGCCGCGGCCATTGCCCCGCAGCGTCACCGTCGTTTCCCCGCCCGACAGCAACACCGCCGGCTTGGCAAACGGCCGGTTGTGCCGCGCCGTTTCGCGCGCCAGCGCCGCATGCACCTTGGCCACCTCGCGTGCCTCGCCCTCGATGGCATCCGAGAGAATTGCCGGGACAAGCCCAAAGCCCCGCGCTCGCGCCGCCGCCGCCTCCAGCGAGATCGCGGCCGATGCAATGACGCTGACGCTGTTGCGTGCAAAGGCCGGATCGCCCGGCGTCGGCGGCAGGTTCTCGTCCGACGCCAGCAGTGCCGCCACCGCATGCGGCAGCTTCAGCCCATAGAGCGCCACCATATGCCGGGCCTCGGCGCGGCTGGCCCGCATCGGCACCGTTGGACCCGATGCCACCAGTGCTGGATCGTCGCCGGGAATGTCCGAGACCACCAGCGTCGCCACCCGCGCCGGCGCCGCCAGTGCCGCCAGCCGCCCGCCCTTGATGCCCGAAATCTGGTTGCGGATGACGTTCATCACCCCGATCGGCGCGCCAGAGGCCAGCAATTGCTGGTTCACGGCCTGCTCGTCCTCAAAACTGATCCCCGGCGCCGGTTGCGGCAACAGCGCCGAGCCACCGCCCGAGATCAGCGCTACCACCAGATCGTCATGCCCGAGGCCCGACACCCGTTCCATGATCCGCCGCGCCGCCAGATACCCGGCCGCGTCCGGCACCGGATGCGCCGCCTCGGCGATCTCGATGCGATTGCAGGCCGCGCCATAGCCATAGCGGGTCACCACCAGACCGTTGAGTGGCCCGTCCCAGGCGGCCTCAAAAGCCTTGGCCATCTGCGCCGAAGCCTTGCCTGCGCCCACAACGATGGTGCGACCGGCTGGCCGCTGCGGCAGGTGCGCCCGCACCGCGTGGGCAGGCTGGGCCGCCTCGACGGCCACGCCGAACAGCGTTTCGAGAATGTCGCGATCCATGCGGGAGTCCCTCTTGGCCCATGATGGGTGGCCTCTCGGGCGCTGACAAGCCCGCCCATCGACGGATGGCATGCCACCAACTGCGTTCATCGGCAATTCAGCTGGCCCCGACTAGGGAAGTCGCACTGCAGCGCCGACCGGCCCAAGGCGGCGCTGCAGGCACCCGGCATGAGCATGATGGGGCTCATGCCGGGTGCGTTGCCATTCGCGGCTATTGTCAAACAGCCGTCATGCTCCTCAACTAGGCAGGCCGCTTTCCCGCCCTGATTTGAGCCCCATGCCCGATCGCTACGCCATCTACTATGCCCCGCCCGTCGACAGCGATCTCTGGCAGCGGGCCTCCCTCTGGCTCGGCCGTGACGCGGCAGCCGGACCCGCAGAACCGATGACAATCGGCGGCCTCGACGCGGCATCCCGGAGCGCCATCACCCCTTCGGCCAACCGCTACGGCTTTCACGCTACGATCAAAGCGCCGATGGAACTGGCCCCGGATCAGTCCGCCGATAGCCTCGACGCCGCGCTGAGCCGCTTTGCCGCCGACACGGCGCCGGTCTCGCTGGGTCGCCTGGAAGTCCGCTCTCTCGAAGGCTTCCTGGCGCTGACGCCTGTGGTCCAGAGTCCCGAACTGACGGCCTTTGCTGCCGATGTCGTTGCCGCTTTCGACCCCTTCCGCGCCCCGCTTTCCCCCCAGGATCGCGCCCGCCGCCTCAAGTCGCCGCTGACGCCACGGCAGATCGAGCTGCTCGATCTCTACGGCTATCCCTATGTGCTCGAGCAATTCCTCCTGCACATGACCTTGACCGATCGGCTGGTTGGAGACATGCAGGGGCCGGTGATGGCGGCCGCGACCGAATGGTTCGCGCCGGTACTGGCCGACGAGGTCATGCTCGACCGGCTCGTGCTCTTCCATGAACCGGCAGCCGGCGGCCCGTTCGTCCGGCTGGCCGACTACCCCTTGCGCAAGTGATGCCCTGATGGCCGAACAGAGTTTCCGCAATGCTCGCATCGTGCTCGCCGACCAGGTGGTCGAAGGTTCCGTGCTGGTGCGCGACGGACTGATTGCTGCCATCGACCCCGGTCCCTCCAGCACCGGCGAGGACATGGAAGGCGACTACCTCATTCCCGGGCTCGTCGAACTGCACACCGACCACTACGAGAATCATTATCGCCCGCGTCCCGGCGTCACCTGGCACGCCATTGCCGCGCTGCAGGCCCATGACGCGCAGATCGCCGGCGCCGGCATCACCACGGTGTTCGATGCCGTGCGCTGTGGCTCCGATCCGGAAGTCGGCGACATTTCTGCCGACGTCACCGCCCAGGTCGATGCCATCGCCCAGGCCGATGCCGAGGACCGGCTGCGCGCCGAACATCTCGTCCACCTGCGCTGCGAACTGCCGACTCCGGACGTCATTGAACAGTTCGAGGTGCAGTACAAAAAGCCGGTGGTGAAACTCGCCTCGCTGATGGATCACACGCCCGGCGCCCGGCAGTACACCACGCTCGAGCACTACATCGCCTACTACCAGAAGCGCATGCGGCTCTCCGATGCCGAGATGAGCCAGTTCATCGCCGACCGCCAGGCCGAGCGCGCGCTCTATTCGCAAAAGAGCCACGACGCCATTCTGGCCCGCGGCCGAGAGATCGGCCTCGCCTTTGCCAGCCACGACGACGCCACCCTCGACCATGTCGAAGAAGCCGTGCGCGATGGCGTGGTTATTGCCGAATTCCCCACCACCCTCGAAGCCGCCCGCGCTGCCCATAAAGCAGGCCTTGCGGTGCTGATGGGCGGCCCCAACGTGGTGCGCGGCAAGTCGCATAACGGCAATATCTCGGCCGCCGAACTGGCGCGCGAAGGCGTGCTTGATGTGCTGAGCTCGGATTACGTGCCGTTCTCGCTGCTGTTCGCCGCCTTCACGCTGCCCGAGCGGATCGACAGCATCTCGCTGCCCCAGTCGGTGGCGCTGGTGACGCGCAATCCCGCCAAGGCCGCGCATCTCGATGATCGTGGTGAGATTGCCGTCGGTAAGCGCGGCGACTTGGTGCGGGTCCGCAAGACCAGTTCGGCGCCGGTGGTGCTGGGTGTCTGGCGGCAAGGCAAGCGGGTCAGCTGATGCCGCGTCCCGGGGCACTCATACTGGTGGTCGGCCCCTCGGGCGCCGGCAAGGACACGCTGATGGCAGCCGCCAAGGCGGCCCTCGCCGACGACCCGAACTTCGTCTTCGCGCGCGGGTGATCACCGTGATGCGGTGGCCTCGCTCGAAGACCATGACAGCATCGATGTCGCCGGCTTCGAGGCTGCCAAGGCGCGCGGCGAGTTCGCGCTGACCTGGGAAGCCCATGGCCTGAGCTACGGCATCCCGATCAGCATCGAAACCGAACTGGCGGCGGGCCGCACCGTGGTGATGAACGGCTCGCGGCGGATGATCGGCGACGCTCAGGCGCGCTACCCGCGCTGCCTTGTGACGCTCATCACCGCCGATCCCGAGGTGCGCGCCAAACGCCTCGCCGGTCGTGGTCGCGAGACTGAAGCCGAAATCACCGAGCGTCTGCGCCATGAGGGTGCCCCAGTCCCCGACGATGTCGAAGTGGTGCGCATCGACAATTCCGGCGACCTCGCCACTGCGGTTGCGGCTCTGGTGCGAGCTCTGCGTCAGGCCTGATGTGAACCTTTCGACCAGTTGGCGCGTTGCCTCGGGCAACAAGCGTCAACAGGACCATTTCATGAGCCGGAATACACTCTACGCCGTCATCGCGGTGCTCGCCGTCGCAGTGGCAGGCTTTGCGATCTACTACTTCTACCAGGAGAGCCAAAAGCCCGGCCTGGAAATCAGGCTCGATGACAACGGGATTTCCGTCAATGGCAATGGCTGAACTGGACGAACGCAAGCAGATCATCCTCGAGGCGCTCGGCCGCGAGATCGAACGGCAGGCCGAGACCGACCTCGACGAGATCGACCTCGTGGCACTGGCAGTCGCGGTGGACGCCGCACTGGGTGGCGATGGCGTCATGCCGGGCGAAACCATCGACGACGGGAAGACCCCCGCCGAACTCAACGCCGCCAATGACGGCTAGCTGAAGTAGGGCGATAAAGGTCTGCCCGGTGCTACTGGCCTCACTCCTCCTCGATCTAGCCCCAAACTCGGGTGTCATCCCAGCGAAAGCTGGGATCCATTTCTCCGCTTGCGCAACTGGCAAGATGGACCCCAGCTTTCGCTGGGGTGACACCGATGCGTGGGGAAACGGCAGTGCTGCCTTCTGCGGAACACTCCTCGTTTCACTCGGCCCTGATGGCCTTAAACCGTAACATCCAGCAGCCGCTTTGGCGTCATCGCCAGGGCGGCGCTTTCTTCGACGCCGTTCACCCGCCGCGCGTCGATCGGCGCATCCTTGGGCACTTTGCCTTTGAGCACGTCGGCCTGCGCCAGCTGCTCGGCTTTCACCGGATCATTGCGCGGGTTGCGCGGGTCAATGTTCTTCCGCGCGACGGCAACGTCGCATGACGAGGCACAGAGATAGCCGTTGACCACCGCAAACATCCCGCAGCCTCACGTGAGGCCACTTAAGCCGCGGTAAAGCACACAGGCTTGTGACCGGCCGCTACTCCGCCGGGTTGGCCTGCGGCGCCCCCGGGCTGGCGCGCGCCGCTTCGATGGTGCGGCGGCGCTCCCGATAGCGGGCGAACTGCTGGTCGGCCAGCACGCCGAGCAGGATCACCGTGCCCATCACCGCAAAGTTGAGCGACGACGGAATACCGAGCAGGTTCACGAGGTTCTGCAGGATCTGCAGCAGGATAGTGCCCAGCACCACACCCACGATCGAGCCCTCGCCGCCGCGCAGCGAGAAGCCGCCCAGCACCGCTGCCGCGATGGCATAGAGTTCATAGAAATTGGCATGGCCCGAGGGCGATACCGAGCGGGTGTACATGGCAAAAAAGATCGCCGCGATCGCCGTCAGCCCGCCGCAGATCACGTAAGCCGCAGCGATAACCAGGTTCGTGCGGATGCCCGAATAGCGCGCCGCCTCCTCGTTCTTGCCGACCGCATAGAGGTAGCGGCCGAACACCGAGCGGTGCAGCACAAACCAGGCGATCACCGCCACCACGGCCAGCACATAGACCGAAGTCGGAATGCCGAACGGGCGTGCAACGAAGAAGTCGAGCCCCGGATACTCGCTGCCGAACGGGAAGCCGGCGGTGGCGTCGGCCGTGTAGCCGCGCGCTGCACCGCGATAGATGAGCAGGCCGCAAAGTGTCACCACGAAGGGCTGCATCTTGAGCTTGGTGATCAGCAGCGCATGGGCCAGCCCCAGCAGCAGGCCGAGTACCAGCACAATGCCGCCGGCGATCGGCCAGGGAACGCCGAGCCGGCCGACCATGTCGACAAACAGCACGCCGAGCAGGGCGATCATCGAGCCCACCGAGAGCTCGATGCCGCCTGTGATGATCACAAAGCCCTGCGCAATCGAGAACAGGCCGAAAAGCCCGATCAGGTTGGCCGTATTGGCGAGGTTGTTGGGCGAGAGGAACAGCGGGTTCCGCATGTAGACGAAAAAGCCCACGACGAGGATAAGGACCCCCAGGCCCAGATCTTTTTTCAGCATGTTCCGTTCCCCCATTCAGTCTTTGTCAGCCGTCCCCCGCTCCCCTTGCGGGAACAGATCGAGGGGGAGAGTCGCGCAGTGGGCAACCGACGACCCCCACCCTCAGCCCCTGCCCGCTGGGGCAGGGGAGTAGTGTGGCCCTAGGCCACCTGCCGCCCGATAGCGAGCTGCAGGATGTTCTCTTCGGTCGCCTCGTCCCGCGCCAGAATGCCGGAGATGGCGCCCTCGTGCATCACCGCGACGCGGTCGGAGACGCCGATGACCTCTTCCATGTCGCTTGAGATCATCAGCACCGCGACTCCCGTATCGGCGAGGCCGCGCATGAATTTGTAGATTTCCGACTTGGCGCCGATGTCGATGCCCCGCGTCGGCTCGTCAAAGATCATCACCTTGGGCTGCATGGCGAGCCACTTGGCCAGCACCACCTTCTGCTGGTTGCCGCCCGAGAGCGAACCGGTACGCGTCGCAACCGTCGGCGCCTTGATGCCCAGTTTCGCTCCGACTTTTTTCCGCCTGCTCGGTTTCAAGGATCTTCGAGACCAGGAGATTGCGCGCGTAAGCCGGCAGGTTGGGCAGCGAGACATTCTCAGAGATCGGCAGGTCGAGCAGGATGCCGTTACCCTTGCGATCCTCGGGGACGAGGAAAATGCCTTGCGACACCGCCTCCGCTGCCGAACGGAAATTCACCGGCTGGCCATTGAGTCGCAATCCGCCGCCGAAAGAGCGGTCGATGCCGAACAGCACTCGCGCCAGCTCCGTGCGGCCCGAGCCGACCAGCCCCGCGAGCCCCAGGATTTCCCCGGTATGCAGGTCGAGCGACACGTCGCGATGCGGGAAGGCCGCGGTGCGCACACGATCGGCAGCCAATGCGACCGTGCCGCGGGCCGTGCTGGGCGCCGTGTAGGCCACCTTGAGATCGCGGCCGATCATCAGCTTGACCATCCGGTCATGGGTGATCTCGGCCTTGTCGAGCGTCCCCACCAGCTCGCCATCGCGCAGCACGATGACGCGGTCACAGGCCCGCTCGATCTCGCCGAGGCGGTGGGAAATGAAAATGACGGAAATGCCTTCGGCCTTGAGGCCGGCGATCACTTCGAGCAACCTTTCGGTCTCGGCGGCCGGCAACGACGAGGTGGGTTCGTCGAGGATCACCAGCCGTGCGTTCACCGAGAGCGCCTTGGCGATCTCCACCAGCTGCTGCTGCGCCAGCGACAGGTTGGCCACCGGCGTCGACGGCGCAAAGCTGGCGCCCAGGCGCTTGAGCAGCGGCGCCACGTCGGCGCGCATCTTGGCGGTATCGACCAGGTTGAGGATGCCGCCGGTGCGCGGCTCGCGTCCGATATAGACATTGGCGGCGACATCGAGATTGTCGAAGAGGTTGAGTTCCTGATGCACAAATGCAATTCCGGCCCGCATAGAGCTCGCGACAGAAAGGCCCGCATGGGTCTCGCCATCGATCTCGATGCTGCCGCTGTCAGGCTGGGTGACCCCGCCCAGGATCTTCATCAGCGTCGATTTGCCGGCGCCGTTCTCGCCGACAATGCCGACGACTTCTCCGGGCGCGATGCTCATTTCAAAGCCGGCCAGCGCTACCACGCCGGGATAGGTCTTGCGTACGCCGGTGAGGCGAAGAAACGGGGTCACGGGGTCGTCCACGGGCATCGGCAATCCACTGCGTCAGGTCGGGCGAGTGGGGTAAAGAGTAGGCGGGTCCGACAGCCGCGGCAAGTTCGCGCCTGCCGCTTCGTCAGACCCGCCCTGGAGGACGTCGTTAGCCGCCGATCTTTGCCTTGAGGTCAGCAGAGAATGCGTCGACATTGTCCTTGTTGATCACGGCCGTCGGCACGATGATCAGCTTGTCTGCGGGCACGCCCGACTTGTCGCCATTGAGGTAGGCGGCCATCAGCTTCATGCCCTGATAGCCCCACTCGAACGGCTGCTGCACGATGGTGGCAGCGAACGAGCCTTCCTTGACGGCGCCCAGCGTGACCGGGTCTTCGTCGAAAGCGGTGACAGTGATCTGGCCGAGCTTGCCGGCAGCCTGCAGCGCTTCATAGATCTTGGGCGGGTTGTACGAGTAGAACCCGACCATGCAGTTGATTTCCGGGTTGGCGACGAGCACGTCGTCGACATTGGTGCGGGCGCGGGTGAAGTCCACGTCATCGCCGCGGACGTCCACGAGCGTGATGTTGTGGCCTTCGATCGCCTGCTTGAAGCCGGCGATGCGCTCGATGGCATTGTCTGCCCCGAGGAAGCCGACAAAGCCCATGCACTTGCCTTCCTTGCCGGCCATCGCCTTGACCATCTCTTCACCGGCCTGGACGCCGGCGAGCGTGTTGGACGAGCCGAGATAGGCAATGCGGTTGGACTGCGGAGCGTCCGAGTCGGTAGTGAACAGCGGCACCTGGGCAGCGATGCGGTTGAAGGCATCGATCGAGTTCTTCGGGTCGGCCGACGAGATCATGATCGCATCGGTACCGGCCGCCACGAGGTCGTCCATCAGCGCGTTCTGCAGCGCAGCAGTACCCTGTGCGGGATAGCGGAACTGCAGCTCGTAGCCGTCGCCGAGTTCGCCCTGGGCCTTCTTCACGCCGGCTTCAGCCAGCTTCCAGAAGTCGGACGAGGCGTTCACCACGAAGGCGAGCTGCTTTTTTTCCTGACCGATGGCGACACCGGACAGCAACAGGCTCGCGGCCAAGGCCGCAAGTGCGAGACGTTTCATGTAGTCCTCCCTTACACCCGCTCCCGCGGGCAAATCATGCAGCGCTCGATCACCGGCAACCAGGGCTCCCTCCCCAGCGCCTCGCAGCGTGCACGCCATTGATAGAACAGGAACTAATATTAGTAAATACGCCAGTGGCACTCGTTTTGGGAAAAATGGGAAACGCCACGTCAGGCCATCAGGCCGCACGCAAGCGCGGGCGGCTGCTGCCGGCGGGCAAACACCTGCGAATGGGAAAAATCTCGTCCGCAGGCCAAGGCCTGCAGACGAATCTACTGTGTGGCGACCTGGCCGAGGGCGCGGCTGGCGGCCAGCTGGGCGGCCTCGACCGTGGCAAAGGTCTGGCCGTCAATGCCGAAGGCGTTGAAGCGCACGGCAAGGAACCGAAAACCTTCGGGTGCCGGGACGACGACGCCCTGCGGCTCGCCATCGACTTCTATGGCGATCGGCCGTGTGCCGGCGGGCTTGTGGACTGTGTGCTGCATGAAAAATGCTCCTGCGGCGCGTCGCGGGCGACGGCCGGGGTGTTACCGGGTTTGTGAGACGAACAGGTGACGGTCAGCGTCACATTCGTTTGGAGCGGCAACACCCTACAGTGGCGGTTACGCGTTTGCGCCAAACCGTGGTTCGGAGTGCAGGTGCAGTAGTCATCGCAGTCTCCTTCCGCAGTTCGGTCCGGAGGCAAGGCCATCCGCACGCGTTAGTTACGCCTGGTGCCGGGGCGGCAGCATGTCGCCCGCTGGCTCATTGTGTGACCATCTCGGCCACCTTC
This sequence comes from Devosia sp., assembly GCA_015657675.1. Taxonomy (GTDB): domain Bacteria; phylum Pseudomonadota; class Alphaproteobacteria; order Rhizobiales; family Devosiaceae; genus Devosia_A. Next base: position 14,301 of record JACDQI010000025.1, read on the forward strand.
GCCAATCTAGAGGCTCGGGTGTCGATTTCAATAGCGCTTTGGTCGCAAACGCCAATCGCCGATCACAGAAGCAACATAGCGCCCACAAAGGCCGGCAGCCAGATGGTAAACGCCCAACTGCCCTGGCTGACGGGAAATGGTTTGCCCGGCTTCAGCGCCGCTTGAGTACGGCAACGCCGCGTGGCGACAGCCGGTATCCGACATCGAGGCTGAGCGTCAGGCCGAGCGCCTTGAGCTTTCGGACCCGCTCCTTGAACGCGGCGCGATCTTGCCCCAACCGTGCCGCGAGATCGGTCGAAACCACCCCGGGTACGACTCGATCAACGCCAGCACGGCATCGGTCCAAGGTGTTTCGGCGCCGGCGTCGAGTCGCGCCAGCTTGGCCGTAAGGGCATCGAGATCGGCAGTCGACAGCGCGTCGTTCTGCTGCAGCGCATCGCGCGGATCTGGCCCGCCTGGGTGGAGGGCAATGCGGTAGCAGGTGCCGTCCTGGCTCGCGAACATCGCCTGCAGGCTAGCCAGATTCGGATAGTTGGCAGCTGCGGCGTCCGCTTCGGTCAATGCCTTAGGGTCGACCACCTCGATGGCGTCGATGGCCACGAGCCCGAGCGCCGTACGCACTGTGCCGCCCACCTTGACGGTCGGCCGTTTCCAGCGGCGGAACGCCGTGGTGATCTTGCCGGCAAAGATGGCATCCAGATCGGCGCGACGGAACAGCATGGTTCGATCATGCCGTCACTTCTGTTCGCTGCCAAGCGGCGCGCGGCATTAGTCGTACAATATGATACTTGCGTCAGCCTTCGAGCTCTTCGCGCAGCAGTTCGAGCTCCAGCCACTGCTCCTCGGCCGCGGCCAGCTTGGCCTCGGTGTCAGCCAGCGTCTTGCCCATTGCGGCAAAGCCGCTTGGATCGCGCGAATAGAACTTGGGGTCGGCCAGCTTGGCGTTGATGGCAACGATTTCGGCGCGGAGCTGGTCCATCTGTTTGGGCAGGGTTTCGAGCGCATGCTTATGCTTGAAGCTGAGCTTGCCCTTGGGCGTCGGCGGCACGATCGGCGCCAGCGACGCCGTGCGGTTGCCCTTGGCCTTGGGCGCATTGTCCGGCGCCCGCACTCCAAAGCCGCGTTGCGCCACCATGTCGGAATAGCCGCCGGCATACTCGGTCCAGACGCCCTCGCCCTCCGAGACGATCACCGAGGTGGCGACGCGGTCGAGAAAATCGCGGTCATGGCTGACCACGATCACCGTGCCGGGATAGTCGCCTAGCATTTCCTGCAGCAGGTCGAGCGTTTCAAGGTCGAGATCGTTGGTCGGTTCGTCGAGCA
>JACDQI010000221.1 GCA_015657675.1 Devosia sp.
CAGCGATGTGAACGAGGCAGCTGTGTCGGCGATCAGCGACACGAACGCCGCCGGGAATAACGTCAACGAGAACGCTGCGGTTGGGACGAGCGTTGGGATCACGGCGTTTGCGTCGGACGCCGATGGTACGTCGTCGGTCAGCTACAGCCTCAGCAATGATGCTGGCGGCAAGTTCGCGATTGATCCCACCACGGGTGAGGTGACGGTTGCAGGGTCGCTCGATCGCGAGACGGCAGCGAGTTACCAGATCGAGGTGACGGCGACGTCGTCGGATGGTTCGACCTCGACCCAGACCTATACGATCGGTCTCAATGATCAGGACGAGTTCGACGTCTCACCGGTGACGGACAGCAACGCGGCCGCGGACGCTGTGACGGAGAATGCGGCGGTCGGGACCACGGTCGGGATCGCTGCCTTTGCGTCGGATGGCGATGCCACCACCAATGGCGTGACCTACACGTTGACGGACAATGCAGGCGGCAAGTTTGCCATCAACGCGACCACCGGCGTGGTAACGGTCGCGGGCGCCATCGACCGCGAGGCGGGCGCGACCCAGTCGATCACCGTCCAGGCGACGTCCGGGGATGGCTCGACGAGTACGCAGACTTATACGATTGCCGTGAACGACGCGAACGAGTTCGCAGTCTCGGCCGTGTCGGACACGAATGCGGCAGCCAATGCGGTCACCGAAAACGCGGCCATCGGGACAACGGTGGGCGTAACGGCCTTTGCGTCGGACGCGGACGCGACCGGCAACGGGGTGACCTACTCGCTCTCGGACAGCGCCGGCGGCAAGTTTGCCATCGATGCGACAACCGGCGTTGTGACGGTTGCTGGCGCAATCGATCGTGAGAGCGGTGCCACGCAGTCGATCACAGTGGTGGCTACCTCGGCCGATGGGTCGACTTCCAGCCAGACCTATTCGATCGCTGTCAACGACGTGAACGAGTTCGCGGTCTCTGCGGTGAGCGACAGCAATGCTGCAGCCAATGGCGTGACCGAGAACGCAGCAATCGGCACGACGGTTGGCGTGACGGCCTTTGCGTCGGACGCGGATGCGACCGTCAATGACGTGACCTACTCGCTCACCGACAGCGCAGGTGGAAAGTTCGCCATCAACGCGACAACCGGCGTGGTGACGGTGGCCGGGGCCATCGACCGCGAGGCGGGCGCAACGCAGTCGATCACCGTTCAGGCGACCTCGGCTGATGGCTCGACCTCGACGCAGACCTACGCGATTACCATCAATGACGTCGACGAGTTCGACGTGACGGCGATCAGTGACACAAATGCGTCAGCCAATGCCGTCAGCGAGAACGCTGCCATCGGAACGACGGTCGGCGTGACGGCTTTTGCTTCGGACGCTGATGCGACGGGCAATGGCGTGACCTACGCGCTGTCGGACAGCGCCGGCGGCAAGTTTGCCATCAACGCGACCACCGGCCTGGTCACCGTGGCTGGCGCGATCGACCGGGAAGCTGGTGCGACGCAGACCATCACTGTCCAGGCGACGTCGGCGGACGGGTCGACGAGTACGCAGACCTACGCGATCACCATCAATGACGTCGACGAGTTCGACGTCACCGCGATCAGCGATAGCAACGCGACGGCCAATGCGGTGACCGAAAACGCTGCAGTCGGGACGACGGTCGGCATCACCGCTGCGGCAAGCGACGCGGATGCGACCAACTCGGGGATCACTTATTCGCTCTCCGATAGCGCCGGTGGGAAGTTCGCGATCAACGCGACCACGGGTGTGGTGACGGTCGCCGGTGCAATCGACCGCGAGAGCGGGGCGACGCAGTCGATTACAGTGGTTGCGACCTCGGCAGACGGCTCGAGCTCCAGCCAGACCTATTCGATCACCGTCAACGATGCGAACGAGTTCGCGGTCTCTGCCGTGTCCGATACCAATGCCGTGGCCAATGCGGTCAACGAGAATGCGGCCATCGGGACGACGGTGGGTGTCACGGCTTTTGCGTCCGATGCTGATGCGACCGGCAATGGCGTGACGTACTCGCTGACCGACAGCGCGGGCGGCAAGTTCGCGATCAATGCGACGACAGGCGTGATCACGGTTGCCGGGGCCATTGACCGCGAAGCCGGTGCGACGCAGACGGTGACGGTTCAGGCGATATCGGCCGATGGCTCGACCTCGACGCAGAGCTATGTGATCACCATCAATGATGTCGACGAGTTCGACGTGACGGCGATCAGCGATAGCAATGCGACTGCCAATGCGGTTACCGAGAATGCGGCAGTCGGCACGACAGTGGGCGTGACTGCCTTTGCCAGTGACGGAGACGCGACCAATTCGGGCGTCACCTATTCGCTCTCCGACAGCGCCGGTGGGAAGTTCGCGATCAACAGCACCACCGGTGTGGTGACAGTGGCCGGTGCAATCGACCGCGAGAGCGGGGCGACGCAGTCGATTACAGTGGTTGCGACCTCGGCAGACGGGTCGACGAGCACGCAGAGCTACGCGATCACCATCAATGACGTCGATGAGTTCGACGTCACCGCGATCAGCGACAGCAATGCGACGGCTAATGCGGTGACCGAGAACGCAGCGGTTGGCACGACAGTCGGCATCACGGCCGCCGCGAGCGACGCCGATGCGACCAACTCGGGGATCACGTACTCGCTAAGCGACAGCGCCGGTGGCAAGTTCGCGATCAACAGCAGCACGGGCGTGGTGACCGTTGCCGGCGCTATCGACCGCGAAAGCGGTGCCACCCAGTCCATCACCGTGGTGGCAACGTCGGCTGACGGCTCAAGCTCCAGCCAGACGTATTCCATCGCAGTCGCTGACGTGGATGAGTTCGACGTGACTGCCATCAGCGACAGCAATGTTGTGGCCAATGCGGTCAACGAGAACGCGACCGTCGGGACTACGGTGGGTATCACCGCATTTGCCAGTGACGGGGACGCGACCAACTCTGGCGTTACCTACTCGCTGACGAACAGCGCGGGTGGCAAGTTCGCGATCAACAGCACCACCGGTGTGGTGACTGTGGCCGGGTCGATCGACCGCGAGGCCGGATCGACGCAGTCGATCACGGTTCAGGCGACGTCTGCTGACGGGTCGATCTCGACCCAGACCTACTCGATTGCCATCAATGACGTGGATGAGTTCGACGTCACGGCAATCAGCGACAGCAATGCGACGGCCAATGCTGTTACCGAGAACGCGGCGATCGGCACGACGGTGGGGATCACGGCATCGGCGAGCGATGCCGACGCGACCAATTCGGGGATTACCTATTCGCTGAGCAACAGCGCGGGCGGGAAGTTTGCGATCAACAGTTCCACGGGCGTGGTGACCGTTGCCGGCGCCATCGACCGCGAAAGCGGTGCCACCCAGTCCATCACCGTGGTGGCAACTTCGGCCGACGGTTCGAGCTCCAGCCAGACTTATTCCATCGCGGTCGCTGACGTGGATGAGTTCGACGTCACTGCGATCAGCGACAGCAATGTGGCGACAAACTCGGTCAACGAAAATGCTGCCGTGGGAACGACCGTGGGGATCACCGCTGCGGCGAGCGATGCCGATGCGACGAACTCGGGAATTACCTACTCGCTGAGCAACAGCGCAGGCGGGAAGTTTGCCATCAACTCGACGACCGGTGTCGTCACTGTGGCGGGCGCGCTCAACTACGAGGCTGCTGCGTCGCACTCGATAACGGTGGTTGCCACGTCGGCCGATGGCTCGACCTCGACCCAGACCTACACCGTCGGTGTCAACGATCTGAACGACGAGACGCCCACCAATATCGTGCTGTCGAACTCGACCATCAACGAAGAGGCGACGGGCAAGGTCACTTTCACCCTGGCTGGCGAGAAGTTTGGAGCTGCGCCGATCGTCGAGGTGTTCGCCAATGGCGTCTCCCTCGGAACCGTAACGCTGACGAACGCCCACGATACGGTGGCAAACGGCTACGCCGAACTGTCGGAACTGGAAGCTGCGGCTCAGACCTTTACGCTTAATCTGCCAGTTGGTGTAACCGACCCCGGCACGATCTCTTTCCAGATGCTAAACGACGCCTGGGATCCGCAGGCCGGCTATGATACGAACTTTTTCGTCAAGAGCGTTTCGGTAGGCGAGACGATCCTAAACGGTTCAGAAGGCGCGGGCGCCGCAGCCACTTCGGGCGTATGGGGCTCCGTCGTATCGCAGTATAGTCCGATCAGCTTTGCACCGCCAAGTGGTGGTTGGGATACGCGCCAGATCGTCGGGACCCTGACGACGACGGACGCGGATGCGTCCAACAGCTTCACCTACACGATCACCAGTGACCCGAGCGGGCTCTTCGCGGTTTCCGGGGACGAGATCATCGTCAAGTCGGGCATGGAGACCAATTTCGAGGCGAACACATCGCACACGATCACGGTCCAGGTGAACGACGGCAATGGCAACACCTATTCGAAGAACCTTACGATCGGGGTGAACAACCTCAACGAGGCGCCGACCGATATCCAGTTCACTGGCAACAGCGCACTGGCCATCACCGATGGCGGCACGCTGGTCGGTGCCAAGGTTGACGCGCATCCGGACCTGAGAGTCGCTTATGCGCTCGACGAGGGTACCGGCACGACGGCGACATCCCTCAGCGGCACCCAGACCATGACGCTGATGAACGGTGCCAGCTGGACGTCCGCTCCGGTTGGTTCAGCGCTGGACTTTGCCGGTGGGACCACCAATGCCGGCGCGCAGGCACGGATCACGCCGTTCGTTTCGACGGGTGCGATCTCGGTGTCGATGTATGCGCGCATGGACAATGTCGACGGCGGCACGAAGGAATGGCAGCGGCTGTTCGACTTCGGCACCACCACCAACACCATCAATGGTGGCCAGGTGCTCAACAGCGACGACATGCGCCTCGAGGTGATCCTCAACGGCGTCTATTACAGCGTTGTCGCGCCGGATGCGATCCAGGACGGTGAATGGGCTCATTGGTCGTTCACGGTCAGTGAGACCGGCATGATGAGCATCTACAAGAATGGTGACCTCCTAGCGCAGAATCAGGGCGCTGTGCCGAATCTGGACGGCAACGGCGTCTATCGGCTGGGTGCGAGCAGCTTTGGCGGTGATGACTCGCTGGATGGCGCAATTGCGGACTTCACCATCCATACCGATGACCTGACGCCTGCCGAGGTCTCGGTCCTGGCTAACCAGTCTAGCGTTGGCTTCACTGCCGACCATTCGATCGCCAATGTCAGCGGAGTGTCGAACTACATCTCAGGCGACACTTTCTCGTATAGTCTGACGGACAGTGCCGGCGCGCCTCGCGATCAACTCAGTAACTGGCGCGATCACTTTGACGCAGGAGTTCGCAGTTCCCGGCGGCGACCCGGAGTTCGTGCTGCAGAACGGCAGCATCAGCCCCTTCAACGGCATCGACCAAGGAAGCTACTCAAAGCCGCAACTGGTCGATATCGACAATGATGGCGATCTCGACCTGTTCGTCGGACGCGATTCCGGCGGCCTCGCCTACTACAGTAACATGGGGACGGCGGCGAACCCGAACTACGTGTTCCAGCAGCACAACCCGTTCACTCTGAACACCAACGCCACCTATGGTGACGTCACGTTCGTCGACATCAACAATGATGGCGATATGGATGCGTTCGTGTCGGATAGCACTGGCAACACGCAATATTTCCAGAACACGGGAACGGCCGGCAACCCAAGCTTTGCCGCTGCGGTGAGCAATCCCTTCGGCCTGTCGGACATGGGCTCGCACACATCGATCACGTTTGCCGACCTCGACGGCGATGGCGACAAGGATGCCATCATAGGCGATGATGCCGGCAATCTGGACTATTTCCGCAACACCGGCACAGCGTCCAGTCCGACGTTCACGTTTGCAGGTGCGAACCTGTTCGATCTGTCTGATGTCGGAACATATGCTTCGCCCGAGTTCGCAGATTTCGATGGCGACGGCGATCTTGATGCGCTCGTAGGCCGCGGCGATGGCCAGTTCTCGTACTTCGAGAACACTGGAACGACGACGTCGCCGAATTTTGCTCTGCAGGAGACCAATCCTTTCGGGCTGTCGGACCTCGGCGACAACGTCAACATTGACGCAGCAGACGTCGATGGCGACGGCGATATGGATCTGGTGGTCGGCAAGCCTGACGGCACGATCGCCTATTTCAAGAATGTCGCGACGCAGAGCGGTTCGGCCTATTCCGACACGGTTACCGTGAAGGTGACCAACGGCGCCGGCGAAAGCTATTCCGAGACGATCGGGATCCAGTTCGGCACCGATGGCAACGATACGCTGACCGGCACGGCCGCGAGCGACATCATCTACGGCATGGATGAAGCTGGGACGACCAGCGGCACGAATTTGATCGTGAATGGCAGCTTTGAGGCTCTCGATATCGCCAGCAACAATGACTACACGTCCATGTCGGGCTGGACCGCATCCAGCGGCGTGATGCAGCTTATCGACAATGCTGCGTCAGGCTCCTTTGGCGGAGCACTAGCCTCGGACGGGTCGCAGTTCGTCGAGATGGATGCGCAAGGCTCGGTCGACGCGTTCTTCCAGAACGTGCAGACGGAGGCGGGTGTGCAGTATACACTGGGCCTCGATGCTGCGGCCCGCAGCGGTCAGGCGACAAACACCATCCAAATCTACTGGAACAATGTTCTGGTCAGTAGTGTCAATCCGACGTCGACGAGCTTCCAAAGCTACGAGTTTACCGTCACGGGCACTGGCGGGCTCGACAAACTCGAGTTCCGTGAACTGGCCGGTGAAAACAACGGCTTTGGCGGTCTGCTCGACAATATCTCCCTCTTCGCCGTGGGTGGTGACACACTGTCGGGTGCAGGGGGCGATGACGCGATCTACGGCGGCGCCGGTAACGACAAGCTCTATGGCGGCGATGGCAATGACATCCTGGCAGGCGGCGCGGGCGCCGACGTGATCTCAGGCGGCGCGGGAACGGACACTGCCGACTATTCCGGCTCCAGCGCGGCGGTGACTGTCAACCTGAGCACCGGGGTCGTCTCCGGCGGCGATGCCGCAGGTGACAGCATCAGCAGCATCGAGAACGTGACCGGCTCGATTTACAACGACAACCTCACCGGCGACGGCAACGCCAACGTGCTCTCGGGCGGCGACGGCATGGATACGCTCACGGGTGGTGGCGGTGACGACACGCTTGTGGGCGGCGCCGGCGTGGATACGCTCTATGGCGACGACGGCAATGACCGTCTGGAAGGCGGCTCGGGCAACGACACCATCTGGGGCGGTATCGGCAACGACTCGATCGAAGGTGGCAGTGGCGATGACACGGTCTATGGCGAAGACGGGGACGATACAATCGTCGCCGGTGGCGGCAACGACATCGTCCAGGGTGGCAACGGCAACGACATCATCACGGGCAGTACCGGCAACGACAACCTGCAGGGCAATGCCGGCAGCGATACCTTCCTGTACACGGCCGGCGATGGCTCGGACACGGTGAATGGTGGTGCGGCCGGAGGCTGGACGGACATTATCTCCCTGCAGGGTATGGACGGCTCCATTGCCATCAATGGCGCCACCGTGACGGGGCAGGGCTGGACGATGCAGCTCACGTCCGGGACGGTTGGCGCACAGAGTGGGGAGAGTCTCACCCTGAGCACGGATGCCGACGGCACGATCACCTTCACCGACGGATCGGTCATGACCTTCACCGACGTAGAGAGAGTGACGTGGTAGGGACTTAGGTCCGCAGCGGCCGTTCAGAGACTATTTACGCTAACGGAATATTCTCACTCCGAGTTTATTGCTCTCCCGGCCAGGGTCGGGCGCGTGTGTGGGTTGTTGCGTGATGCGTACTCGAGAACTTCTGCGTAAGTTCACGCCCGATCGGCACATCTTTGCGGCCTCGGTGTCGGCCAATGTGCTGGCTTTCGCGCTGCCGCTGCTCATGCTGCAGATCTATGACCGGGTGATACCCCACAAGGGCTACGAGACGCTGACGGTGCTCGCCATCGGCGTGCTGACGGCGATTATTCTCGAACTCGTGCTGCGCATGACGCGAGCCCAGCTGATGGGCCTGGCCGGCGACGCCTATGAGCGCGATATGCAGGCGCAGGTGTTCGAGCGGCTGCTCAAGACCGAGCTCAGCGTGGTCGAAAAGCAATCGGCGGGCGTCTATATGGACCAGCTGTCGAGCATCGAGAAAATCCGCGAATTCCGGCATGGAGAAACCGCCGTAGCGGCGCTGGATCTACCGTTCTCGGTGGTGTTTCTGGGCATTGTGGCGGTAATTTCGCCGATCATGGCCGGCGTGATCATGGTGTTCACGCTGTGCGCCATGATGATCATGCGGGTATTGCATCGGCAGGCCACGGCGCTATCGGAAAAGCGCCACGAGATCGACCGGCGTCGCTTCTCCTTCCTCATCGAAGTGCTCGAGGGCATCGAGTCGATCAAGAGCTTCAACCTCGAAGCCTTCATGGAGCGCCGCTATGAGCGCCTCTCGTCGTCGGCCGCGCATGTGGGGGCGGAGTCGACGCGGCGCAACAATTTCTCGCAGGCGGTGACGGGATCGATCGGGCAGGTGACCCCGGTGGTGATCGCTGGCGTCGGGGCGATCCTGGTGATCGACAATGCCATTACCATCGGTGGTCTTGCAGCGGTGATGCTGCTGGGCAGCCGCATCATTCAGCCGGTGCTCAAGCTCGAGGCCCTGCGGGTCGGCGAGGAGGACACGCGGCGCGCCGAGGAGGAAATCGCGGCGCTCATGGCGTTGCCGCTCCGGGCGAGCGGCGGCCGCAGCTGCGAGCAGATCGAGACGCTTGAACTGGCCGGCATCGAGATGGATCGCAAGGACGAGGGCAAGCCGCTCTTCTCAGGGCTCAACCTCACGTTGCGGCGCGGCGAGATCATTGCCATCGATGGCACCAACGGGTCGGGTCGGTCCATGCTCATGTGGCTGATCATGGGGTATTGCACGCCCAAGGCAGGCAAGATCCTGATCAATGGCCTCAACATGGACGCCTATGATCCGGCGGAGTTGCGGTCGCGGATTGCGTATTTGCCGCCGCGTCCGAAGCTGCTCGAAGGCACCGTGCTCGAGAACATGACGCGGTTCCAACCGGATCGCTATCTTGAAGATGCGCTGCGCGTCGCCAGCGCGCTGGGGCTCGAGAGCTATTTTGCCAGCCACCAGGAGGGTCTGGGTATTCGCGTGGGCCGCGGACTGGGGGCTGGGCTGCCGACCTCGGTGGCCGAGCGCATTCCTCTTGTCGGGGCGCTGGCAGGGCAACCTGATGTGGTGCTCTTTGATGAGGCGAACGCCAACCTCGACATGGAGGGCGACACCCGGCTCAAGGAGTACATCGCCTCGCTCAAGGGCCGAGTCTCGGTGATCATGATCACCCAGCGTCCGTCCTATCTGGTGCTCGCCGACCGCACCTACATGCTCTCTGACGGCAAGCTGGCGCTTGTTGAAAGTCCGCCTCGCCAGATGGCTTCCTCCAATCTGGCGGTGCCGGCATGACGGACGCCGTCGCCAGCACACAGACGCCCGGCGACAACGCGCTTGCGCTGCAGGCGCGGCTGCAGTCGGCGTTCGGGCCAGGTCAGGGCACAGGACAGGACCGCAAGGCCGCGTTCAACGCGCTGCGGGCCGACCTGGCCTCGGGCAAGTATGGCGGGCTGTCGCTGAGCGGGGATGCACCGGCAGCGTTGGTGCGCCTGCTCGATGAGATGAACTGGTCATTCTCGGAGGATCGGTTCGCGCGCTGCATGCCGCATTTTCCCATGCAGTTCAGTTTGCTTGAAGTCCGCGGGTGCATGGCGCGACTGGGCTATGCCAGCGAGATGCGCCGGCTAACGCTTGATGAGATCACACTGCAGGTCTTGCCGGCAGCAGTGCAGGTGGACGAGACCGTCTCATTGCTTCGGGCGGACCCGACGGGGCGGATTGTCGCTGTCGATCCCAGCTCCGGGGCAGAGCGCAACCTGCCGCGAAAGCGCCGACTGGAGATTGTATCCTTCTCGGCGCCGGTTCTGGGCGAGAAGGTGGCCTCTACCGAAGGACCGTGGCTCGGGCGGACGCTGCGGCGTTTCGCGCCAGACATTCTTGTGCTGCTCGGGCTGACGGCCGTCATCAACATCATGGTGCTGGTGGTCTCCTTCGCCGTGATGAGCATCTACGACAAGGTCATCCCGGCGGGCGCCTTCGATACACTGGCGGCCATCATCATCGGCGTGGTTCTGGCGAGCGCCTTCGAGCTTGGATTCCGCTTCCTCAAGGCCAGCCTCATCGGACGGATCACCGGGCGGCTTGAGTATCTGCTCAGCACGGCGATCTTCAGCAAACTGGTGGCGCTGCCGATCCAGATGATGACCAACACGCCGGTGGGCGACCAGATCAGCCGCCTCCGGCAGTTCGAAACCGTCCGCGATCTGTTCGCCGGTCCGTTCACCGCGATCGCGCTCGAAGTGCCGTTCGTGGTGCTTTTCACGATTGGCCTGTTCATGGTTGCTGGGCCTCTGGCCTACGTCCCAGTGGTTCTGATCATCGCCTATACGGTGGTGGGCGCCTTCATGATCGGACCGCTGCGTCGACAGGCCCAGGCGGCAAGCCAGAAGCGCCGCGCCCACTACCAGACCGCGCTCGAGACCGTCTCGAACCTGCGCCTTATTCGCAGTCTTGGTTGCGAGGACGTCTGGCTCAAGCAACTGGCCAGCAAGGGCGTCGAGAATGCGCGTGCGAAGCGCCGCGCCAGTCTGCTGCAGCGCCTGCTGGTGACGCTATCCGGCGCCGGTGTGCCGGTGTCGGGTGCTGCCAGTGTCGTCATCGGGGCGTTCCTTGTGATGGAAGGCCAGATGACCGTGGGCATGCTGATCGGTGCGATGATCATCGTCTGGCGTGTGCTGGCGCCGATCCAGCAGCTGTTCCTGATGCTGTCGCGGTACACAGAAATGGCGCAGATGGTGACCCAGATCGACGGCATGATGCGTCTCGGACCGCCTGCATCGAGCGACCAGCCGCTGGTGCGGCGGAGTTTTTCAGGTCGCATCACCTTCGACCGCGCGAGCTTCCGCTATCAGGGCGCCGCGCAGGGGACGTTGCAGGGTCTGTCGTTCGACATCGAGCCGGGGACGTTCGTTGCCATTCGCGGGGCGTCGGGTGCGGGCAAGTCGAGTCTCTTGCGACTGATCCTCGATCTCTACCAGCCGCAGGTGGGTAGCGTGCAGATCGACGGCGTCAACGTTCGGCAGATTCCGGCCGAGAACCTGCGCGCCGCTATCGGCTACGTGCCGCAGAACCCGATGTTCTTCCATGGAACGATTGCGCAGAACCTGCGGCTCGCGGCACCCGCCGCGTCGGACGACAAGCTGCGCAAGGTCTGTGGCGAAGTGGGGTTGCTGGCCTCCATCGATCAGCTGCCGCAGGGCATGAACACGCTGCTCGACCACGCGCGGCAGGAAAGTCTGCCAGGTGGGTTTCGACAGGCACTGGCCATTGCCCAGGCGCTGCTGCGCGACCCCAACATCCTGCTGCTCGACGAGCCGGCCAAGACGCTGGACCATGCGCTCGAGCAGGCATTCCTCGCCTGCCTCGAAAGGCGGCGTGGCACCACCACGATCCTGATGGTCAGCCATCGGCCCAGTCACATCAAGCTGGCCGACCGTGTGCTCAGCCTCGACCGCGGGCAGATGACCTCCTTTGATCCTCCGTCGCAAGGGCGAGCTGCTGCATGAGTATCGCGCAACAGATCAGCACAGGCTTGCAGGCGCGCAAGCCGCCACAGGAGAAGTACGACCCGGCGCTCTCGTCGAGTGCGTCGATCGAGGAGATTCATGATGCGCGAGTCTCGCGCTCCTGGATCCGGCTGATCGGTCTGGCTCTCCTGGCATTCCTTGTCTGGGCATGGCTGGCACCGGTGCCAGAAATGACCTCGGGTTTTGGCGAGATTGCGCCGGCCGAGTCGTCGCAGCACGTCCAGCACCTCGAAGGCGGACAGGTCGCGGAGATCTTCGTCAAGGAAGGCGACCGGGTCGAACGTGGCCAGCCGATCATGCGGCTCAATGACCTTTCGGTGCGGGCTGAACTGGCGAAGGCCCTGTCCAAGGCCGAGGGCATCCGGCTGGAGATCGAGCGCCGCACCTCGGGGAGCAGCGATACCTTCTCGGTGCTGGATGGCCCGCTGCGGCTGCGAGGCATCAGCGGCAGCCAGCAGGCAGCCGCCGTCGCCGACGAGGCCTTGCAGGACGCCCAGATCGAGGTCGCGCAGGCTGATGTGCAACTGCGCCGGGCCGACCTGTCGTCGCTGAATGAGCGAGAAGCGTATGCGCAGCAGGAACTCGACATTGTCAGCGAGCAGCTGGTTGAATTTGAAAAGGCTGTCGAGACCGTTGGGGCTGCCAAGAACCAGCGCGACAAGATCGCCCGTGACAAGATCCAGCTCGAGAACACGCTGCTGCAGATCCGCGCGCAGCGGGCCTCTGGTGAGGCAGCGCTGGCACAGGCAGAAGCGCATGTGCGGGAACTGCAGGCCGGCTTCAGACAAGCCTCAGAGGCAGCGGTGGCCGACCTCGAGATCGAGGGCGCCAGCGCTGATGAACTGGTGCGGCAGTTGCAGGATCGTGTCGATCGTACACTGATAACGGCCCCTGACACGGGGCGGATTCTGGGGCTGATCGCCAGCAATCCAGGGCAGGTGATCACACCGGGCCAGCAGATCGCGACCCTTATTCCGGAGGGAAAGCCGACGCTGGTCGACATCGAGATCCCGGCCGACCAGATCGGCTTTATTGCCGTGGGCATGGCGGCGCACGTCAAGGTGCTGACCTTCGACTACACGCGTTTCGGCACGATCCCCGCGACGGTGGCCAGCATATCGGCCAGCAGCCTCAAACGGGATGATGCCCGGGCGGCACCGTACTTCCAGGTGCGCCTGGCGCTCGACCCGCAGAGCGTCAACCATCTGGCTGCGGACCGGCCGCTGCAGCCGGGCATGTCAGTGATGGCCGACATCAAACTGGGCGAGAAGTCGGTGATGAGCTTCCTGCTCAAGCCACTGCGCAGCCTCTCCGATCGGGCCCTGACCCAGCAGTAGCGCTGGGCCGTGCAGGATCGCCGTTATGGGAGTTTTAACCACAATCGGCAAAAAGTGCGCATATGCATGCCGCGTGGTCCAGACGTCGATTGAGAGCCGATCTTGTCACATGGTGCACCGCGGGCACGATGTGCGGGTCGCTATTGGCTCCGTTTTCGGCGCATGGGTTCGAGTTTGGCCTCCGGCCATCCCTGCAAGACATCAACTATATTCATGCCGAGGCCGTTGACGGCAGCTCGCGCGACTTCGTCACGCTGATCGCTACGGCGATCCAGCGCGCGGATGTGGTGCAGGCCGCGGCGGCGCGCTGGCAGGCCGAGACGATTGGCATCGAAGCTGCGATCGGCGAAGAGCTCCCAAGCGGCGCACTCTACGGCCAGATCGGGGCCGCGAACGGCAAGAGCCAGAAGCCGTATTCCTATGGCGTGCGCGTCTCGGTGCCGATCTTTGACGGCTTCAGTGCGGCCAACGCGACCGCGGCACAGCGTGCAACGTCCGAGGCATCGCATCATGCAGCGCTGGACGAGCTGGCGGCGACGCTGGTCGATCTGGTGGCCGCTGCTGCAGCAATCCGGCGCGAGACGGAAACGCTTGCTATCCGTCAGACGCAGCTGAAAGTCGCGAAGGAGCTGCTGGCTGCGATCGCGAACGAGGAAAAGGCGGGACTGACCAGCAAAGTCGACCGTGACCAGGTCGAGTCGCAACTGGCGCAGATCCGGATCGATATAAAGAGCGCCGACTCAGCGCGGCTCGAAGCGATGGAGAGCTTTGCCAAGATTGCGGGCGCGGCGCCGTCGCGGGTTGGAGCGATCGGCTCGATTGCTGACGAGTTGCCGCCCAATGCCGATGCCGGCCTCGAAGTGGCGCTGGCAGAAAACCCGCAGCTGGCGCAGCAGATCGGCCTCGCTGACGCAGCGGCGCTCAAGACCAAGTCACTCGAGGGAAGTCTTGGCCCCGCGGTGTCGCTGGACCTCAGTGCCGGGGTGACGGGCGACTTCGACAATGCGGTCGCCGAGGCGACCGACCTGCGGGCAGCACTCAAGCTTGAAGTGCCGCTTGCCTTCGGACGAGATGCCTCCGTGCGCAAGAGCGCGCTTAATGCGCAGGCCGCTGCATTTGAAGTCAATGCGGCGCGGAACGGCGTCACCGCTGGATTGCGCAGTGCCTACAAGCGACTGGACAATACGCGGGCCAGCCTCAAACTTGCCAACGAGGCCCTGGAGCGGGCCCGCACAGTGCGCACCGGTATGGCGGTGGAACGCACGCTGGGCCAGCGCAGCATCTTCGAAATCCTCAGCGCGCAGAAGGCTTTCGCGGAGGCACAGATCCAGGTGCTCGGCGTCCGCTATGATCTCACCGTGGCCGAGCATCTGCTGGCAGCCCAGCTCGGTCGACTCGACGACATCTATGGCGTGACACTGCGTTAGCGGCGCACCGGCTCAGGCCAAACGGCGCAAGGTTGCCTGGTAGAGGCGGCGGAGCGCATCGGAGTCGACGCTGGTGCAGATTTGATGAACCGGGCGGCCATCCCAGTCACTCGGGGGGAAGGCGGTGCGGCCGGCTTCTGTATGGTCTGGCCGAAGGCCAGGCCTTTGCTGACAACGCGGATCTCACCGCGGCGGATTTCGAACAGGGTCGGATCGAGAAGATAGGCGACGGCTGAGCTGTCGTGGACAAAGATGCTGTCGACGCCACCCTTTTGGTGGAAATCCTCGTAAAAGCGCGAAATGTCCCAGATGAAGCGACCGGCCTCGCCCGCCTCGTCGGCAATCGTCCGGAGATACTCGGTGGGCATGCGGGTCTTCTGGGTGACGTCGAGACCGACCATGGTGAGCGGCCAGGCGGCGCCGGTGACTTCGTCGGCAGCGAGCGGATCACCCCAGATATTGGCTTCAGCGGCGGGCGTGACATTGCCCAACACGCCATCGATGCCGAAGGCGCCGCCCATAATCACCACCTGCTTGACCAATGCGGCGATGCCGGGGTCTTCACGCAGCGCCAGGGCAAGGTTGGTCATGCGGCCGACTGCGACGATCTCGACTTCGCCGGGGTTGGCGCGGATGAGGTCGATGATCAGGCGATGGGCGGGGCGGGGATCTGGCTGGCGCGACAGGGTCGTGGGCAGTTCGATATCACCCAGGCCGTTGTGGCCGTGGACGAAATGCGGCGGATCTCCGGCCTCGCCGACCAGCGGCACCCCGGCGCCTTGCGCGACCGGGGCGGCGATGCCGAAGCGCTCGGCGATGTAGAGGGCGTTGCGCGTCGTGGTCTCGATCGTGCCGTTGCCGAAGGTGGTGGTGATGCCAATGAGCTCGACCTGGGCCGCCGCATGAAGGAAGAGCAGCGCCATCGCGTCGTCGACGCCGGGATCGGTGTCGAAGATAACCTTGTGCATCGTCATGGTCCTTTGGGAGCGGAGTAGCCGCGTCCAGCACCGGTACCAGAAATCAGATGGTCCGCACCAGCCGGGCGTAGGCGTGATACGTCCGGGGACAGCAGTTGCACCTGTCCTTGGCTGCTAACCGCTCGGTTGCCTCGATTGACTTGCGCGGGCGGTTACAGTTCACTCGCCGGGGGCTGGCGGTGGGAGCGCGCACAGTGGCGCCTGCTGAAGTCGTCGTCATCATCGCCGTTCGGCGGAGCTCTGCCGGTACCCGGCGCTCCGAAGTCAGCCTGGGCCTGCCATGAGCGAACTGGAAACGAGCATCGCCGCGCTGCCCATCTGGCAGGGAAAGCCAGCGATCGAACCCCTCGTCGGTGGGCTGTCGAACTCCAGCTTTCTCGTCACCGACAGCGTCGGCAGGTTTGTCGCCCGATCTGGCAAGGACTATCCGTTTCACCATGTGTCGCGTGAGCGGGAACTGATGACCGCTCGCGCCGCGCACGCAGCCGGCTTTGCGCCCGAAATTGTCTTTGCCCAGCCTGGGCTGATGGTGTCGCGGTTCATCGACGGCACGGTTTTTGGCGAGGCCGACGTTCGATCCAACATCGAGCGGATTGCGGACATCGTCCGGCGCTTTCATTCCCAGATGCCCGGCGGCATTACCGGGTCAGCCTACCTTTTCTGGGTGTTCCACGTCATTCGCGACTATGCCAGTACCCTGAAGGCGAGCCAGAACCCGCTCGCTCGCCGACTTCCCGAGCTCTTGGCGATCAACGCCGAGCTCGAGCTTGCGCAACTGCCGCTCCCTATCGTCTTCGGCCACAACGATCTGCTGCCCGCCAACATCCTCGACGACGGCCGCCGGCTGTGGCTGATCGACTTCGAGTATGCAGGCTTTGGCACGGCCATGTTCGATCTGGCGGGGCTCGCCTCGAATGCCGGTTTCGACAAGGCGCAGTCCGACGCGTTGACCGAGGCCTATTTCGGCAGCCCGCCGACGCACGACATTCGCGCCAGCCACGCCGCCATGCAATGCGCTTCGCTCCTGCGCGAGGCGCTCTGGGCGCTGGTGTCCGAACTCTATCTCAGTGCGCCAGGCGCCGATTATGGTGCCTACGCGCAGCAGAACTTCGAGCGCTTCGACACTGCGCTTGCCGCCTACAGAGCAGAATTCAAAGAGGCCTGATCCAGCATGACCCTTCCCAGCCACGCGCAGTTCGTCGTCATCGGCGGCGGCATCATCGGCTGCTCCACGGCCTACCACCTGGCGCGCGACCACAAGGCAGATGTCATCGTGCTCGAACAGGGCAAGGTCACCTCCGGCTCCACCTGGCATGCTGCCGGTCTTGTCGGGCAGCTGCGCTCCTCGGCCTCGATCACCCAGGTGCTGAAATACTCGGTCGATCTCTACAAGCGCCTCGAGGCCGAGACCGGCCTTGCCACCGGCTGGAAGATGACCGGCTGCCTGCGCCTCGCCACCAATCAGGATCGCTGGACCGAGTACCGGCGTCTCGCCACCACGGCGCGGTCGTTCGGCATGGACATGGAGCTGGTCTCGCCCGAAGAGGTCAAGCGCATGTGGCCACTGCTCGAAGTCGGTGACCTTGTTGGCGCCTCCTGGCTCCCCACCGACGGGCAGGCCTCGCCCTCCGACATCACCCAGTCGCTCGCCAAGGGCGCGCGCATGGCCGGTGCCAAATTCTTCGAGGGCGTGCGCGTCACCGGTTTTGCCATGGACGGCAACCGCATCACCGCCGTCCACACCACGGCCGGCACCGTGAGTTGCGAGACGGTGGTCAACTGCGCAGGCCAATGGGCCCGGCAGGTCGGGGTGATGGCGGGCATCAACGTGCCGCTGCAGCCGGTCAAGCATCAGTACATCGTCACCGAAAAGATCGAGGGTCTGGCTTCAGATGCGCCGACCCTGCGCGATCCCGACCGGCTGACTTATTTCAAGGAAGAGGTCGGCGGGTTGGTGATGGGCGGCTATGAGCCGAACCCGATCCCGTGGACCACCGGCGACGTGCCGGACGATTTCCAGTTCCGCCTCTTCGATGACGACTGGGACCATTTTGAGCAGCACCTGATGCAGGCCATGGCCCGGATTCCGGCACTCGAAACCACCGGCGTTCGCCAGATGATCAATGGCCCGGAGAGCTTTACGCCCGACGGCAACTTCATCCTCGGCGTCGCGCCGGAATGCGCCAACATGTATGTCGGCGCGGGCTTTAACGCCTTCGGCATCGCCTCGGGCGGCGGCGCCGGCTGGGTGCTGGCCGCCTGGGCCGCCACCGGCGAAGCCCCGATGGATCTCTGGGTTGTCGACATCCGCCGCTTCGCCCAAATGCACCGCGACCGCGACTGGGTGAACGAGCGCACGCTCGAGGCCTACGGCAAGCACTACACCATCGTTTATCCGCACGAAGAGTATACCTCGGGCCGCCAGCGCATCGTCTCGCCGCTCTATGAGCGGCTGAAGGCGCGCGGCGCGGTGTTCGGTTCAAAGCTCGGCTGGGAGCGCCCCAACTGGTTCGCCCCACAGGGCACAGAACCGGCCGATGTCTATTCGATGGGGCGGCAGAACTGGTTCGAACCGGTCGGCAAAGAGAGCCGCCTGGTGCGCCAGTCGGTCGGGCTCTTCGACCAGTCGTCCTTTGCCAAGTACGAGGTCTCGGGCCCGGGCGCCGTGGCGGCGCTCAACTGGATCTGCGCCAACACGGTCGACAAGCCGGTTGGCCGGCTGACCTATACGCAGATGCTCAACAGCCGCGGCGGCATCGAGTGCGATCTGACTGTCGCGCGCCTCGCCGAGGATCGGTTCTACATCGTTACCGGCACGGGCTTCCGCACCCACGACTTTTCCTGGATCAAGGACCACTTGCCCGTCGGCGGTGGCGCCACGCTGACCGACGTCACGGAGCAGTTCGGTACCCTCTCTCTCATGGGGCCGCGGGCCCGCGATGTGCTGACCGCCGTCACCACGGCGGACGTCTCCAATGCCGCGTTTCCGTTCGGGCACGTGCGGACCATCCCCATCGCCGGCACTGAGGTACGGGCGCTTCGCGTCACCTATGTGGGCGAACTTGGCTGGGAGCTGCATATCCCGCTCGACAAGACCGGCGACGTCTTCGATGCGCTGATGGAAGCGGGAAAGCCCTACGGCCTGCAACCGGTAGGCTACCGCGCACTCGAAGCGCTGCGCCTCGAAAAGAGCTATCGCGCCTGGGGCGCCGACATCACGCCCAACGATACGCCATTCGAGGCCGGGCTCGGCTGGGCGGTCAAGCTGCGCGGCGGTACGCCATTCATGGGGCGCGAGGCACTGGAGGCCGCCCAGGGCAAGCCGCAGAAAAAGCGCCTCGCCACCTTCACCACCGCGCGCGAGGACGTGGTGCTGCTCGGCCGAGAGACCATCCTCCGCGATGGTCAGTTCGCCGGCTACCTGAGCTCAGGCGGCTACGGTTACACCATCGGCAAGCCGATCGGTCTGGGGTACCTGCGCAAGCCAGACGGCGTCACCGACGCATGGATCCAGTCCGGCCGCTACGAGCTGGTGGTGGCCGGCGAGACGGTCGCCGCACAACTGACACTCGAACCGCTCTACGATCCGAGCAGCGCTCGGGTGAAGGCATGAAAGTCCTCGTTGCAGTCAAGCGCGTGGTCGATCCCTATTTCCGCGTCCGGGTGAAACAGGACGGGTCGGGCGTCGACCTCGACAACGTCAAGATGGCGATGAACCCGTTCGACGAGATTGCGCTCGAACAAGCCATCCGGATGAAGGAAGCCGGCATCGCCACCGAGATCGTCGCCGTCTCCATCGGCGTGCCAAAGACCGAAGACACCTTGCGGCAGGCCCTCGCCATGGGCGCCGACCGGGCAATCCTCGTCGGCCATGAAGGCCGTATCGAGTCGCTCGGCGTTGCCAAGGTGCTCAAGGCTATCGCTAAACTGGAGGCCGTCGACCTGGTGCTGCTGGGCAAGCAGGCCATCGACGACGACGCCAACCAGGCCGGGCAGATGCTGGCCGCGCTGATGGCGTGCGGCCAGGCGACCTTTGCCAGCGCCATCGACGTCGACGGCACAACGCTGCGCGTCACGCGCGAAGTCGATGGCGGGCTGCGCATCGTCGAGCTGCAGCTGCCCGCGGTGGTGACGGTGGACCTGCGGCTCAACACCCCGCGCTTTGCGGCGCTTCCGGCCATCATGAAGGCCCGCAGCAAGCCGATCTCCCGCATGACGCCGGCCGAACTGGGTGTCGATCTCACGCCCCGGCTTGAACTGCTCCGCACCGAGGAAACGCCGCCACGCCAGGGCGGCGTCATAGTCGCGTCGGTCGCCGAGCTGGTGAGCAAACTGCGCAACGACGCCAAGGTGATCCCATGACGACCCTGCTGTTCGCCGAGCACAAGCATGGACAGCTCGACCCGCAGACGGCACGGGCGCTGACAGCTGCGCTGGCGCTGGGCGAACCCGTCCACATCCTCGTTGCCGGTAGCGACTGCGCGGCGGTCGCAGAAGAGGCGCGCCGGTTGAGCGGCGTCGAACGCGTCCTGCTGGCCGACGATTCGCGCTATGGGGCCGCTGTCGCCGAGCCCCTATCCGCCCTGCTCGTCGATCTGTCTCCCGGATATGGGGCCATCGTCGCAGCCGCCACCAGCACCGGCAAGGACACCATGCCGCGCGTTGCGGCGCTACTCGACGTCATGCAGATCTCCGAGATCATCGCGGTCGAAGGCCCCAGGACCTTCCGCCGGCCGATCTATGCCGGCAACGCCATCGACGTCGTCCGCTCGACGGACAGCAAACAGGTCATCACTGTCCGCGCCAGCGCCTTTGCGCCGGCAACCGAAGGTGGGCAGGCCGAACTGATGCGCGTGGACCCTTCGGCCGATCCCGGCCTCGTCCGCGTCATCGAGGATCGCGCTTCCAGTTCCGACCGCCCTGACCTGACGGGGGCGCGGATCGTGGTTTCGGGGGGGCGGGCCTTTGGCAGCAAGGCAGAGTTCAATGCGCTGCTGGGTCCGCTCGCCGCCAAGCTCGGCGCCGCCATCGGTGCCAGTCGGGCCGCGGTGGATGCCGGCTACGCTGCCAACGAGCTGCAGGTCGGCCAGACCGGCAAGGTCGTCGCCCCCGAGCTCTACATTGCCTGCGGTATCTCGGGCGCTATCCAGCACCTCGCCGGCATGAAGGACGCCCGCATCATCGTCGCCATCAACTCCGACCCTAACGCCCCGATCTTCCAGATCGCCGACTACGGTCTGGTCGGCGACATTTTCACGCTGTTGCCTGAGTTCACCGCTGCGCTTTAGGCAGTGCGCTCACGGGCCCGTGGCCTAGAGCTGCGGGGGCACCAATTTGCGCCGGTCACGCGGCGAAAGTCCGGTGGGTTGAGGCACGAAAATGGGCTTCGAGGGCGACGATCGCGGCCGGTACGTCGCGCTGTTCGAGCGCTGCGATGACCTTCATGTGTTCGTCGATGGTGTCGGCCAGCTGGGCGCGGAAGCTGGAGCGCTGATGCACGCGCCTTGCCATGCTGATGTTCTCTTGCAGGCGGGTATGGGTGGCCAGCACTGCCCGGTTCTCAAGCGCTTCGACGATGTCGCGGTGCATCTTGCGGTCGAGAGCGATGACCTGCGACTGGGCCTCCTCGAACGGCGTCGATCCCTCGAGTAGACGGCGGCAGTCCTCGTGTCGCCGCGCATGCTGGCGAGCCAGGCTTCGGTGACCGTATCGCCGAAGGAGCGCAGCGCGTAGACCTCGATCATGATGCGGAACTGGTAGTTCTCCCGGATGAACGCCACCTCGGGGTAGACGATCCGGATACCGGTGCGCGGCTTGATTTCGACCAGCCCGAATTCCTCAAGCAGCACCAATGTCTCGCGCAGCGGCGAAAGTGAAAGGCCCAGCAGATCGCACAGTTCGTTCTGGGTGACGACCATGCCAGCCTTGAGCTGACCGTTCTGCAAAGCTTCGCGGAAGAGCCGGTAGCCCTCGTTGGTGTGGTGACCTTCGTCCAGCATCGTCCTGCAACTTCATTGCCTTGTGCTTGGCCTAGCACGCTCCGCCAGCGTTTGAAATCACTGCAGCGGCGGAGTTGATCGGAGATCTGCGGCTAAAGTGTTAGGCCTTCCCAGGCCTGTCGATGCGATCAACGGCTTGACCTGATATCCCAAATGCCATCAAAAATATATCAATGAGAGCTCAAGGCTCGATGTTGGCAGGCCTTTCGCTCATCTGATATATCAATGTCAACAAGTGAGCTATCACAAGGGAGGTTCTTGATGACGAATATCAGCAGACGGTCGCTTATGAAGATGGGTGGTGCGCTGATGGCGGCCACCGCACTGACGCCAAGCCTGTCATTCGCGCAGGCGGCCAGCATCAATTACTGGCACACCTTCACCAGCCAGTCCGAGCAGGCGGGGCTCGACCAGGTGATGGCGCTCTTTAAGGCGGCGCACCCCGACATCGCAGTCACCCCGGAGAACATCCCGAACCCCGAATTCATGGCCAAGATCACCGCGGCGGTGGTTTCGGGCAGTCGTCCGAATGTCAGCATGGTGTCGTCGGAACGCTTCCGTGACCTCCTGGCCATGGGCGCTCTCACTGACATCAGCGAACGCGTTGCCGGTTGGGAGCGGCGCGCCGATTTCGACGATGCCCGCTTTGCCTCGATCAGCCTCGACGGCAAGATCTACGGCGTCCCGGCGTTCACGTTTGTGGACTGGATGTACTACCGCAAGGACTGGTTCGAAGAAGCCGGCATTGCCGTGCCGACGACGCTCGCCGAACTCTACGACGCGGCCGTCAAGCTCACCGATCCGGCGAAGGGCCGCTATGGCTTCGGCCTCCGCGGTGGCCCGGGCGGCCAGAACCCGATCATCAACATGATGGAGGCGTTCGGCTCGCCGGTGCTGCATGCCGACGGCACCATCGGGCTTGATCGCGAAAAGGCCATCGCGGGCATCACCTACTGGTCGGACATGGCCAAGAACGCCGCGCCGCCCAGCGCTGCCAATGATGGCTTCCGCCAAATCATCGAAGGCTTCCAGACCGGCCAGACCGCGATGATCTATCATCATACCGGCTCGTACCAGGACATCGCCTCCAAGCTAAAGCCCGGTGTGGAGTTCGGCACCATGGCGATCCCGGCAGGTCCGGCAACCCGCGTGGCGCGCCTCGCCTATGCCTACAACACGATCACCTCGGACGAGAACGCCGACGCGTCGTGGGAGTGGATCAAGTTCTGGGGCGAGCCGGATGCGGCCATCGCCTTCCTCGAAAAGACCGGTTACTTCCCGGCCTCGACGACCGCCGCGGCCGACCCTCGGATCACCGGCAACGAGATGTACAAGGCTGCGGCAGAAACGCTCGGCTTCGGCATCCCGCAGCCGAGTTTCCCCGGCGCCGCCGGCTGGGCCGAGAGCACCGTGCTGCAGGCCTTCCAGCGCATCCTGATCGGCGAGATCACGCCCGAGCAGGCCGTGGACGAAATGATCGCCGGCCTGGCCGAAGCGACGGCCTGATCCAGATGGCGGCCGGGTTCGTCCCGGCCGCCACTCGTTTGAGTTGCGCCGTGTCCCTTCCCCCCGCTCTGGAGGCTCGATGAGCCGAAGCCTCAATATGCCCGGCAGCAGGCCGCCTCGCACCATTTGGGAAGCGATCAGTCCGTTCCGGCTGATTGGCGAGCTCAGCGAAACCCGCTACTGGATGTATCTGCTGCTGCTGCCCAGCGCGCTGCTGATCACCGCCGTGGTGCTGTACCCGACAGTCTATGGCATGCAGATGAGCTTTCGCGAGATGCGGCTCAACCGGCCCGATCTCGGCAACGACTGGGTGTTGTTCAAGCACTATGTCCGCATGATCAACGACCCGATCTTCTGGGTGTCGTTGCGCAACACTGCGGTCTGGGTAACGTCCTCGATCGTCCTGGAATTCCTGATCGGACTGATTGCGGCGCTGGCGCTCAACCGCGACCTGCCGGGCACCAAGCTGCTGGCGGTGCTGATCCTCCTGCCGTACTTTCTGCCCAATGTGGTCGCTGGCCATATGTGGGCGCTGATGCTCGACCCGCGCATGGGCGTGATCAACGACCTGCTGCTGAAGGTGGGGCTGCTCACCGAATACAAGGCATGGTTTGCCGATCCGACCACCGCCATGGCGGCTGCCATCATTGTCGAGGCGTGGCACAGCTTTCCATTTTTCACGCTGCTGATCATGGCGGGGCTCAAAGGCATTCCCACCGACCTCTACAAGGCCGCCAATATCGATGGGGCAGGGGCCTTCGCGCAGCTGCGGCTGATTACGCTGCCGATGCTCAAGACCATCATTGCGGCGGCCGTCATCCTGCGTGTCATCGGGTTGGTCAATTCGCCCGACCTCTTGCTGATCCTCACCAGCGGCGGACCGGGACGATCGACGCAGGTGCTGTCGCTCTATGCCTTCCAGATGGCCTACAAGGATTTCAACTTCGGCTATGCTGGCGCACTGTCGGTGGTGATGTTCGTTTTCCTGATGCTGTTCGCCTGGGCCTATGTGCGGCTCTCCAAGGTCAACCAGGAGTAAGCGAGATGGCACAGACCCGCTCCGGCTCGAAACTGCTCTGGGATATTCTGAGCTACGCCATCATGATCGTGCTGGCGATCATCTGCATCGGGCCAATCATCTGGACCTTCCTCACGTCGATCAAGGTCGAGGAAGATATCGTCACTCGCGACATGGTGTATTTCCCGACCCGCTTCACCTTCGAAAGCTATGTGAAGCTCTGGAACCAGTCGTCGTATCCTGTTCTGGTGATGAACAGCCTCGTGGTCACCAGCCTGACGGTGCTGATCTGCCTCTTGACCGGCAGCATCGCGGCCTACTCGTTCTCGCGTTTCAACTTCAAGGGCCGCACCCAGCTGATGCTGGCCTATCTGGTTGTCCGCATGTTCCCGGCAGTGCTGATGATCATTCCGCTGTTTATCGTGATGCGCAATATCGGGCTGCTCGACAGTACGGTGGGGCTCGCCGTCGCCTACACCAGCTTCCTGCTGCCGCTGTTCGTCTGGATGCTGAAGGGCTTCTTTGACGCGGCGCCGAAGGAGCTGGAGAGCGCGGCGCGCATCGACGGCTCGACCCGCATCGGCGCCATGTTCCGGATCGTCATCCCGATTGCCCGCAATGGACTTGTCGCCACCTGCGTGTTCGTCGCGATCGCCGCATGGAACGAGTACCTCTTCGCGCTGATGCTCACCACGAGCCAGGGTTCGCGCACCTGGCCTGTCGGGCTCCAACTGATGGTCGGCGAGTTCCAGCTGCCCTGGGGCATGCTGGCGGCCGGCGGCATGATCTCGATCCTGCCGGTGATCATCCTTTTTGCCATCGTGCAGCGCGTCATGGTTGCCGGCATCACCGCCGGCGCAGTCAAGGGTTAGGCAGATATGGCCACGCTATCGATCAAAGGTGTCCGCAAGAGTTATGGCAGCCTCGAAGTGCTGAGCAATATCGACCTGGAACTCGAGGACGGTGGCTTTCTCGTGCTGCTCGGGCCGTCGGGCTGCGGCAAGTCCACGCTGCTTTCGATCATCGCAGGTCTCGAGCCGTCATCGGGGGGCGACGTGGTGATCGGCGGTCGCACGGTCAACGACGTGCATCCCAAGGACCGCAACATCGCCATGGTGTTTCAGTCCTACGCGCTCTATCCAACGATGTCGGTGCAGCGAAACATCGGCTTTGGTCTGGAGATGCGGAAGGTCGAGACCGCAGCCCGCGAAAGCGCGGTCGCAGGCGCGGCTGAGCTGCTGCAGATCTCGCATCTGCTCGAGCGCAAGCCAGGGCAGTTGTCGGGCGGCCAGCGCCAGCGTGTTGCCATGGGCCGTGCCATCGTTCGCCAGCCCGATCTTTTCCTCTTCGACGAACCGCTCAGCAATCTGGACGCCAAGCTGCGCGTCGAGATGCGCACCGAGATCAAGCGCCTGCATGATCGGCTCGGCACCAGTGTGGTCTATGTCACCCACGACCAGGTCGAGGCCATGACCCTGGGCACCAAGGTGGCGGTGATGAAGGGCGGGGTCATCCAGCAACTGGCCGATCCGCAGACGATCTATGAGCGGCCGGCCAACATGTTCGTGGCCGGCTTCATCGGCTCGCCAACCATGAACTTTCTCGAGGGGACGCTGGTGCAGGACGGCGGCGGACTGGTGCTGAAGCACGCGGCCGGCGCTCTCGTTCTCACGGGTATCGAGCAGGATGTGCGCAGCCATATCGGCCGGCCGGTTGTTGCCGGTATTCGCCCGGAAACGATGTCTGCAGCGGGAGGGGCATCGACGCTGCAGGGATCGGTCGACGTGGTCGAACCCACAGGGCCCGACACCATGGTGATCGTCAATGTCGGCGGTCAGATGATCACCGCGCGGCTCGGCTCGCGCGACCGACCCAAGCTGGGCGCAGAGATGACACTCGCTGTCGATACGGCAGCGGTCAATCTCTTTGACCCGGAGAGCGGTAACCGCATCGGGGGAGACGTGTGATGAAAGACCTGCGCATCAAGCGGCTGACTGTCCATCAGTACAAGTGGACGAGACGCGACCTGACGGGCGACTACAACGGCTTCAACCATGTCTATCTCAAGGGCGGGCAGGTCGAGTTCACCGACTATGTGCTGACCATCGAAACCGAGGCAGGCATCACCGGCGAATACGCAGGGGGCGTCGGCGTCTCCTACGCGCAGGTGGCGATGGTGGCCCAGTATCTGATCGGTAAGAACGCGCTCGAACGCGAGCTGATCTGGAACGACCTCAAGCGGGCGCTGCGCAAACACGACAAGTTCGGGATGGGGCCGATCGACTGTGCGCTCTGGGATATTGCCGGCAAGGCTTATGGCGTCCCGGTGAGCGAACTGCTTGGTGGCTATCGCAAGACGTTGCCCGCCTATGCCTCTACCTTTCACGGCGATGACAATGGCGGCCTCGACAGCCCGGAAGCCTTCGGTGCCTTTGCGCAGCAGTGCAAGGACATGGGCTATAGGGCTTTCAAGATCCATGGCTGGGGGCACGGGCCGATCGAGCGCGAGGCGGCGGCGGTGCTGGCGACGCGCAAGGCGGTCGGGGATGGCATGGATCTGATGATCGATCCGGGCTGCGAATACGAGAACTGGGGCGATGCGCTCAAGGTCGGCAAGGCGTGCGACGAGGCCAACTACTTCTGGTACGAGGATCCCTACAAGGACGGCGGCATTTCGGCCTATGCCCACAAGCGGCTGCGGCAGTTCATCAACACGCCGATCCTGATGGGCGAGCACATCCGAGGTATTGAACCGCGCGTCGACAACCTGATTGCCGAGGGTACCGACTTCGTCCGCGCCGATGTCGACTATGACGGCGGCATCACCGGCGTGATGAAACTGGCGCATGTCGCCGAAGGCTTCGGCATGGACGTGGAAATCCACGCGCCCGGCCATGCGCCGCGGCACTGCATGGCCGCAATCCGCAATACCAATTACTATGAGCTCGGCCTTGTGAACCCCAAGGTCGCCGGCTGGAAGTCGCAGCATCAGATTCATGCGGACGACTATTCCGACGACCTGGATGCGGTCGATGCAGCGGGCTGCGTCCCCGTCCCCACAGGGCCTGGGCTGGGCGCCAAGATCAACTGGGACTGGCTCAAGCACGCGCAGACGGGCAGCACCGTCTACGCGTGAGGCTTAGGTTACTATCGCGCCCAGCGCGCCACTACTGGGCCTCGGGGCGAATGTCGGCCAGCTGCGCCAGCTTGACCTGGGTCAAAAGGCTCAGCTCGTCATAGACGTTCCACTCGTCGACGATCTTGCCGTTCTTGTAGTGGTAGTGGGTCATGCCCATGACCTGGACGCGCTTGCCGGTGGGGTGTTCACCGAGGCTCTGCAGGATGCCGTAGCCGAGGTGGTGGCCCTCGATGATCCAGCGCACGGCGACCTTGGTGCCGCCTTCTTCGCTGGGGGTCGAGCAGATGTATTGCGGCGCATAGGCCGCGTCGGGCAGCGAGCCGATCAGACCCAGATGCTGGTGCGTGACGGCGGCGACACCGTAGAGCTCCTTCATCATCGGGCCGTGGTACTGCACGGTGGGGGCATAGACGTCCTTGATCTTGCCGAACATGCGCTTGTTGAACACTTCATGCAGCCAGCGCAGTGTCTCGGCTTCGAGATCATTGTTGGCGAGCGACGTGTCGGCTTCGGCTTCGGGGGGATACTGGCCGAGGAGGCGGCGGTTCTCGCCGATGTCGAGATTGGTCTGGCCGCGGTCGAGCGCCGACTTGGCAAAGCGCGTGGCGAAGGCGTCGAGGTCGAGTCCGAGCTGGCTGATGATGGCGGCTGTGTCGGCGACCACCCACTCGCGGTAGATCTTGTTCCGCAGGATCATGCAGTCGGCGATGGTGCGCGAGACGAACGGCCGGCCGGTGGGTGGGCCGAGATGGCCGAACTGGGTGTGACGGCCCGAACCGGTGACGAGGTGCGAGGTGTAGAAGCCATCCTTGTCGTTGCCGTTCCAGATGACCTGCGTGGCCATGCCGCGCCGTTCCGGGAAGGATACGAGGCGCTGGATGGTATCGCGAACGATGTCCTCGCGATTGTAGATGGTCCCCATGGTGCCGTAGAGCACGCAGTTATGGGTGTAGTGGGTGTAGATCAGGCCGATATCGCGCTCGTCCCAGATCTTGTGGGTGCAGCGGACGATGTAGTCGACGATATCGGTATAGACCTCGTCGAAGCCGTCGAGTGACTGGCTCCGCGGCCGGTCGGTCGGCGCCAGCTCGGGATAGTCGCGGCGCTCGACCTGCAGGACGTTCTCCTTGGGGGCGTCGATCCGGGAAAGGCGGGCGGTCTTGGTGCTCTTGTCGTCGTCGCTCATGAGAACTCCTTGGAAAGTCGAATGTCGTGCGGTTGGGCGGCCAGCCAGGTGCGCAACAGTTGTGCGGTCTCGTCGGGCCGGTCGAGGGTGAGGTAGTGGCCGGCGCGCGCCACGATGGCGAGCGTAGCGCCGGGAATGGCGTCGGCGATTTCCTGGCTGAGTTCGGGCGGACAGACGCCGTCTTCGGCGCCGCAGGCGACTAGTACAGGCATGGTGAGGCGCGCGAAGCGGGGGCGGCTGTCGACGCGATCGATGGCCATTTCGATCTGGTCGCGGAAGGCGTCCATCGGGGTATCCCGAGCCATGCGATGCAGTTCGGCACGGAGGTTCGCATCATCGCGCCGATGGGCCGGGACGGATGCTTCCCACACGGCATCGATATAGCTCGACTGTCCAAGGCGCTCGGCCACCGGGAGGGTAGCGCGACGAGCGGCGGCTTTGTCGGCGGGGAGGTCGCGGGCGTTGCAGCCCAGCAGAGCCAGGCGTTCGACGCGCTCGGGCGCCTGCGCAACGACTTCGAGTGCCATGATCGCGCCGAGCGAAAAGCCGAGCAGCGAGAACCGCTTGGGTGCCTTGGCGAGGATCCGTTCGGCCATCGCTCTGGCGCTGGTGGCGCCTTCCATGCGGATCCACGGCGCACTCATGCCCAGGCGGTCGAGCACCGGCGCAAAGACCCGACCATCGGCGAGAGTCCCGGGTAGCAGCAGCAGTGGGGCGTGAACATCGACCATTCGCAGACCCTAGACCCGACCTGAGCGGAGGGCACGCAAATCCGTGCCGAGCGGTGAACGACCGGTCAGTCCTGCGGTGATGAGGCTGAGGTTTCGCATCTGCTTTCCGGATGGCGGTGCGCATCAGCAAGCCGATGCGACCGAAGGCTGAAACGCCTGTCGAAGAAAACACTGGCAAAAACTGCATACGTATGCAAGAGCTTTGTTTGTCGCTTGTGACAGCGGCCCAAAATCCCGTTTTCCAGTCCGCACCCCCAGTTCCGGAGGCTGATCCGCCATGTCCAATTCCACCTTCGCGCCCTCGGGCATCAGCTACGTCAAGTCGCTGTCCCGCAACCAGGTGAGCGACAATGCGCCGGTGGAAACGCTGGTCGCCGAGATCATCAAGGGGGTACGGGAGCGGGGGGATGCGGCCGTCCGCGACTACTCCAGCAAGTTCGACAAGTCCGACCTTACGGTGTTCGAGGTGACGGCGACCGAGCGCGAAGCGGCGCTGGCCGAACTGGCGCCGCAGACCCGCGCCGACACCGAATTCGCCATTGCCAATGTGCGCCGCTTTGCCGAAGCGCAACTGGCCACCATCCTGCCGCTCGAGATCGAGACTCTGCCGGGGGTGCATCTGGGCCATCGGATCATCCCCATCGAACGCGTCGGTTGCTACGTGCCCGGCGGCCGCTATCCGCTGCTGTCGGCGCCGATCATGACCATTGTACCGGCCAAGGTTGCAGGGGTGGATGAAGTCGTCGCCTGCCTGCCGCCGAACGCGCATCGCGCCATGATTGCCGGCTGCCATCTCTCGGGTGCCGACCGCATTTTCAAGATCGGCGGCGCACAGGCGATCGCCGCGATGGCCTATGGGACCGAGAGCGTGCCGGCGGTCAACAAGATCGTCGGGCCGGGCAATGCTTTCGTCAACGAGGCCAAGCGCCAGGTGTTCGGTCCGGTGGGCATCGACCAACTCGCTGGTCCGTCGGAAATCTTCGTGGTTGCCGACCATACCGGCGATGCCGAAATGATCGCTACGGACCTCCTGGCGCAGGCCGAGCATGACGTGCGCACGCGGGTCGGGCTGATCACCACCGACCGGGCGCTGGCCGAGGCAACGCTGAAGCAGGTCGAGGCGCAGCTGGCGACACTCTCGACCGCCAATGTCGCCGGCACCGCCTGGAAGGACTATGGCGAGATCGTCGTTTGCGAGGACGAGGCGGCGCTGATTGCCTATTCGGATCACGTGGCGGCCGAGCACCTGCAGGTGCATACGGTCGACCCGCATGGCATGGCCGCAAAGCTGCGCAATTACGGCTCGCTGTTTATCGGCGAGCTGGCGAGCGTGGTCTATTCGGACAAGTGCGTGGGGACCAACCATACGCTGCCGACGATGGGTGCCGGACGCTATACGGGCGGGCTCTGGGTCGGCGCCTATGTGAAGATCGCGACGCATCAGTGGCTCGACGAGCGCGGCGTCAGGGCCGTGGCGCCGCCCGCTGCGCGGCAAAGCGCCAGCGAGACGCTTGAAGGTCATCGGCGCGCCGCGCAGCTGCGGCTGGATCGGTTGCAGGCAAAGGTCTGAGGTCACGGTCGGGTGCAAGTCCGTCGTCGTTTGAGGTCGAAACAGCACTGATGGTCCCCACACTGGGTGTCATCCCAGCGAAGGCAGGTATCCACCTGTCGGTCTGCGCTGGCGGAGAAGTGGACCCCAGCTTTCGCTGGGGTGACACCGAGTGTGGGG
>JACDQI010000222.1 GCA_015657675.1 Devosia sp.
AGCGCCTCAAGGACGATACCAATGCGGTCGGCGATGAGCTGACCCAGGTGGTGATGACGCTGCAGGAAACCTCGCGGTCGCTGAAGACGGCGACCGGCGAGATCCTGTCGGGCGCCAATGATCTCTCGGAACGCACCACCAAGCAGGCGGCGACGATCGAAGAGACCTCGGCGACGATGGAGCAGCTTGCGGCAACGGTGATCGAAAACGCCAAGCGTGCCGAAGAGGCGAGCGTGAACGCGGCGGGTGTCTCCAATACCGCTGAAGAAGGCGGTCACGTGATGCAGCAGGCGACGGAAGCTATGCAGCGCATCACGACGTCGTCGGGCAAGATCTCCAACATCATCGGACTGATCGACGACATCGCGTTCCAGACGAACCTCCTGGCCTTGAACGCCTCGGTGGAAGCGGCGCGTGCCGGTGAAGCCGGCAAGGGCTTTGCGGTGGTTGCCGTGGAAGTGCGACGTCTCGCCCAGTCTGCCGCTGAAGCTTCGGCTGAGGTCAAGGCGCTGATCGAGCAGTCCGGTTCGGAAGTGGCCGGCGGCTCCAAGCTGGTGGCAGAAGCCGCGCATAAGCTCGAAGCGATGCTGGAAGGCGCGCGCAAGAACTATGACCTGCTGCAGGGCATTGCCCGCGAGAGCCGCGCCCAGGCCAACTCGATCGAGGAAGTCAACGCGGCGGTCCGGGTGATGGACGAGATGACCCAGCACAACGCGGCGCTGGTGGAAGAGACCAATGCGGCCATTGAGCAGACCGAAGCGCAGGCCGCCGACCTCGACAAGGTCGTTGCCAACTTCACGCTGAGCAACCGCGCCTCGGCGCCGTCGGCTGCTGCCACCCCGGCCGCGGCCCGCGCGCCGCAAGGCATCCGGGCGCTGCAGGAGAAGGTCAAGTCGGCCGCCAAGTCCTACCTCAGCCACGGCAATGCCGCGGTCAAGGACGACTGGTCCGAGTTCTGACATCTCAGAACTGGTTGGAATAGGAAAGGGCGCCCGGGTGGCGCCCTTTTTGCTGACGCTTTCTGTCAGTGCGGTCTGCGATGAGAGTGGCATGACCGATCTCGATGAGCTGCTGTCCCGCTTTCCGACCGATATCGTGATGCTGACGCGCCGGCTGCTCGATTGGCTGGGTGCGGAGCGTCCGGACCTGACGGCCAAGGTGCGGCTGGGCTGGGGATCAGTGAACTTTCACCATCCGCGGGCCGGGTTCGTGGTCGCGGTGTTTCCGTTCAGGGATCATGTGTCGCTGATCTTTCAGAATGGTCGGCTGCTCGACTCGCCGTTGCTGGTGGGAGAGACCAAGCAGGTGCGATGGATTCCAATGCGCCCCGGAGAGCCGGTCGCCTTTGATGACATCGGGCTGCTCCTGGTGGAGGCCATTGCGCTTGTCGATTGAGGCGCTATCAAGAGACCTCTGAGCAGGAGTGAGATGATGGCGCGCATCGGTCTGGTTGCCCATGACGACAAGAAGGACGATCTGGTGGGATGGCGCTCGCCAATCGCGAGGCGCTTGCCCGGCATGAGCTGTGGGGAACCGGGACCAGCGGCGGACGGGTGACGGCCGGCACAGGCCTGCCGGTGACGCTGCTCAAGAGCGGCCCGCTCGGCGGGGACGCGCAGCTGGGGGCGATGATCTGCGAAGGGCGGCTCGACGTGCTGATCTTTTTCCAGGATCCGCTGACGGCCATGCCGCACGACGTCGATATCAAGTCGCTGACCCGGCTGGCGACGCTTTACGACATCCTGTTCGCGCCCAATCACCGCACGGCGGACGCTGTGCTGGCGGCACTTTGACCATCTGGTCAAGGTTGACCGCCTCCGGCTCTTATGAACAGATGCCCAAAAATGGGCGGCACAAAACCGTCACAGTCAGGAAATCAGGGCGGGGCTATTGTCCTTCGACGCAGTCATCGACGTCCAGCACGTCTCGAAAAGCTTTGGCGGCCTCAAAGCCGTCAATAACTGTTCACTTCAGGTTGCGCGCGGTTCGATCACCGGCCTGATCGGTCCGAATGGCGCGGGCAAGTCGACGCTGTTCAACCTCGTGGCCGGCAATATTGAGCCCGACAGCGGCAGGATCGTCTTCGACGGCGCCGATGTGACCGGGTTGCCGCCGCACAAGCTGTTCCATCGGGGCATGCTGCGCACATTCCAGATCGCACATGAATTCTCCAACATGACGGCGGTGGAGAACCTAATGATGGTGCCCTCCGACCAGAAGGGCGAGAGCCTGCTCAGCACCTGGCTGCGGCCCGGCGCGGTTGCGGCTCAAGACGCGCTGGTCCGGCGCAAGGCACTGGATGTTATTGATTTTCTGAAGCTCGGGCACGTCAAGAACGAGCTTGCCGGCAACCTCTCGGGTGGGCAGAAGAAGCTGCTCGAGCTGGGCCGCACGATGATGGTGGACGCCAAGGTTGTGCTGCTCGACGAAGTGGCCGCCGGCGTCAACAAGACGCTGCTACAGGATCTTGCGGCCAATATCGAGCGGATGAACCGGGAGCTGGGTTACACGTTCTTTGTCATCGAGCACGACATGGATCTGATCGGCCGACTTTGCGATCCGGTGATCGTGATGGCGCAGGGCGAAAAGATCGCCGAGGGCCCGATGAGCGAGATTCGCGCCAACCCGGCGATTGTGGAGGCCTATTTCGGCTCCCCCGTGGAGGCCGCATAATGGCTCTGGTCGAGATCAAGGATGTGGTGGGCGGCTATGGTGGCGCGCCGATCCTGAATGGCGTCAACATTTCCATCGAGCAGTCCGATATCGGGGTGATCGTCGGGCCTAACGGCGCGGGCAAGTCGACAACGCTCAAGGCGTTGTTCGGACTGGTGAAAGTCAGCTCGGGCTCGATCAGTTTTGCGGGCGGCGACATTACCAATGCGCTGCCCGACAAGCTGGTGCCCAAGGGCCTGAGCTTCGTGCCGCAGGAAAAGAACGTCTTTACCTCGATGAGCGTCGAGGAAAACCTCGAGATGGGCGCCTTCACCCGCAAGGACGACTTCTCGACGACGCTCGACTGGGTCTACGACATGTTCCCGGTGCTGCTGGAAAAGCGCAACCAGAAGGCCGGTGAGCTGTCGGGCGGGCAACGCCAGATGGTGGCCATGGGGCGGGCGCTGATGAGCCAGCCGCGGCTGTTGCTGCTGGACGAACCGTCGGCCGGTCTGTCGCCGCGCTATGTGCTCGAAATATTCGAGCAGATCGTCAAGATCAACAAGTCCGGGGTCGGCATCCTGATGGTCGAGCAGAATGCGCGGCAGGCGCTGGCGTTTGCGTCGCGCGGGTTTGTGCTGGCCAACGGGCAGAACCGCTTTACCGGTACGGGTGCCGAGCTGATCGCCGATCCCGATGTCGCCAAAAGTTTCCTGGGGGGCTGACCGGGATGAACGAACTCATTTTCTTCATCAACAAGGTCCTGATCTCCGGCACCGTGCTGGGCTCGATCTATGCGCTCGGCGCCATCGGCGTGACGCTGATCTTCGGCATTCTGCGCTTTGCGCATTTCGCCCATGGCGACATGATGACGATGGGCGGCTTCATCGCTTTCCTGCTGGCGCTGCTGGCGACGTCACTGGGGATCGTCACGCCCATTCCCACCGGCTTTCTCGTGCTGCCGCTGGCGATGGTGATCGCGGTGTTCATCGCGCTGGGGATCGACAAGGGGTTTTATGCGCCATTGCGGAAGCGCGGGGCGCGGCCGGTGACCCTGCTGATCGCCTCGATCGGCGTGACGCTGATCATACAGGGGCTGATCCGCTTGTTCTTCGGCTCGGCCAGCTACAGCTTTTTCGACAACGAGCCCAAAGAGATCTTTCAGATCGACATGTCGGCGATTGGTGCAACCCGGCCGATCACTTTCACCGAGCCGCAGCTCTTGATGGTGATCGTGACGGTTGTGGCGGTGCTGGCGCTGCACTTCTTCCTCACCCGCTCGCGGCTGGGCAAGGCGATGCGCGCCATGGCCGACAATGCCGACCTGGCGCAGGTCTCAGGTATCAACACCGCGCTGGTGGTGCGGGTGACCTGGGTGATCGCCGGCGCGCTCGCCTGCGCCGCTGGCACCATGCTGGCGCTCGACGTGTCGTTGAAGCCGGACCTCGCCTTCAACATCGTGCTCCCGATCTTTGCGGCGGCGATCGTGGGTGGCCTCGGGCAATCCTATGGCGCCATAGCAGGCGGGTTTCTCATCGGCTTTGCCGAGACCATGGCGGTGTTCAACTGGGCGATCCTGTTGCGGCCGTTCAAGGACGTGCTGCCTTTCGAGATCCCGGCTGACCTCGCCATCGTGCCCACTGAGTACAAACTCACCGTGGCTTTTGTGATCCTGGTGATCGTGCTGCTGTGGCGGCCGACGGGTATCTTCAAGGGAGCCTCGTCATGATCCGGCGCGCCCTCACGCTCTATTTCGGCGTTGCCGCGCTGGTGTTCGCGGTGGGCTACTTCATGGGCACGGCGAACGTCTCGCTGCTGCTGGTGCAGAGCTTTGCCTATGCGCTGATCGCCCTGGGCCTCAATATCCAGTGGGGCTATGGCGGGCTGTTCAACTTCGGCATCATGGGGTTCCTGATGGTCGGCGGCTTTGCCGTGACCTTCGTGTCGTTCCCGATGAACGATGCCTTCTGGCAGTCAGAAGGGCCGATGATGCTGGGGCGGGCGCTGCTGGCGTTCCTTGCTGGCGCCCTGCTGGTTATCGGGGCGCGACGGCTCGACCGTGTCGGGATCACGGGCAAGCTCCGCACCGCGGCCATCATTCTTGCATGGATCGCCGCCTATATCGTCTATCGCAGCCAGATCGACCCGGCAGCGGCGTATATCGAGGCGAATGGCGGCTGGATCGGCGGCCTCGGGCTGCATCCGCTGCTCGGCTGGGCTTTTGGCGGCGTGCTGGCGGCAGGCGTCGCCTTTATCGTCGGGCGCATCGCCCTGGGGCTGCGCACGGACTATCTGGCCATCGCCACCATCGGCATTTCGGAAATCATCCGGGCGCTGCTCAAGAACGCGGACTGGCTGACGCGCGGCACGCTGACGGTATCGCCGATCACCTGGCCGACGCCCTTGCCGCAGGATCTGCAGGCGGGCGGTATGCCTATTGCGGACTCGTTCATCTGGGCGCGGCTGGGATTCCTGGCAATGCTCCTCGTGGTCATCGCGGTCATCTTCTTTCTGGTGCAGCGCGCCTATGGCGGACCCTGGGGCCGGATGATGCGCGCCATCCGAGACAACCACATTGCCGCGGCCTCGATGGGTAAGGACGTCAAGAACCGTCAGCTCGAGGTGTTTATCCTTGGCTCGGTGCTGATGGGGATCGGCGGCGCCGTGCTGGTTTCGTTCGGACAAATCTACGATCCGGGCGCCTATCAGCCGATCAACCACACCTTTATCTTCTGGGTGATGGTGATCGTGGGCGGAGCGGGCAATAACTGGGGTGCGATCCTGGGTGC
This sequence comes from Devosia sp., assembly GCA_015657675.1. Taxonomy (GTDB): domain Bacteria; phylum Pseudomonadota; class Alphaproteobacteria; order Rhizobiales; family Devosiaceae; genus Devosia_A. The sequence continues at coordinate 5,442 of JACDQI010000222.1, forward strand.
GGTGCTGATCTATGTGACCTGGATCATTTCCGACCCGGTGGCGCAGCAGGTCTTCCGGGCGGTATCGGACTTTTCGGTCAACCAGGGCTGGGGAGCGATTCCGGATATCGAGTCGCGTGCCTCGCAGATGCGCGTGTTCGTGCTGGGCATCGTCATCACGCTGGCACTGCGCTACGCGCCCAAGGGGCTGATCCCCGAAGTGGTCAAGCGCAGCAGCTAAGCGTTCGTCGCAGGCACGATACTCTGCAGGATCGCCCGGATCGGGCGTTCGAGGTGCTGGTCGGGCACGGGGCGCATGGCCGCGAACTCGGGTCGTTCGAGCACGCGGCGAACCGTCGGGTTGGGATGCATCGAGGGGGCGGTGCCGGTGATGACGGCGCCGATCATGCCGGCGGCCCACGCGCTGTCCTGAGGCGTGGAGCCGGGCAGGGCGGCTTGGATGACAGCGCCCAGCCGATGCAGCTTTTGCCCGATGCTGGTCTTGAGCGACGCAACGGTCGCTTCCGAGACATTCTCCTCAAGCACCGTGGCCAACAGACCCAGCAGCCTGCCCATCCTTGGCGTGGCGAGGAGCGTCTGGGTGGTCAAATGCGCCAAGGCCGCCACTGGCTCGCCCTGCAGTTTTGGGGCACTCGCTTCGAGCTCCTGGGTGAAGGCCTCGAAGTCTTCGAGGAGCAGCGAGAGGAGAACCTCCTCGCGGCTTTCGAAATAGCGATAGATGTTCGACTTGGTGAAGCCGGCGCGGGCGGCGATGGCATTGATGCCGGCGCCCTGGATGCCATCGGCGTCAAAGAGCTCAGCTGCCGCAGCGAGGATGGCCGAGCGGCGCAGGGTCCGCTCGGCTGGCTTTCGGGCACGTTGGAACGTCGTGTCAGTCATGCGGCCGGTTCGAGAGTCGAGAACGTCACCTTGCTCAATTGTTCGGAAACGGTCCAGAGCCGGGCCGCAACACCGGCGTCCAACGACTGCTGCGGGAAAGTCGCGGGATGCGGGTTGCCGCGCATTTCGCTCATGCCGTCGGGGCCATAGTAACCGCCGGGGGTGACGGTGTCCGACGTCGCAGCGAAAATCTGGGATCGGGCGCCAGCTTCGGCGGAATGACCGAGCAACGGCACGATCAAGCCGGCGACAAAGCGCGAGATTCCCGAGGCGATGTTCCCCTGGCCGGGGCCATTGGGAATGAGTTCGGTGAGCGCCACGCCGGGATGGGCCGAAACGGAAGTCAGGCCCCAACCCCAGGCATCGCTGCGGCGCTGCAGTTCGAGCCCGAACATCAGGGTGGCGAGCTTGCTCTGGCTGTAGGAGCGGAAAGGCTTGTAGCTGCGCTCGGCTTGGAGGTCGTCGAAGTCGATCTGGCCCTGCCGTGCGGCGATGCTGGACAGTTGCACGACGCGCGCCTTGGCGGCGCTAAGTTTCGGGAGAAGTAGGGCGGTGAGCGCGAAGTGACCCAGATAGTTGACCCCAAACTGGGTTTCGAACCGTCGGGTGTGGTGGAGCGCTTGGGCGGCGCCATGACACCGGCGTTGTTGACGAGGATGTCGATCGCGCCGCTGGCGGCGGCCATGCGGTTGGCGAAATCGTGCACGCTTTGCAGGCGGGCAAGGTCGAGCATTTCGAAGCTGACCTGGGCTCGAGGGTATTTGGCGCGGATGCGGGCGAGGGCGTCGCTTCCCTTTTGGGCGTTACGCCCGGCCAGGATCACTTCGGCGCCAGCGCCAGCAAGCACCAGCGCGGTTTCGTAGCCCAGGCCGCCGGTAGCGCCGGTGATGATGGCACGTTTGCCAGTTTGGGACGGAACGGAATGATCAACGATGGGCATGAGCCACCTCCAATTAAAAGACCGACAGTCTTTAATTAAGAGACCGATGGTCGCTTTACAAGAGGTGCACTGCAGGCGTCTTGTGGTTTGTCTGAATTTGGACTATATCCAAATTTGGATTTCAGAATGGAGCGGTGAAGGGACGGACGATGTCGGGATTTGCAGAGGCCAGCGCCCCGTTCGTGGGGCAGCCCTTGACCGTTCTGGATACGGCACGGTTCCTGCCGGAAAATCGCCGTCGGCTCAGTGCGCCGGGGTTGCGGACATTCCTGACCATTGCGGATCGATGGGGGCTCAGCGAGGAGCAGCGGCGACTGATCCTGGGGTACCCGTCGCGCTCGACCTATCATCACTGGGCCAAGCTGGCTCGGGAGCATGGTGCCTTTACGCTGGATGCCGACGTGCTGACGCGGATCTCGGCGGTGCTGGGCATTCATCAGGCACTCGGGGTGCTGTTCGGAAGCGAGGCCGACGGGGTGGCGTGGTTGCGCGGTCCGCATGATGCTCTGGTCTTTGGGGGACGGCCGCCACTGGCGCTGGTAACCAGCGGTACGCAGGATGGCCTGATGATCGTGCGGCGCTTCCTCGATGCGGCGCGCGGCGGACTCTATATGGCGCCCAATGCCGCCGACGCGGCCTTCTTGCCGTATGGCGATGACGAACTGGTCTTTACGTGAGCACGCTGGTTGCGGCGCCGCGGCCAAGCTACCGGCTGATCCCGTCGCAGTTTCCACCGATTGGCCTCTTCGATACGGTGGCAACGGCTGCCGATGTGGAAGCGGTCATGGAACTGGCGGGTTGGACCAATGATCGACTGGTGCCGGAGCGGCTGCATCGGTTGCCGCAAAGCGAATGGGTGCATGGCCGCGCCAATTCCAGCGTAGTGCTTGCGGCCTTTCTGCACGTGGCGCCGGGCGGCAGTCGCTTCAACGGTCCGGATCTGGGGGCCTGGTATGCGTCTGCCGAGGTACGAACGGCCGCTGCGGAAGTTGCGCATCATCTTCGGCGAGAGGCCGTGGCGCGTAACCTGCCCGAGAGCCGTCGGCTCTACCGAAGCTACTCGGCCCGAGTAGAGGGACGGTATCGCGACGTGCGGGGCGACACCGACCTGCATGATCCGCAAAGCTACGAGGCGAGCCAGACGTTTGGCGAGGCGGAGCGGGCCAGCGGGACCGACGGCATCGTCTTTGACAGCGTGCGGCGCCGCGGCGGGGTCAATGTCGCTGCGTATCGGCCCAGCAAGATCCTCGACGTGGTGCAGGCCGAGCACTTTGAGATCACTGTGCGGTCTGCCGAGCGACGGATCGAGGTCAGGCGACTGGCCGGCTGACGACCCGAAAAGCAGAAGGCCCGGGATCGCTCCCGGGCCTTCGAGATA
>JACDQI010000223.1 GCA_015657675.1 Devosia sp.
ACCCTCCCCACAAGGGGGAGGGAGGACCAAACTGAAAGTCGTGATGCCCGCCACTACACCCACCCCGCTGCACCGTCGTGCCCCGGCCTCTGCCCAAGCGGGACGAAGGCTGGTCGCGAGGGTCTCCCTCCCCCTTGCGGGGAGGGGACAGGGGTGGGGGGTGCCTGACGCACGATGTGCGTGGCTGAACTCGAGTCACGATCGGGGCGGGCAATGAACAAGTCCCTGCGCCTGCTCCTCGGCCTCGGCTCGTGGCTGCTGACGGTGGCCATCACCCTCGTTGGTCTTTCCGCGCTCACCTTCTTTATCGGCCGCGTCCTACCCATCGATCCGGTGCTTTCGATCGTGGGCGAAAAGGCCCCGCCCGAAGTCTATCAGCGTGTGTTCCTCGAACTGGGCCTCGACAAACCCGTCTGGGTCCAATTCTGGGAGTACATGGGTAAAACCCTGAGCGGCGATTTCGGCACCTCGTTTGCCACCAATCGCCCGGTGCTCACCGACCTCATCAACTTCTTCCCGGCCACGCTCGAACTCTCGACCATCGGGCTCCTCATCGGCGTCGTGCTCGGCGTGCCCATGGGCGTCGCCTCGGCCTATTGGCACGAGAAATGGCCCGACCACGTTATCCGGGTCATCGGGCTTGTCGGCTACTCGGTGCCGATCTTCTGGCTCGGCCTCGTTGGTCTTTTCGTCTTTTACTACCTGCTCGATTGGGTCGCCGGTCCCGGCCAGCTCGACGTCTTTTTTGTCGGCGTGGTCGATCGCTGGACCGGCATGATCCTCATCGACTCGGCCCTGCAGGGTGAGTGGGAAATCTTCTGGAATGCCGTCAGCCACATGACGCTGCCGGCGCTGCTGCTGGGCTATTATTCGCTGGCCTATATCTCGCGCATGACCCGCTCGGTAATGCTCGATCAGCTGAGCCGCGAATATGTGCTGACCGCGCGGCTGAAGGGCGCCAGCGAGTTCACCGTGGTCGTCGGACACGCGCTCCGTAATGCCGCCATCCCGCTCGTCACCGTCATTGCGTTGAGCTATGGCGGGTTGCTCGAAGGCTCGGTGCTGGTCGAGACCATCTTCTCCTGGCCCGGCATCGGCAACTATATCTACTCCTCGCTTTTCGCCGCTGACATGAACGCCGTTCTCGGCGGCACGCTGCTGGTCGGCGTGGTCTTTGTGTTCCTCAACATGCTCTCGGACGTTCTCTATCGCGTCCTCGATCCGCGCTCCCGGGAGTTCGCCAAATGACGACCACCACTCTCGACAGCCGCAAGGCCCTGCGCGCCGCGCGCCTCACCGAACTCAAGCGCTTCGCCCGCCGCTTCTTCCGCAATCCGCTCGGCGTAGTGGGGCTGGCAATCGTCCTGCTGCTGCTGTTCACGGCCGCCTTTGCGCCGCTGCTCGCCACGCACGATCCCTATCTGCCGACGCTGACAGACCGGCTCTCGGCCCCCAGCGCCACCTACTGGTTCGGCGCCGATGAACTGGGCCGCGACATCTACTCGCGGCTGATCTATGGCTCGCGCCTGACGTTGCTGATCGTCGGTCTCGTCATCGTCACCTCGGCGCCCATCGGTCTGGTCATCGGTGCGGTCTCGGGCAATGCCGGCGGCTGGGTCGACGCCGTCTTCATGCGCGTCACAGACGTGTTCCTTGCCGTGCCCAAACTGCTCCTGGCGCTGGCTTTCGTGGCCGCGCTCGGACCCGGCATCGTCAACGCCGCGCTCGCCATCACGCTCACCGCCTGGCCGCCTTATGCGCGGCTGGCGCGGGCCGAGGCGCTGGTGATCCGCAACTCCGACTACGTCAACGCCATCCGCCTCGCCGGCGCCAGCGAGACGCGCATCGTCTGCCTCCACATCATCCCGATGTGCCTCTCGTCCGTCATCGTCCGCATGACCTTCGACATGGCCGGCATCATCCTGACCGCCGCCGGTCTGGGCTTCATCGGGTTGGGCGCCCAGCCGCCTCTGCCCGAATGGGGCGCCATGATCTCGACGGGTCGCAAGTTCATCTTCGAC
>JACDQI010000224.1 GCA_015657675.1 Devosia sp.
ACGTCGAGGCGGTCGAGCGATCTGCCCTGCTCGGCCGCGAGACGATACCAGCGGACTGCCTCGGCGTAGTCCTGCGTAACGCCCTGACCAGTGCCGTACATGAACCCGAGGTTGGACTGGGCGTCGGCATCGCCCTGCTCGGCGGCAAGCCGGAACCAGCGCACCGCCTCGGCGTCATCCTGCTGTACGCCCTGCCCGTTGGCGTACATGAACCCTAGCCTGGACTGGGCGTCGGCATCGCCCTGTTCCGCAAGCGGAGTCACGAGGCTGACAGCCATCGCGTAGTCGCCGGAATTGTAAGCGGCCGTGGCATCCTCGATAGGGCCCGCCGTCACGGGCGCGGCAAACGCCAGCAGCAAACTCAGAGCAATGACGGCAAGGCGCACGGTCTGCATGGCCCGTTCCTCCATGTGCCAAGACCCTACAGCGTAGCGGCGGAGCAGTCACGGTTCGCGGAGCGTGGTGCTGCTTGTCCCGAGCGGCACTGCACACTCCAGGGTGCGGCAGAGAGCGCTCGCAATCTGTTCAATCCTCTAAGGTGGCTTACTTTTTCGCGTAGGCCGGTTGGTGGGTTCGACAAGACCCCTTAGCGACACTTAGCAGGTGGTTTTCCGCCTCTCAGAGACGGATATCCAGATTCGGGAAGTCGTCAAGGCAATGCGCTACACGACTGTGCTACAAACCGCTTGACGGGCACCCCTGAAAGCCCCAGATTCCGGGCGCTTCGCGGTTCCAACCCCGCAGTCCTCTCCAGGGCACCAGCGCTGCTGCCTCAAGCAGTTGCCACTGAAGCTAGCCACTTCCAGCCTGAGTACTTGTCCCCGGTCTGGCGTATATGGGTGTAGCGCTTCAGACTCGTCCACGACCGATGGCCGGAAACAGCCGCTGCGTGCGGGATGGTCGTCCCGATCTCGAACAAGCGCGAAATGCCGTCATGCCTCAGGTCATGAAAGTGCAGGTCGACTATGCCCAGTAACTTGCAGGCCCGGGTGAACGCTGCGCTGATAGCGTCGGTCGTGTAGGGGAAGATCGCACCCTCAGACTTTGTTTGGGCGCGGATGATGTCGAGAGCAGGGGAGGGAAGGTCGCACCAGACATTGTTCCCTATCTTCTCGCCGGGGTTCTTCATGTCGCGGACTAGGATCCTACTACCGGCATCGTCCAGATCCTCGTACGCAATGCGTGTGATTTCCTCCTGACGCCTGGTCGAGAACAGGGCGAACGCCATAATCACATGCATTGGCGCCGACTGGGGGCGCCGCCGATAGACTTCGCAAAAGTGGGTCATGAGGCGGTCCAACTCATCGATCGTCGGTCTGCGGTCGCGCTCCCGGCTCTTGCTGGTGATCCCTAGTCGCTTGGCCACCTTCATCGCATCGCGCATGGCCTGCTCATTGAGCTGGTAGCCCCAAGCAGGGCGTGCAATGGCAAACACAGCACCAAGGTGGCTCAGGTAGTTCCCGACCGTCTGTGGCGCCCTGCCGGCAGATAGCTCGGTCGCAAAGGCCACAATGTCGCTGCTGGTGATCTTTGCGCAGTCCATATCTGCGATGTCGTGAGTCTTGATCGACCGGAGGACCTGGGCCTTCGTTCGCCCTATGGCCTTGGAAGTTGTGGTGATGTATCGATCGATCGCCTCGGCGAGCGTCGCGACGGGCCTAGATGGCTCCAAGCCGCCAGCCGAGCGTAACACGCGCTCGCGTGCCTTCATCCAAACTGCAGCCGCCTGTCGGCGCACAAAGGTCTGCGCTTCACTGTGAACTGTTCGTCCACCCTGTTTGATGATGATCTGAGCGGTGAAACTCGTGGTGCCATCTTTGCGCTTACGCTCATTGATCGTGCCCATTCGGTACTACAGCGCCTTCCGTGGTCCTACATTGTAGGATCCGTAGCATGGAAACGTTCTGCCACGAGCGATAGTGAGCGACGACAGTCGATTTCGAGATGACAGAAAAAGTTAGAGAAAACAGCGAGATGCCCAGAACGCTGGATGTTTCCACCGCCCGGCGCTTTTCCGTGGCGCCAATGATGGACTGGACGGACCGTCACTGCCGGGCGCTGCACCGGCGGCTGAGCGGGCGAGCGCTGCTGTTTACCGAGATGGTGACCAGCGCGGCGATCGCGCATGGCCGGCGCGAACAGTTGCTGGGCTTCGATCCCGCTGAACAGCCTGTGGCGCTGCAACTGGGCGGCTCGGATCCCCGCGAACTGGCCGAGGCGACGCGCATTGGTGCCGAGTTTGGTTATGCCGAGATCAACCTCAATGTCGGCTGCCCCTCCGACCGGGTGCAGTCGGGACGGTTCGGCGCCTGCCTGATGGCCGAGCCCGACCTCGTGGCCGAGTGCGTGCGCGCCATGTGCGACGCGACGGATCGGCCGGTGACGGTCAAGTGCCGCATCGGCATCGACGATCAGGATACCGAGGAGAGCCTCGACCGCTTCGCCGACGCCATGGTCGAGGCCGGGGTCGCCGCTATTTATGTGCATGCGCGAAAGGCCTGGCTGCAGGGGCTGAGCCCCAAGGAAAACCGCACCATCCCGCCGCTCGATTATCCGCGGGTCCATCGACTGGCAGCGCGGCTGGACATTCCGCTCGCCATCAATGGCGGCATCGAGACGCTGGAGGCGGCCAAAGAGCATCTGGCCCATGTCGACGGCGTCATGCTCGGCCGCGCCGCCTACCACGATCCGGTCCTGTTGAGCCGGGTGGACGCCGAGATTTTCGGGGAAGCCGAACGGCCCTTCGATCTCAAGGCGATACTCGGCGCGATGGCCGACTATGCCGAGGCACAACTGGCGACTGGCGTGCGGCTCAATCAGATCACCCGCCATATGCTCGGGCTCGCCAATGGCCGACGCGGCGCCAGGGTGTTCCGGCAGATCCTGAGTGTCGACGCCTGCAAGCGCGGCGCCGGTCCGGAGGTCATCATGCGCGCCGCAGAAGTCCTCGACGCGCACGAACTGGCGGCCTGATCAGCTTTTCGACGACCAGAAATCGGCCTGCAGCTGCGCGGCTTCCTCGGCGAGCAGCGGACCGACAATCTCGGTCGGGCGCTGGCCGGCCTCAAAGACGATATGGCAGGGAAGATCGAGTGTGGGGTTCTCTTCATGCGCGCCGGTCTGCGCCTTGAGGTCGCGCTCCGTCTGACCGAACACGACCCGGCCGATGCCGGCCCAGTAGATGGCGCCCGAGCACATCGCGCAGGGTTCGGCTGAGGTGTAGAGCGTGCAATCGGCCAGTTCATCGAGGCTGAGGTTCTTGGCAGCCCACGAGGCCAGCAGCTTCTCGGAATGCGCCGTACGGTCATTGCCCTCGGAGGAAAAGCCGTTGCCCTGTTCGCGCAGCACCTTGCCGTGCTTGTCCGCAAGAATCGAGCCGAACGGATGGTCGCCGCGATCGCGCGACTGCTTGGCCACCGCAAAGGAATGGCGCAGCAGGTCGAGGTCATAGGGGCGCAGCGTGGTCATGGCGATCTCCGGAATAGGTCAGCGCCGCTGACTATGCCTCAGGCGAGGGCGCCTGTCAGTCGCTGAGTTCGAGCGTGTTGCCGCTCACCGAATAGCGGCTGAGGGTACGGAGGAAGCTCATGCCCAAAAGGCTCTGGTCGAGAGCGCCGCGCTCGGCGACGAAGGCGCGGATGCGGTTGCGGACGATGCCGCCGACTTCCATGCGATCGATCATCACCTGTGCTGCGCGGCCGGTGCCGTTCGCGGTGGCGACAGGGATGTCGTAGCGCAGGCTGGCCATGTCGATACCGATGGCACGCGCGTCGGCGTCGCTGAGCACGACGGCACTCGCGCCAGTATCGAATGTGGTCGTGATCTGGGTGCCGTTGATAGTGGTGGCGATTTGATAGTGGCCGTCGCGGCCGACGCGAAAACGGGCCGTGCCGTTGGCCGAGTCAACCTGCGCTTCGCCCGGCACGAGCTCGCCGACGACGCGCGCCGCCACGTTCTGCAGATCGTCGCGATAGGCGTAGCCCACCGCAAACGTGCCGAAAATGCCGATCCAGAGGATGAGGTTGGTGAACATTTGTGAGAGTTTCACCCGCCGCGTGGCGAGTGCACTCGCCATCACCACGAGGATGATCAGGAGCGGCGCCAGCTGCCCGGTCTGCTGCTGGGTGAGGCCGAACAGGCTGCCGGCATCGGCGCTGATCAGGAGCGCGATGCCGACCGAGATCAGCAGGGCAAAGCCGACGAACAGCATGTGAGCTCCCAAAGTGCGTTACACAGCATAAGGGGATTTGTTTGTGGCAATTCAAGTGTGTCGATGGCCGCAGCGGCGCTGCCGCTAGGCGAAAGCCACCAGCACCGCCAGGACTGCCAGTTCCACAAAGCCCTGCAGTGCGCCGATCAGGTCACCCGTCTGCCCGCCCGCCAAGCGGCCGCAGACCTGCGTCCAGCCGAGCGCGACCAGCCCCGACAGCCCGACCGCAAGGATGATCGCCAGAAAGCTGGTCGCAGGCGCGCCGAAGGCAAACCCGATCAGCACCGCGAGCCCCAGGCCGATCCCGAAACCGCCCTTGCCGACCCGGCCAGCCGCCGCGGAAGCACCATCGGCACGGGCCGGTGGCAGTTCCACCGTCAGCCAGAGCGCAAAGGACCGCGACAGCACCATGGCGCAGAGCCAGGCCCCTCCCGCCACGAGCGGGTTAATCGCGGCCATGGCACCGAGCGCGGTGACCCGGGCCACCAGCAGCAGGACGATGGCAGAGACCCCGTAGGTGCCATGCCGGCTGTCCTTCATGATCTCGAGGCGCCGCTCACGGGTCGATCCGCCAAAGAGCCCATCCATCGAGTCGGCAAGGGCGTCCTCGGTCATGGCGCCGGTAACCACCACGGCAAAGATGACACCCAGCGTTGCGGCAAAAAACGGCGGTAGCGAAAGCCAGGTCCCCACCATCAGCACCAGGACGGGCAAAAGCCCGATCACCACGCTGGCAAAGGGTAGGGCAGGGGCGATGCGCGAGAGGTTCGGCAGTTCGTGCGGGCGGTCGCCCGTCGGCAGCCGCGAGTAAAAGCGCAGCGCCATCAGGATGTCGTCGGCCAGGCGCGCGCTGAACTCCATGGCCCCATGATTGTCCTGCCGCGGCGGCGCCAAGGGGCGCTGCGCGGCGTCCACGGTTGGGTCCAGGCTCGGGTCCTTGTCGGTCAATTGCATTGCATCCGGATTCGGGAGAGAAGGCCGTTGTCGATCAGCCCGACGATGTTTGCAACCCGGAGCCTCCATGTCCGCGCCCTATGCCGATATTCTCGATCTGCTCAAGATCGTTCCGCCGGGCGACGAGAATGCGGTCGCGGCTGTGCGGGCACGCGACGGCCAGCTCACCAAGCCGCCTGGCTCACTGGGCGAGATGGAGCGGCTGGTGGAGTTTCTGGCACGCTGGCAAGGCAAGCCGACCCCGACGCTGAACAACCCGATGGTCGCAATCTTTGCCGGCAATCACGGCGTGACCGATCAGGGGGTTTCCGCCTTTCCGCGCGAAGTGACGGCGCAGATGGTGCAGAATTTCACGGACGGCGGCGCCGCCATCAGCCAGGTTTGCGCCCTGCATGAACTGAACCTGCGCGTCTTCGAACTGGCACTCGAACTGCCCACCGGCGACATCACCCAGGGGCCGGCCATGGACGACAAGATGTGCGCCGCCACCATCGCCTATGGCATGGAAGCAATCGCCGGCAAGCCCGACCTCTTGGCCATCGGCGAAATGGGGATCGGCAACACCACGATCGCCGCCGCGCTCTATGCCGGCCTTTATGGCGGCACAGGTGCGGACTGGGTCGGCCGCGGCACCGGCGTTGATGACGCCGGCCTGGCGCGCAAAGCCGATGCCGTTGACCGCGCCCTGGCGTTGCATGCCGATGCGTTGGGCGATCCGCTCAAACTGCTGGCCCGACTGGGTGGCCGCGAAATCTGCGCCATGCTCGGCGCCATCATCGCGGCGCGGGCGCAAAAAATCCCGGTCATCGTCGACGGCTTCGTCGCCACGTCCGCCGCAGCCATCGCCCATGCGGTGAACCCCACCGCCATCGACCATTGCCTTTTCGGTCACGTCTCGGCCGAGCACGCCCATTCCCGAGCCCTCGAAGCCATGGGCAAGCCTGCACTCCTCAGCCTCGGCATGCGACTGGGAGAGGGCTCGGGCGCCGCGCTCGCTATGGTCTTGGCCAAGACCGCGCTGCACGTCCACACCAACATGGCGACCTTTGCGAGCGCTGGCGTCAGCGGCAAGGCACACTGATGAACGAGGCCGCTGCCAAGTCGACAATCGACCTGGCCGCAGCCACCTTCGCCGAACTGGTGCGTCGATACGGTGGCGACCTGGTGACGGGCCTGCATTTTGTTGGCTCGATCGCCGACGGTGACTTTCGCCCCGGCCAGAGCGACCTCGATTTTGTCGCGGTGCTGTCCCGGTCGCCAACAGACCTGGACCTCGAAGCGCTGGGCATCATCCACCGCAGCTATGGCAGCGATCCGACCTTCCCAAAACTCGACGGGGTCTGGCTGACCGAGGAGGAGCTGCGCAACGGCCCGGACGCGGCTGCAGATGGTCCGACGTCGGCGGAGGGTACGTTTCTGGCGCAGGCGCGGGGCAACCGAAATCCGGTGACCTGGATCAGCCTGCAGCTGAGCCTTTCCATCATCGGGGGACTCGACCGGCAGAGCCTGTGGCAGGACCGCGAGCGGCTCAAGTTGTGGGTGAAGGACAATGCCGCAAGCTATTGGCGCCGCTGGCATGCGCAGGCGTCAGGGTGGGGAATGCCGGGCCTCGCCATGCTTGGGCGTGCGGCGCCGATGTGGGGTGTTCTGGGCATTGCGCGCCAGCATTGCACAGTGAGCACCGGCGAGATCGCCTCGAAGTCCACGGCAGGTGGTTGGGCGCTTGAGAGCTTTGACGGTCACTATCGCCGCATCATCGAAGAAGCTCTGGCCTTTCGCCGAGGTGCCTCGTCCGCATACCGCAATCCACTCGCGCGGCGTCGCGATGCACTGGCGTTCGTCGCGATGGCGATTAAGGCGGTGACGGGGTCCCAGCACTAGCGAGGATTGACCGATCCATTTCCACATCCACCGTCATCCTCGCGCTTGACGCGAGGAGCCAGTTCTTGGCCAACACCAACCTCCTTGAGCGCGGAGAGATGGGTCCTCGCGTCAAGCGCGAGAATGACGGAGCGTGGGGTGGGACGAGGAGATGATGGGCGCCTAGTAGGTGGCGAGAAACGGCACAAAGCCGTTACAGCACTGAGAGCGCATCTCAGCCCGCGTCCGAGTAGATTTCCAGCTTGCGACGGCTTTCGGTCACCGGCGCCAACGCGTCCATGACGCGGGCGCGGGGGAAGGTGGCGATCACTTCGGTGCCGAAGCGGAGCTTTGAGAAGAGGTCGAAGCGGCCCTGGTGCAGTTCCATGATCTTCTGCACGATCGGCAGGCCAAGGCCCGCGCCTTGTTCGGCGGTCTTTTGCGCCAGCGAACCCTGCCCAAACGAACTCAGCACGGTCTCGATCTCGTCTTCGGGAATGCCGGGCCCGTTATCGCGCACGGCGACCATCTGGCCGCCATCGGCGCTGCGGCTGACGGTGAGCGCCACCTTGCCCGATTGCGGGGTGAACTTGACCGCGTTTGAGAGCAGGTTGAGCACCACCTGCCGGATGGCGCGCTCATCGCCCCAGAGTTTGGGCAGGTTCTCATCATAGCTGAAGTTGAGGTCGATGCCCTTGGACTTGGCGCGGATCTCGATCATCCGCTTGCAGTCCTCGGCCACGTCGATCAGCGACATCGCTTCTTCATTGAGATCGTATTTGCCCGCCTCGATGCGGCTGAGGTCGAGCAGTTCGTTGATCAGGTTGAGCAGGTGCAGGCCGGAACGGTGGATGTCGCCGGCATACTCCTTGTACTGCGGTACCTGGTGCGGACCGAGCAGCTCGGACTGCAGCACTTCGGAAAAGCCGATGATGGCGTTGAGCGGCGTGCGCAGTTCGTGGCTCATGGTGGCAAGGAACTGGCTCTTAGCGATATTGGCCTGCTCGGCATGGCGGCGCGCTTCGTCCGACATGTGCCGCGCCTCCTCGAGCTCCATGATCAGCGCGTCTTTTTCGGCCTGGTGAGCGACGGTCTCGAGTTCGGACCGATGGAGCTGCTTGGAGAGGTAGAAAAAGAAGATCTCGCCGCCGATGATCACGGCGGCCAGCGACCAGTTGAGCAGACCGCCCTGCGCGACGAGGTTGATGGCGACGGTCGCCACGGCGGGGAGGGTGGACACCAGCGCCGCGCCAGGCACCGTGCGCGTCGAGGTGGAGTTGGCTGCCACGCCCACCAGCACCATGGCGAACATCACCACCGAAAGACTGGCATTCGACGAGACCAGCGAGAACAGCGACAGCGACGACCAGGCGACGCCGTAGGCGATCTCGGCGGTGATGAAGTTGCGGGTCCAGCGTTCGGGCGAGAAGCGCGTGCGGTCGGCGCGCTTGAAGCGGCGGCAGAGCCAGACGACGGCAAGGTTGGCGAGGATGACCACGCTCACCCAGGCAATCGCCGGCAGTGGTCCGACAAAGAGACTCGCAAACAGCGCCAGGATCAGCAGCAGCGCCGGCAGCGCCAGCGCGCCCGAGATGCGTGAGTCAGCATATTCGTGCAGCAGCTCGTAGTCGAAGCTGGCGCGGGTACCGGTGCTGGAGGTGAGTTTCTGTCGGGCCTCGAACACAGTGTTGCGCGAGTTGCGGCGCAACTCACGTCCCATCTGTGCGCGCACGTCGCCATCTGTGGCGGGCGTTATCGGCATGACCCGGATTACTCTTTTACTGACCACTAATGCGAAGACCGAACGTCTCCGCTACGCTAGCGGTCTGGATGCTATGCTGACGTGGTTAAGGGGGAGTAACCGGATGGGCGAGCGACCACCGCATTTCGAGCGCCGGAAGAGCATGCCAAGCTGGACCCAGAAGGGGCATGCCCTGACGCCGCGATGGCGCTGGCAACGCCTGCTGCGACCGCTGCTGGCCATCGTGCTGCTGGTTGCGGCAACGATCGTTACGGCGCGTCTCAACCCACTGCCGCCGCGGTTCTACGGCACGGCGACGGCGTCCGACGGCGACAGTATGCGGCTCTCGGGTGACCGCATTCGCCTCGTTGGGATCGACGCTCCAGAACACGATCAGGTTTGCTGGGATGCCCTGGGTGAGGCCTGGCCCTGCGGCCTCAAGGCCCAGACCGAACTGGCGCGGCTGCTGCGGCTGGGGACGACCGAGTGCCAGCCGGAGGGCACCGACAAATTTGGCCGCACGCTCGCCCGCTGCACCGTGGCCGGAGCCGACCTTGGCGCGGCCATGGTGCGGGCCGGTCTGGCGTTGGCAACCGACGCCTATGGCAGCGAGGAAAGTGCCGCGCGAGCCGACCATATCGGGCTCTGGCAGGGGCGCTTCGTCGATCCCAAGACCTGGCGCGACGATGGCCCGTCCGGCGATCCCGGCAAGGGCTGGCTGGAAACCCTCTGGGATGCGGTCAGGGAGTTGACAGGCGCAAGAACTTTGCGTTGAAATGGCCGATACGGCGGACAGTTTGCGCGAAGACGCAATTTATCTCGCATTCTCGCAATCTGATTTCAGGGGGCTATCATCGCTTTGGACAAGATCGACCGCAAGATCCTCGCGCTCTTGCAGAAGGATGCGACGACGCCTGTGGCCGAAATCGGCCGCAAGGTAGGGCTGTCGACGACGCCCTGCTGGCGGCGCATCCAGAAGATGGAAGAAGATGGCGTCATCCGCGGCCGCGTGGCCGTGCTCGACCCCGCCAAGATCAATGCCGGCGTCACCGTGTTCGTTTCGGTCAAGACCAACGAGCATAATGAAACCTGGATGCGGAAATTCTCCTCCGTCGTCGACGACTTCACCGAGGTGGTGGAGTTTTACCGCATGAGCGGCGACGTCGACTATCTGCTGCGCGTCGTCGTTCCCGACATCGCGGCCTATGATGCGTTCTACAAGAAGCTGATCTCCAAGATCAATCTGACGGATGTGAGTTCTTCGTTCGCCATGGGCCAGATCAAGTACACCACCGCCCTGCCGCTCGAGTTCGCCATCGTCACAGACGACGAGAAATAGCCCATGCCCATCAACCGCGACCGGTTGCGCGATCTCTTCGGCATCAAGCATCGGGGGGTGGGGCTCTATAGCATCAAGGAAGAACAGCACGATGGTTACGTGCTTGAAACCCTCGACCTGCTGATCGACGGCGCGCATGTGCGCGGCCTGCTGACCCGGCCGGATACGCCGGGCAAGCACCCGGCGATCCTTTACGCGCATTCGCATGGCGGCGTGTACACCATCGGCGCCGATGAACTGCTGCAGGGCCGGGACTATCTGCTCGATCCGCCGCTCGGTCCGCTCTTTGCCAAGGCCGGCTATGTGACGCTCTGCATCGACCTGCCGTGCTTTGGCAAGCGCGCTACTGTCAGCGAGAGCTACGCCGCCAAGGCGCTGCTCTGGTACGACCGCGCGCTGATCTGCGAGATGCTGGGAGAGCAGCAGGCGGCGCTGAGCTACCTCATTGCGCGCGACGATGTCGACCCGCACCGCGTTGGTGCCTTCGGTATCTCCATGGGCTGTACGCTCAGCTACTGGCTGGCGGCGGTGGACGAGCGCATAGCCGCTGTCGCGCACCTTTGCTGCTTTGCCGACATGCGCACCATGATCCAGCTCGGTGCCCATGACGGCCATGGCATCTACATGGTGGTGCCGGGCCTGCTCGACGAGGCCGATGCCGGCGCCATCGGCGCGCTGATCACGCCGCGCCCGCAACTGGTCTGCATCGGCGAGGCCGACAAGCTGACCCCGCTGCCGGCCTTCGAGATGGCGTGGCACGAGATGGCGCAGGCCTATGTCGGCTACGATACGCTCAGCGTGGTGCGTGAGCCCGGCGTCGGCCACCAAGAAACGCCGCGCATGCGTCAGGCCGTGTTCGACTTTTTCGCCAAGCACCTGCACCCTTAGTCACCTACACATGCACCTCATCGCTGCCGCGGTCGGCAGTGCTCAGGGCTGCGGCCACCAGCACGGCGTAACCGGCGACGACCGCTCCGATGACCAGCCAGCCGGGGATCAGCCCGAGCGTCGCGCCGCTCAGCACGGTCTCAAGTGGACGTTCGGTATCCAGATGTACTCCGTCCTGGAGTTGAGGCGAGCTGATCTTGAGCAGCCAGGCAGCAAGCAGGATCGCGTACATCCAGATGTAGTTGCGCCGCAGCCGGCGGCGGATCGCCAGCCCTAGAGTGATGCGGAATTTCGGGTGCCGCAGTTCCTGCGCCAGCATGACCAGCCACGGCTCCGGCCCGCCTTCCGGGTCGGGCCCATAGAGCTGGCCGAAATAGTGTCGCTCGAACTGCCGGACACGCATCCGATAGACATCATAGAAGCGGTAGCGCCGCGCTTCGACGTAGAGCAGCAGCGACACCAGCAGCATGGCAAACATCAGCACCCCGTGATGCGCGGTCGGCGTCGACAGCGACACCGAGAGCAGGGCGGCGACCACTGTGATCGACCAGTTGCTGGTCATATCCAGGCGGTCGCGCCAGCTGCACATCCGCCCCATCTCCGCCCGATAGTAGTGGACCATGGCGGTCGTGGCTTCCGACGGGGTGGTTGGCAGCACGGCAAGGGCGACGGGGGGAGTGGGCTGTTCCATGCCCCTTGAGGACGCGACGGCCCAGAAGGTTCCCGCCGCCGAAATAAATCAGGCAGGAGCGGCGACGCAAACCCGGTTCGAGCGTTGACGCACGCCTTTGGGAGACTCAACGAATGACGACTGCGCAAATCCTCGCCTTCGCGGTGATCGGCCTGATGATGGCAGCGTTCATCTGGGGGCGGTTTCGCTATGACGTCGTCGCGGCCGTGAGCCTGCTGGTCGCGGTGCTGGGCGGCATCGTCCCCGCTGCAGACGCATTCTCCGGATTCTCCGACGACATTGTGGTCATCGTCGCCAGCGCGCTGATCGTCAGCGCGGCGGTGTCGCGTTCCGGGGTGATGGAGGCCCTGGTGCAGCGCTACGCCCCCAACGTCACTGCGCCGCGCATGCAGTTGATAATCCTCGTCAGCGTGGTGGCGCTGCTCTCGGCCTTCGTCAAGAACATCGGCGCTCTGGCGATCATGATCCCGATCGCCTTCCAGATGGCGCGGCGCTCCAACGTCTCGCCCTCGATGTTTCTGATGCCGATGTCCTTTGCAGCCCTGTTGGGGGGCCTGATGACCCAGATCGGTACCTCGCCCAACATCATCGTCTCGAAGGTCCGGCAGGACCTGACCGGCGAGAGCTTCCAGATGTTCGACTTCACCCTGGTCGGCGCCGGCCTTACGGTCGCCGGCATTGTCTTTCTGGCGCTGTTCTACTGGCTGCTGCCCCAACGCCGCCGTGAAGGCCTGGAGGTCAGCGAAGTCATCGAGATCAAGAACTACACCACCGAGGCGACACTGGCTGAGGGCGCGGCGGCGACGGACATGACCGTGGCCGAACTCCAAAAGCTCGGAGGTGGCCGGGCCATGGTGATGTCGATCATCGGCGGCGATGGCAAAACCCGCAAACCCCTGCCGGACGCCAAGCTCAAGCTCGGCGACCGCCTGATCCTCGAGGGCGAGCCGGAAGCACTGGATTCGCTGGTCGAGCAGGGCGGCCTTACCATGGGTGATCGGGTCCACGCGCCCGGCACCGAAATTAGCGCCATCGAAACCATCGTCGGCCCCAACTCCGACCTGATCGGCGTCACCGCCAGCGAGTTCGCCCTGTTCGAGCGCACCGGCATCAACCTGCTCGCCATCAGCCGTCGCCAGCGACGCTTTTCAGAGCGGCTCAGCCACATTCGCTTCGAAGCCGGCGATATCGTGCTGCTGCAGGGCGGTCGCGATGCCATCGGCGAGCAGTTGCGCGCGCTCGACTGCCTGCCGTTGGCCGAACGTCATCTGCAACTGGGCTCGGTACGCAACCGCATCCTGCCGCTGCTGATCCTGGGCGCCGCCATGGCTGTCACCGCCTTCGGACTGTTGCCGGTGCCAGTGGCCTTCTTCGCCGCCGCCGTCATCATGGTAGCTACCCGCACGCTACCGTTGCGCGACATCTACGGTCAGCTCGACGGCCCGATCCTCTTGATGCTGGCCTGCCTGATCCCGGTTTCGGACTCGCTGCGCTCGACCGGGGCCACCGATCTCATTGCCAATGGCCTCTCGGCCATCGCCATGGGCCTGCCGCCCTTCGCCGCCCTGGCGTTGATCATGGTGGCGGCAATGGCGGTGACGCCGTTCCTCAACAACGCCGCTACCGTCTTGGTGATGGCGCCGATTGCCGCGACTTTTGCCGGCGATCTCGGCCTCCGCCCGGAAGCCTTCCTGATGGCAGTGGCGATCGGCGCCGGCTGCGACTTCCTCACCCCGATTGGGCACCAGTGCAACACGCTGGTGATGGGGCCCGGCGGCTATCGCTTCGGGGATTACTGGCGGCTCGGCCTACCGCTCTCCGCGCTTGTGCTGCTGATCGGCGTGCCGCTGCTGCTGATGGTCTGGCCGATGACCTGACCTAGCCGCCGGTAACGCTCATGTGCCGGGCCACCGCCACAGTCGGCGCACCCCTTTCGAGCACGAAATCGTGACCCTTGGGCTTGAGCTGCATGGCCTGGTCCAACGCCGCATTCAGCGCTTCGGGCCCACCTTCGCGCAACGCTAGACGCAGGTCGACCATGTCGTCCTGCCCCAGACACATATAGAGCTGGCCGGTGGCGGTGAGGCGCACGCGGTTACAGCTCTCGCAGAAATTGTGACTCATCGGCGTAATAAAGCCGAGCAGGCCATTGGTTTCTTTGACGAAATCATAGCGCGCCGGTCCGCCGGTGCGATGCGCCGCCGGCTCCAGCGTATAGCGCTGGCCGAGCGTCTCGCGCAGTTCGCGCAGCGGCAGATAGCTCTCCACCCGGTCGATCCCGACCTCGCCCAGCGGCATGCCCTCGATCAGCGTCAGCCCGAAGCCGCGACCATGTGCCCATTCCAGCACGGCCGGGATCTCGGCGTCGTTGACGCCGCGCATCGCCACCATGTTGATCTTGATCTTGAGACCCGCCTCAGCCGCCGCATCGATGCCGTCAAGCACCTCGGCCAGCCGACCGCGCCGAGTGATCTCGGCAAAGTTCTGGGCGTCCAGCGTGTCGACCGAGACGTTGAGCCGCTTCACCCCGGCTGCCGCAAGCCCGGCTGCATAGCGGCGCAACTGGCTGCCATTGGTGGTGAGCGTCAATTCCTCCAGCCCGCTGCCCAGGTGGCCGCCAATGGTCTGAACGAGGTCCATGATGTCGCGCCGGACCAGCGGTTCGCCACCGGTGAGCCGCACTTTACGCACGCCGCGGCGCACGAAGGCGGAGACGATGGTGTCGATTTCCTCAAAGCTGAGTACGTCCTTCTTGGGCAGAAAGCTCATCTGCTCGGACATGCAATAGGTGCAGCGGAAGTCGCAGCGATCGGTCACCGAGACGCGCAGATAGGTGATCGCGCGGCCGTAACGGTCGATCAGAGCGCCAGTCGGGGCAATATTGGGCTGCGAGAGGAGGGTGGTCGCCATTGGCTTGTTCTAGCGCGCAAGCGCGCAAACAAAAAGGCCGGTCGCATGGGACCGGCCTTCAAGAGAAATCGGGACGTCTCAAACTTACTGGTTCACGACCACCAGGGCGCCGACCTTGACGCGCTCGTAAAGGTCAGTGACGTCGTCATTGGTGAGGCGGATGCAGCCCGAGGACACGGCCTGACCGATCGTCCACGGCTCCGACGTGCCATGGATGCGATAGAGCGTCGAGCCGATGTAGAGGGCGCGGGCGCCGAGCGGGTTGTTCGGGCCACCGGGCATGTAGGCCGGCAGATCGGGGACGCGCTTGCGCATCGCAGCGGGCGGGGTCCAGCCGGGCCACTCGGCCGTGCGGGTGATGCGGTGCTGGCCGGACCAGCGGAAGCCGTCACGGCCGACGCCGATGCCGTACTTCATCGCCTTGCCGTCTTCGAGCACGAGATAGAGGCGACGCTCGCTGGTCTCGACCACGATCGTGCCGGGCTTGTACTTGGACTGGTAAGAAACGATCTCTTTCTTGATCGAGCTGCCCTTGCGGCTGCCCTGCGTGGCAGAGCGCTCTTCCCAGGTGTTGGTGTCGAAGTTGTAGTAGCGGGTCGACGCGACAGCCGGCATGGCCATCGATGCGGTCATCAGTGCCGCGATCAGCGCGGCAACGGTAGTTTTCATCTTGTTCATATGTCGGACTGCGCCTCTGACAGTGTAGATGCCGCTCTGCACGGCACATGCCTAATGATTGTTGGTGCATAACTGGTTTGAGGGGCCCGTAAAAGTGGCCTCGCCATGATTTGACCATCTCGCGGCCACGCAAGGACAGAATTGTTGCCGCAACGCGACATTTTGGCCTTCACCAAAGCGTGATCGGTTCGGTTGACAAGGCTTTTGCAGGCCTCTAGCAGGTCCGGAAAGGGGCGTTGGGAGGCAATCTTGAGCGAAGATCAGAAACGAATCGCCGCGGCGCGCGCCCTTGAGGAAGTCCGTCCCGGCATGCGACTGGGTCTGGGCACCGGATCGACCGCCCGCCATTTCGTGGACCTGCTGGGCCAAAAAGTCGCCCAGGGCCTGGATGTGGTCTGTGTCCCGACGTCGGAAGTCACGGCCGCTCAGGCGCGATCCCTCTCCATCCCACTGACGGATCTCGATGCCACCCCCAGCCTCGACCTCACCGTCGACGGTGCCGACGAGATCGGTCCGGAACTGGCCCTGATCAAGGGCGGCGGGGGCGCGTTATTGCGCGAAAAAATCGTCGCGGCGGCCTCAGCCCAGATGATCGTCATTGCCGACGGCTCCAAGGTCGTCCCGGTGCTGGGTCGCTACCCGCTGGCGATCGAGGTCAACCCCTTCGGCCTGCGGGCCACGCGCGTGCTGATCGAGGGAGTGATGCAGGCACAGGGCGCCGAAGGCGGCCTCAAGCAGCGCACCAAGCCAGACGGCAGCCCCTTTCTCACCGATGGCGGTCACTACATCCTGGATGCTTTATTTGGCCGCATTTCTTCGCCAGAAGCCCTGTCGCGGGCGCTGCTGGACATTCCGGGCGTGGTACAGCACGGGCTGTTCCTCCGAATGGCCAAGCGCGCCTACGTCGCCACCGCCGAGGGCATTGAGGTAATTGACGCGTGACGACGGGTCGCTTTTGGGGCAAAACGGGGTGGAAATCCAAACCATGGACAAGTCAGTAATGAATTTTCTGCGTAAGCGCCTGTCGCTGCTGAGCGCCGCCATTATGGCCTTCGCTCTGGCCGTTTCCGCCGTGCCGGCCGCGGCCCAGGAGATCGCCCCCGAGCATCTCGCGCTCGCCCGGCAGTACATCGACCTTACCGACAAGGGCCAGGTCTACGAGACCCTGCTGCTCTCGACCGCCGTCACCACCATGCGGACGATCATCCAGCAGAACCCCGACCTCGGCAGCCAGACCGACGCCGCGATCACCAAGACGCTGGACTTTTACCGCGACAAGAAGGGTGACCTGCTCGACCAGTTCGCGCGCATCTACGCCCTGACCTTCCCGCCCGAAGAGCTCCAGATCATCGTCGACTTCTACAAGAGCGAAGTCGGCCAAAAGCTGGCGACCGCCAACAACACCATCAACGAGCGCATTCAGACGCTGGTTGGCGTGTTCGAGAACAACCTTGGCCGCGAGTTCTTCGCCAAGGTCCGTGCCGAGCTCAAGGCCGCCGGCTTCGACGTCTGAGGCTGACGCGCATCACGCATTCCAGACCCCGCCTTGTGCGGGGTCTTTTGTTTGGCGATAACCGCCGCCGTCCAACGGAGTGAGCAAAGTGTCCGACGCATACGATCTCGTCGTCATCGGTGCCGGCTCGGGTGGGGTTCGTGCCGCGCGCATGGCCGCCACCTACGGCGCCCGCGTGGCCATCATCGAGGAGTATCGCGTCGGTGGCACCTGTGTGATCCGCGGCTGCGTGCCCAAAAAGCTCTTTGTCTACGCCTCGCGCTTTTCCGACATGTTCGAGATCGCCAGCAGCTTCGGCTGGACGGTTGACGCCAAGTTCGACTGGCCGACACTTCTGGCCAACAAGGACAAGGAAATCGACCGGCTCGAGAGCGCCTATGTCGCCGGGCTGGAAAAGCCGGGTGTCGAAATCATCCGCGACCGCGGTGTCATCACCGGTCCTAATGGG
This sequence comes from Devosia sp., assembly GCA_015657675.1. Classification (GTDB taxonomy): domain Bacteria; phylum Pseudomonadota; class Alphaproteobacteria; order Rhizobiales; family Devosiaceae; genus Devosia_A. The sequence goes on from JACDQI010000224.1 coordinate 17,233, forward strand.
GTCAAACTGCTCCATTCCGGCCGCGAGCTCTCGGCGCGCTACATCCTCGTCGCCACCGGCGGACATCCGCAGATCCCCGAGATTCCGGGCAAGGAACTGGGCATCACCTCCAACGAGGCCTTCCATCTCAAGGCTCTGCCGCACTCCATCCTGATCGAGGGTGGTGGCTATATCGCGGTCGAGTTTGCCACCATTTTCGCCGGCCTGGGCGTCGACACGACCATCATCTACCGCGGCGACTGCGTCCTGCGCGGTTTTGACGAGGACATGCGCCGCGGGCTCGAAGCCGGCCTCACGGAACGCGGCATCAAGCTGATCTACCAGACGACCATCGCGCGGCTCGAAAAGCGCGGTACCGACATCCTTGCCACCATGAGCGACGGGGTGTCAGCCCCTTATGGCGCCGTCATGTTCGCCACTGGCCGCCGTCCCAACACCCATGGACTGGGCCTCGCCGAAGCCGGCGTGAAGCTCCACGCCCATGGCGCCATTGAGGTCGACGAGTACTCTCGCACCTCGGTGGCCTCAATCTACGCCGTCGGCGACGTCACCAACCGAGCGCAGTTGACCCCGGTTGCCATCCGCGAGGGCTCGGCTTTTGCCGCGACCGTGTTCAACAACACCCCCACCACAGTGGACTACTCGCTGATCGGCACAGCGGTCTTTGCCGAGCCGGAACTCGCCACCATTGGGCTGAACGAGGCTGACGCCGCCACTCACGACAATATCGACGTCTACCTCGCCCGCTTCCGGCCGATGATGAATACGCTCTCCACCAAATCCGAGCGGGTCATCATGAAGCTGATTACCGAAGCCGACGGGGGCAGGGTGCTCGGCCTGCACATTCTGGGCCCTGGCGCCGCCGAGATGGTGCAGATGGGGGCCATTGCCATGGGCATGCGGGCCAACAAGGCCGATTTCGACCGCGCCATGGCCATGCACCCCACCGCCGCCGAGGAACTGGTGACCTTCAAAGCCCCCAGCTACGTCTATCGCGGCGGCAAGAAGCAGTAGGGCCAAGTGGGCGGGGCTGGGTTCACCCTCCGCCCAATTGAGACTTGGCTTTGCCGCTTTGGGTTGCTAGACCGCCGCTCCAAGCGTTGGAGCGTACTGATATGAGCACCTGGACCCCGCAGAGCTGGAGACAAAAGCCGATCTCGCAGGTGCCGGCCTATCCCGATGCGGAAAAGCTCGCCGCGGTCGAGGCTCAGCTCGCCAAGTTCCCGCCGCTGGTCTTTGCTGGCGAAGGCCGCGAGCTAAAGACCCATCTTGGCGCCGTCGCACGCGGTGAATCCTTCCTGCTGCAGGGCGGCGATTGCGCCGAAAGCTTTGCCGAGCATGGCGCCGACCATATCCGCGACTTCTTCCGCGTTTTCCTGCAGATGGCGGTGGTCCTGACCCATGGCGCCAGCAAGCCGGTGCTCAAGGTTGGCCGCATTGCCGGCCAGTTCGCCAAGCCGCGCTCGTCGGACACCGAGACCATCGATGGAGTGACGCTGCAGAGCTATCGCGGCGACATCATCAACGACATTGCCTTCACCGAAGCCGCCCGCGTCCCCGATCCGGAGCGCCTGCTGCTTGCCTACCGCCAGTCGGCGGCGACCCTCAACCTGCTGCGCGCCTTCGCTTCGGGCGGCTATGCCGATCTCACCCGCGTCCATGAATGGACGATGGGCTTTATGAAGGACACCAGCGCCTACCCGCGCTTTGAGGAACTGGCGAAAAAGATCGACGACGCCATCGATTTCATGCGCGCCCTCGGCCTGACGCCCGACAACACCCCGTCGCTGCGCGAGACCAAGTTCTACACCAGCCACGAAGCCCTGCTGCTCGGCTATGAGGAGGCGCTAACCCGTCGCGACTCCATTACCGGCGACTACTACGCCACCTCCGGCCACATGCTCTGGATCGGCGATCGCACCCGTCAGCCCGATGCCGCCCATGTCGAGTACTTCTCCGGCATCAAGAACCCGATCGGCATCAAGTGTGGCCCGAGCCTGTCGACCGACGACCTGCTGAAACTGCTCGATAAGCTGAACCCCGCCAATGAAGCCGGCCGCATCACCCTGATCGGCCGCTTCGGCGCCGAAAAGGTCGAAGAACACCTGCCGCGCCTCGTCGAGGCGGTGCAGAAGGCCGGCGCCACCGTCGTCTGGTGCTCCGACCCGATGCACGGCAACACCGTCAAGGCATCCTCTGGCTACAAGACTCGTCCGTTCGACCGCATCATGTCGGAAGTGCAGTCCTTCTTTGCGGTGCACCGCTCGCTTGGCACCTATGCCGGTGGCATCCATATCGAGATGACCGGCGACGACGTCACCGAATGCACGGGCGGCGGCGTCGCGGCGATTACCGATGCGGGGCTGAAGGATCGCTACCACACCTATTGCGATCCGCGGCTGAATGCCTCGCAGGCGCTCGAACTGGCCTTCCTTGTGGCTGAGGAAGTCCGCGCCCAGCGGCCGGCTCGCGCCATTCGCGCTGCCGAATAGGCACGGGCGGCGGCAAGGGCGGCGGTATGTCCGCCGCCTTGCTCTTGCCGGGGTGAGCCGCTAAGTCTGGCCTCGATTTTCCCCCGAGCAAGGGCCGTTCCGTGACCGACCGACTTCGCATAGCGCTGGCCCAGCTCAATCCCACGGTCGGCGCGCTCGCCGCCAATCTCGAGCTCGGGCGCAAGGCCCTGGCCGATGCCGTCGCAGCTGGCGCCGATATCCTGCTTTTTTCCGAGCTTTTCCTGACGGGCTACTTTCCCGAAGACCTGCTCGACAAGCCGCGCTTCGTCGCCGATGCCATGGATGCCGCGCGCCAGTTTGCGGCCACTACGGCAGGAACGAGCATCAGCATGCTGTTGCCGACGGTCTGGCGCGACGGCCAGACGCTCTATAACGCCGTAGTGCTGGCCGAGAACGGCGAAATCGTCGCCACGCGCTACAAGCGCGAGCTGCCCAATGACGACGTGTTCTTCGAAAAGCGCTATTTCGCCTCCGGCCCGCTGGCCGAACCGATGACCATCAAGGGCGTCTCCATCGGCGTGCCGATCTGCGAAGACATCTGGCACCAGGAAGTCTGCGGACATCTGGTCGATCAGGGCGCCCGCATCCTCCTCTGCCCCAATGGTTCGCCCTACTGGCGCAACAAGGACGCCACCCGCAAGAAGCTGGTGAAGGCTCGCGTCCACGAAGACAACGTGCCGCTCCTCTACCTCAATCAGGTCGGCGGCCAGGACGAGCTGGTCTATGACGGCGCCAGCTTCGCCGTCGAACCGGGCGGCCGGCTGGTGATCCAGGCTAAGAGCTGGGAGAGCGAGCTGATCGTCTCCAACTGGACGCGCACCGAAGACGGCTGGCGTTGCGCCGATCCGCATGTTGCCGACCTCACATCGGTCAACGAGACGCCCTGGCGCGCCTGCGTTCTGGGGCTGCGCGACTACTGCCGCAAGAACGGCTTCAAGAACGTCGTGCTGGGGCTTTCGGGCGGCATCGACAGCGCCGTTGTCGCCGCCATGGCGGTCGATGCACTGGGCGCCGAGCATGTGCACTGCATCATGCTGCCCTACCGCTATACCTCTGAGGAGAGCCTCGTCGACGCCAAGGGCTGCGCCGACTATCTAGGGGTACGCTACGACGTAGTGCCGATCGGCGGCCCGGTCGACAAGGCGCTCGAAGAGCTCCAGCCGGTCTTCGGTAACCGGCCGATGGACCTGACCGAGGAAAATATCCAGTCGCGCATGCGCGGCGTCTACCTGATGGCTGTCTCCAACAAACTCGGCTCGCTGCTGCTTACCACCGGCAACAAGTCCGAGATGGCCGTCGGCTACGCCACCATCTATGGCGACATGAACGGCGGCTTCAACCCGATCAAGGACCTGCTCAAGATGCGGGTCTACGAGCTTGCCGCATGGCGCAATGCCAATCTGCCGGGCGATTGCCATGGTCCGGGCGGCATGGTCATTCCGCAGGCCATCATCGACAAGGCGCCGAGCGCCGAACTCCGCCCCAACCAGACCGACCAGGATTCGCTGCCGCCTTACCCGATCCTCGATGAAGTCCTTGAAGGGCTGGTCGAGCACGAGCTCTCGGTGGCCGAAGTGGTCGAGCGCGGGGCAGGGCGGTTCGACCGGGCGCTGGTCAAGCGCATCGAAAAGCTCCTCTACATCGCCGAGTACAAGCGCCGGCAGTCGGCGCCGGGGGTGAAGATCTCGCGCAAGGCCTTTGGCCTGGGTCGCAAATACCCCATCACCAACGGCTACCGCGACGAGTCCGGCCTGTGACCGACACCGTCGTCCGCTACGCGCCGTCGCCCACCGGCCGGCTGCATCTGGGCAATGCCCGGCCGATGCTGCTCAACTGGCTCTTCGCCAAGGCCCGCTCCGGCCGCTACATCCTGCGGCTGGACGATACCGATGTGGCCCGCTCCACTGAGGAGGCGGCGCTGGGGATCCTGGCCGACCTCGCCTGGCTGGGCATTGTGCCGGATGCCAAAGTCCGCCAGTCAGACCGTACCGCTCTCTACGATGCGGCGCGCGACCGGCTGATCGCCGCCGGCCGGCTCTATCCCGCCTACGAGACCGAGGACGAACTCGACCGCAAGCGCGCCCGTGCCCGCGCCCTCGGCAAGCCGCCGATCTACGACCGGTCCGCCCTGGCGCTGACCGAGGCGCAGAAAGCCGCCTTCGAGGCCGAGGGTCGAAAGCCGCACTGGCGCTTCCGCCTCGATGGCAAGCCGGTGCATTTCGACGACATGATCAAGGGACCGCAGACGGTCAACACCACCTCCATGTCGGATCCGGTGCTGGTCCGCGCCGACGGCACCTATCTCTATACGCTGCCCTCGGTGGTCGACGACATCGACCTGGGCATCACTCACGTCATCCGCGGCGAGGATCACGTCTCCAATACCGGCACGCAGATTGAGATTTTCGAGGCCCTGGGTGGCCCTGTCCCGCTGTTTGCCCACCACAACCTGCTGACCGGCGCTGACGGCGAAGGATTTTCCAAGCGCCTCGGTTCGCTCTCGCTCTCGGACCTGCGCGAGGCGGGTTACGAACCGCTGGCGGTGGCGCTGATGGCTGTGCTCACCGGCACCAGCCTGCCGGTCGAGCCATTCCCCGACCTCCTGGCTGCAGGCCAGGCGCTTGATCTGTCGATGATCTCGCATGGCCCGGCCCGTTTCGATCCGGCTGAGCTCGATACGCTCAACGCCCGCATTCTCCACGCGATGCAGTACGAGGAGGCGGCACCGCGCCTTGCGCCGCTGGGTCTTGCCAGCGAACCACTTTGGCTGGCGCTGCGCGAGAATCTGACGAAATTCAACGATATCAAAGACCTGGCCGCACTCGTCAATGGTCCGGTTGAACCGATTGTCGCCGACGAGGATCGCGATTTTCTCGCCGTCGCGCGCGATATGCTGCCGCTCGAACCCTGGGACGCCGGAACCTGGGCCCTGTGGACCACCGGCCTCAAGGAAAAGACCGGACGCAAGGGCAAGGCGCTGTTTCACCCCCTGCGTCTGGCACTCACCGGACGCGAGCAGGGACCCGAGCTTAAGTCCCTGTTGCCGCTGTTGGGGCGTACGGAGTGTCTGGCCCGACTACCCTGACGCGCTTGTCGCCGAACTGCACGATCCGGGAAGGTTCGGCCGTCGTTGCCGCCTTGACCGGCACCGGCTTGGGTGCCTCGCCCGGCGCCGCCGGTCGGCGGCGCGGTAGCGGCACCTGCACATAGGCGGTGGTGTCGAGCGCCACGGTGGTGATCTGCTGCTGCACGCCGCGCGGATCGCGCACCGGCAGTGGGAATTCGACCCCGTTATAGTTGACTATTGCGCGCGCCGATCCGTCTGCCGCCGCTACCAGCGTCACCGAGCCGAACTCGCTTGCCTGCTTGCAGGTCGCAGTCTTGTCGATTTCGGTGCGGAAGCGGAACGCATTGGGCAGCGCCGTGTAGGCCTCCCCATAGATATTGACCATCTGTTCGACCTCCTGCCCGGGATTGTCGTAGTAATAGAGGTCGACATCCAGCGTCGGGCACTGCGAGCGGCAGGCGTCGAGGTCGTTCTGGATATAGTCGGTCAGCGTCGAATAGCTGATCGGCCAGTAGAACCCATCGGACTTGCGGACGCAGAGCGTGCGGACCGTGTGGTAGCTGCCATAGCCGTCGAACTCACCGCCGCGCAGACCACCTCCGCCGTCAAACGAGTCGCCCAGCGCATCGAACAATTGATCAAAGAGGTTCCCCCGCTGCCGACCGCCGGCAATGACATTGCCGTTCTCGTCGACGACGCGCGCCTGCGAGCCGCCACCACAGTTGAACCGCGCCATCTCCTGCAGGATCGCTTCGCGCTGCTGGGCGATGGCGTTGCCCGTCTCCAGCGTGCGGGAGAGGTTGGCGACTTCCTCGCGGCCCGAGGTGATCTCGCGCGCCAAAGCCTTGCATTCTCGGCTGAGCTGTCGGCCGGCCTTGGCATCGTCATTACAGCCGCCGCGGATATAGGCGCTTTCGTTGCGCTGCACCTGGCGCTGCAGGCTGCGCGCCGAGCCGGCGCCGTCTTGGGCGGCCTGGTAGGCGCGGTTCCGCTCCAGCGTCTGCAGCGTGGCGCCCAGTTGCGCGCAGCTAGAGGATTGCCCAAAGGCCGTGGAGGCGTCCAGCATGACGACGGCCAGCCCTGCCATGACCATGACGAAGAGGCGTAGCGCTGTCGTGGATCGTCTCAGCATCTTGGCCTGGCACTCCCTTCGGTCAAATCGCACCCGAGCGCGCCGACCATCCCAACCACTTCTAGCACATTCGCCGGCCGGTTTAAGGCGGCCGAAGCTGCTTTGAACGCACTGGCACACTTTTCGATCACTGAGCTGTGAGCAGTACGACCGATATAATAGGTGCGAACGCGGCCAATCGTCGCTAGGCTTTGTGTCGCGGATGGAGGTCAAGTCAGTACAATTGCTTGGAAATCTGCGAGCCCGAGAAAAAGCGTCCACTGGAGCTACCCAATGTCTCTTCTGAAAGTGTCTACTTTGATTGCGGCCGGCGCGATGCTCGCGACGTTCGCTGTGGGAGCGATTGCCCAGGATATGGCGTCGACCCCGCCACTTGCCACCATGTCTGCTGATCAGGTTGTCGCTGCCCGCAAGGCGGCGATGAAGGAGAACGGCGGCACGCTCAAGGCAGCCGGTGCCCTGACGGGCGCTGAAGCCAGTGCAGCCGCCGACATCCTGATCAAGAATTTCACCAACTTCCCGGCGCTGTTCCCCGAAGGGTCGATCGTCGGCGACTCCAAGGCTCTGCCGGTCATCTGGGAGAACAAGGCCGATTTCGACGGCATTTTCGCCAAGGACCTTGAAGCCGCCAAGGCGATGAAAGCCGCCGCCGAAGCCGGCGATGCGGATGCTTACGGGGCAGCGCTGAAGGCCATCGGCGGCTCGTGCGGCGAGTGCCACCAGAAATACCGCAGCTAGGTGACCTCAGTTGTGGCTTTGGGGGCGGCCTTCGGGCCGCCCTTTTCTTTTGCGTGATCTATGAACGCCCTTAACCAGCGCTCGTTGTCCTTGATGGATTGGCCTTGATTTTAGGGGGCTTTGCGATCAGATTGCCGGCCATGAAAACCACGGCGCACCGCGCGAACTGCATTATTGGTTGCATTATTATCCGCTAACTCGGTTAGGCGGCGCGGTTTTCTTCATCTCCATATCTAGACCCGAAGAGCCCGCTGCCAGCGCAAGTTTGTCTGGCTTGGGGAAATGTCTATGGACGTCACATTGCGGCTCTACAACACGCTGACGCGCGAAAAGTCGGTGTTCACGCCCATCGATGCCAACAATGTCCGACTCTATGTCTGCGGACCGACGGTCTATGACTTTGCCCACATCGGCAACGCGCGCCCGGCCATCGTCTTCGACGTGCTGTTCCGCCTGCTGCGCCATGTCTATGGCGCCGAGCACGTCACCTATGTGCGCAACATCACCGACGTAGACGACAAGATCAACGCCCGCGCCGTCCGCGACTTTCCCGGCCTGCCGCTCAATGAGGCGATCCGCGAAGTCACCGAGAAGACGGCACGCCAGTATTTTTCCGACGTGACGGCGCTCGGCTGCCTCGAGCCGACCATCCAGCCTCGGGCCACTGAAAACATCGCCGAAATGCAGACGCTGATCGGCGCCCTGCTGCAGCGTCAGCACGCCTATGCAGCCGCCGGCGAAGTGCTGTTCGACGTCGGCTCGATGCCCGATTACGGCAAGCTCTCTGGCCGCAATCTCGACGACAATCTTGCCGGCGCCCGCATTGCGGTGGACGCCCACAAGAAGAACCCGGCCGATTTCGTGCTCTGGAAGCAGTCATCCGCCGATGAACCCGGCTGGGACAGCCCATGGGGCAGGGGGCGACCTGGCTGGCATATCGAGTGCTCGGCCATGTCCGAGCGCTATCTCGGCCAGGTGTTCGACATCCACGCCGGCGGCCTCGACCTGATCTTCCCGCACCACGAGAACGAGATCGCCCAGTCGCGCTGCGCTCACGGCACCCATGCCATGGCCAATGTCTGGATGCACAACGGCTTCCTGCAGGTCGAAGGCCAGAAGATGTCGAAGTCGCT
>JACDQI010000225.1 GCA_015657675.1 Devosia sp.
ATCGGATTTCTGCCGGAGCCGGCGCAGCAGTTCCATGCCGTCCATGCGCGGCATCTTGATATCGAGGATGGCGAGGTCGGGTCGGTCGTTGGTCAGGCCTTCGAGCCCGGAAGCGCCGTCCGTGTAGGTGGAGACGTTGTAGCCCTCCGCCTCCAGTGTCAGCGACACCGAGGTCAGAATATTGCGATCATCGTCCACGAGGGCGATCTTGGGCATCGAGTTCCCTTTCCTAATCTGTCCGGCGACGCATGCCGGATTGTGGCAGAGGTTGACTGCCACAATTGCACTTAAATAAGGCGGGTTCCCTCCGGTTACCAGTTAAAGCGGTCCGCAAACTCACCCTAAGTCGCAGAGACTATCGTCGTAAGACCGATTTCGGGATGTTCTGCAGGCCCTTCGTGCCCGTACCACTCGCATCCAGAAGTGCCGGGAGTGAGGCCGAAATGACCAAGATGGACCACGACGAACTCAATCTGCGCATTGCCGAAATGGCCGCTTCGGTGACCTGGGATGCCAGTGTGCCGGACCTGATGACCGAGGCGCTGGCCAAGGGCGAAGGCGAACTGACGGCCGATGGTGCCCTGGCAGTGACCACCGGCGTCTTCACTGGTCGCTCGGTCAAGGACAAGTTCATCGTTGCTGATGCGGCGACCGCCGACACGGTCTGGTGGGACAACTCGGCGGCGATGCGGCCAGAGCATTTTGCCTTGCTCTGCGAGGACATGCTCAACGCCACCGCCGGCCGTTCTCTGCACCGCCAGCATCTCCTCGCCGGCGCCGATCCGCGCCATCAGATGCGGGTGACGGTCTTCACCGAGACCGCCTGGCATGCGCTGTTCATCCGCAACCTGCTGATCCGGCCAGAGAAACCGACGTCAGGCAGAGCTGATGTCACGATCATTCATCTGCCCAGCTTCAAGGCCGATCCGGCCCGTCACGGCACCCGCTCCGACACCGTCATTGCGCTCGACATGAGCCGCAAGCTGGTGCTGATCGGCGGCACGGCCTATGCCGGCGAGATCAAGAAAGCGGTGTTCTCGCTGTTCAACTTCCATGCGCCGGCAGCAGGTGTGCTGCCCATGCATTGCTCGGCCAATATTGGCCGGAAGGGCGATGTGGCGCTGTTTTTCGGGCTTTCGGGTACCGGCAAGACAACGCTCTCAAACGATCCGGAGCGCCCGCTGATCGGTGACGACGAGCACGGCTGGTCGACCGATGGGGTCTTCAATCTTGAGGGCGGTTGCTACGCCAAGACGGTCAAGCTCAGCGCCCAGTCTGAGCCCGAAATCTATGCGGCGACGCGCAGCTTCGGCACGGTGCTGGAAAACCTTAAACTCGGCCCGGATCGCCGGCCGCTCTACGACGATATTTCGCTGACCGAAAACACCCGTGCTGCCTATCCGCTCGAAACCCTGCCCGCCGTTGCGCCGGGTGGCGTCGGCAGCACGCCGCAGACCGTGGTGTTCCTGACGGCAGATGCCTTTGGCGTGCTGCCGCCGATCTCGCGGCTGACGCCCGAGCAGGCCGTCTACCACTTCCTATCGGGCTACACCGCCAAGGTTGCCGGCACCGAGCGGGGCGTGACCGAGCCAACGGCAACCTTCTCGGCCTGCTTTGGCGCGCCGTTCATGCCGCTCCATCCGCGCGTTTATGGCGAACTGCTGGCCGAACGCCTGCGCCAGAGCGGTGCCCACACCTATCTGCTCAACACCGGCTGGACTGGCGGCGCCTATGGCACAGGCCAGCGCATCGACATCGCCTCCACCCGCCGACTGCTGGCAGCGGCCCTCTCGGGCGAGCTCGAAAGCACCCAGATGCGCCGCGACCCGGTGTTCGGGCTTGACGTGCCGCTGGCGGTTGAGGGCATCGCTTCCCGACTCCTCGACCCACGCCAGTGCTGGGCCGATCCGCAGGCGTACGACGCGGCGGCTGCTGCGCTGCAGGCCCGCTTTGCCACGAACTTCAAAAAGTTCGACCCGCCGGCGATCCAGGCGGCCGAGTAGCGCCACCGGCGGGCGGGGCTGAGACCCGATCCGCCGGCTCTGCATCGTTCAAACAACCAACCGAGGTGCCATGCACCACCGTTAGACCATGGGGTCCGTGATCCCATGGTCGACGACAGTGTCCGCCTGCCAAACGCAGCGGAGACAAACAGCTCAAGTCTTTGCCGGGATATGAAAAAGGCGCCTGAGGCGCCCGACGCAGATCAGTTCTGCGAGTAGAAGACGTGCGAGCCGATGGCCGCCACGCGCCGGAAAGTGTGCGACCATTTCGGTGCACCGCGGTGGTGTGGTGAGTAGAGCACGCCGCCCGGCAGCACATCGGGCCGCTCGCCGCGCTGGAACTCGGCAAACGCCTCTTCGGCGAGCTTCATCGAGCGATTCCAAGCCGCGCGCTCTTTGCCTTCATCGCTGCGCCCGTCACAGGCGAAGGTGAACTGGCACTTGTACTTGCCCTTGTCGGCGTTCTGGAACACCACGCCGCAGATGGTCGAGGGGTATTTCTTGGAGAACGCGCGGTTGATGATGACGTTGGCGACGGCCATCTGACCATCGAGCGACTCGCCACGCGCTTCGTGATAGATCGCCTGGGCAAGGCAGAGGCGCTCGCTGTCGGCCAGCTTCACCTTCTTGGGCGTCGGCACGTACTTGGATTCAGCGTAAGCCACCAGCACGGCCTGCGTCAGCGCCGGACCTGAGGTCGTATCGACGCTTTCGATGGCGTCGAGCGCGTCGTTGCGGCGCTTGGAGATATAGCTCGAGAGCACGGCCTCGGTGAGTTCCGTACCGGTCGGCGTCACATCGAAAGCGTTGAAATTCTTGATTTCCTGCTGCCGCTCGACATAGGCGGCAAGCAGTTGCGGGGTCAGCTTGGGCTGGGTGGTCTCGAAGAACTGCTGCCGCTTGGCGGCAACCGCCTGGGTCATCGGGGCAGGGAACAGCGTCGCGTCATCGACCATCGCGTCTTCGGCAGAAGCCGTCGATACAGCGCCCACCAGCAGCAGTGCTGCAGCGCTCGAAACGACGATGTGCTTGAGCACACGCGCAAATCTGGTCAACGGCGTTGCCGTCAATCTGCCACCCTTCCCCCGACGCCGCCCTCATGGCCGCATCGACAAGATCGTCCATCCAAGTCCGATCCGCCGGCACCCTAACCGGACTCTTCGGCCGATGGAACCCGAAATTTACAGTTACTTAACCATGAACATTAGCATCTTAATTTGAGGTTAATTGTGCAGAATGGCCAGGTAAGGCATTGAAAAATAACAATACGCCGCGTTCCCGGTTGCCTCAGGAGCGCGGCGTACAAGTTAATTCAAATGCGAATCGTTGCGACGGCACCACAGCCGACGCGGGGGAGGGCGGGGGGCGCTAGTGCCGGAAGGCGGCGTGCCGGAGGTCGTGCAGGCTGTCGAGCACGGCAGCGCAAAGCCTGCGAATCTCGTCGGACGGCCGCACCAGATCAGGCACCATGATGGTCTGCATGCCGGCGGCGTGGGCGGCGCGGACGCCGGCGTGGGAGTCTTCGACCGCGATGCAGGCGGCGGGGGCCTTGCCCAGCCGGCCGGCGGCGGTGAGGTAGGGCTCGGGGTGCGGCTTGGGGTGGGTGACGTCGTCGCGCGTGACGATCGTCTCGAACGCATCGAGCAGGCCGGCGGCCCCCAGATGGCCGATGGCATGCGGCGAGCGCGACGACGTGGCAACGGCCGCCGGAATACCGCGCGCCTTGAGCTCGTTAAGGATCTCGCGCACCCCGGCCTTGATCGGCACAGCCTCGGCCATGCGCTGCTTCATCGCCTTGCGGCAGTTCTCGTCAAAGATGGCGTAGGGGAAGGTGAGCCCGTAGGCCTCAACCAGCAGCGCATTGCTGGCTTCGTGGCTGGCGCCCACCATGCCCAGATGCACCTCTTCGCGCATCTCGAACCCGAGCGTGGCGCTTACATCGTAGACGACGTCGCGGAACACCATCTCGGTGTCGAGTAGCGTGCCATCCATGTCGAAGATGATGGCTTCGAAGGGCGCAGGGCGAAAGGCGGGGTGGGAGCTCATGGCGGCGATATAGGCAGATTCCGTAATCCCCGCCAGCCCCGCCCGTCCCTGCTTTAGTCGGCGATGGTGAACGGCAGGCTGATGGTCGCCGTCTCGTCCGAGGCGACATCATGCGCCAGATACTCGACCACATAGTTCCCCGGGCTCGCCCCGCTCAGCGTCAGGGTGAGGGTGACGAGGAACTCGCGGTTCTGCACCTTGCTGGTGAGCACGGTGGAGGCAAAGCCGTCCTTGCCGCTCATGATCTCGCCGGCATCGTTCTTGACCACCAGATCGAAATTGAAGCCGAAATCATAGGTGCCGTCGGCATTGGCCGTATAGCCGTAGCCCACCGGCTCGGCATAGACGACCAGCGGCTCGTCGGCCGAGAACACGCTGCCCTGCTTTTCCTCATAGACGCCGAAGGCATCGATCCTGGAGGCGAAGAGCGCCTTGCGGAAGGTCAGCGGCATGGCGTCCCAGGCGGCCGTCACCTGCGCTTCGGCCTGGGTGAGGGCGCTGAGATCCTGTGCGCCAGCCGGCATGGCAAACAGCAGGGCGGCAGCAAAGGCGACGGGCAGCAGGCGGTTCATGGGATACTCCAGTTCAAGGCGGTCGGTCTTAGTGCGCGGCGCGCCCGCACGCAATTTATTTACCATGCGGGACTAGCATGGGTCTGGTCGCAGCGATCCCGAGGAGGAAGGCGCGATGGAATGGATTGTGCTTCTGGCGATCCTCGCCCTGCCAGTGATCCGGCTGCTGCTGCTGCCCGTCAAGGTCGTCGGCACCATGCGAAGGCTGCCTTTGGGCCAGATGGCCGTGATCGGCGTCGTGCTGATCGCCGCCTGGTTCATCCTGGGCGCCATCAACAACCCCACCGAATCCACCGGCCGCTATGCCCGCGGTGACGCCGAAGTGCGCAAGCTGCTCGAATAGCCGCTCTGGAATTGGCGCCGGGCGTCCCTATCTCTCCGGCACGATCTGTACTGCGTTCGAGTTCTGCCGTGCCCGACAACATCTACCGCTTCCGCCGCCTCAAATGGGGCAAGCCACAAAAACCCTGGCTCGAGCGTGGCGCTCCGCTGCCGCCCGAAAAGCCGCGCGGCGCCCGGCTCGATAGTCCGCTAGTGATCCTAGCCGGCGCCGTTTTGGCCCTTGGCCTCGGCTGGCTGCTGTTTGCCTAGCGCAGCTGCGCGGCGAGCCTGAAACTGTCCGAGCCGCCGGTCTGGCGATCGCAGAACTGCTCGAACTGCTGACGCAGCCGCAGGCAGTCGCCGACCTCCGGCGTGTCGCCGGCGCGGTTGAGATAGCGCTTGATCAGCATGTCGAGCACGCTCCGCTGCTCCGCCGGCATGGCAGCCAGCTCTTCGGGCGCAAAGGCCAGCAAGGCGCACGCTTCCACCCGCTCGGCGAGCCGACGGTTGGCAATAACCTGTTCAATTTCAGAATCGTATGGGCTCTTCATCCCCGCCACAGCGTCCACTCCAGGCCGGATAAGACAAAGGTCTATAGGCAGGTTCGCACGCCTCGTAAAGTCACCAGTTGGCGAGGCAACGTTGCGATGATGGGTATGCTTTTGAGGGGGGAGGGATTGGCGCCAAAAGGTAGCACTGAGCATCCCTGACACCTGATGTCATCCCAGCGAAAGCTGGGATCCATTTCTCGGTCCGCGCTGGTGGACAGGTGGACCCCAGCTTTCGCTGGGGTGACAGCTGGTGGGTGGGCGAACACAAGCCAAAGAACCGGTCAGGCTTTCGCCCTCCGGGATTTCAAAGAGCGAACAACGGCGGAGCAGAGCCCATCGTTGGTTCGATACCGGGAGCGATACGCACTCCCGGCTGGAGCTCGGCTCCGCCGTCGTGACCGGGGTTTTGGACGTTCACCGGGAGGTTCGGGGCGTTTGCGGAATGCCCCACCGCCGCGGAGTCCCTGTCTTGACCAGACCACGCTCTTCGCGCTTCTCCAGTCGGACCCGTTTGAGCCAGCACAACAGTTGCCAGCCCGCGGCAGCAAATTAAGGCGACGGATTACCTGGGTCCGTCGAACCTTCCCGGCTTGGCCTGGAGCGCGTCGACACGTTCTCCACCCAGCCTCACCGCCCCAATTGCTCGTTTGCAACCTCGCTTGTGGGGCGGCGATGGGGTCAATCTACGCGCTCTGCAGGGGACGGGGATAAGTTGGCGAGATTTCTGACAAGCGTCTGAATGAGTTGGGCGTTTGGATGAACGGTGTCTGACGTGAAACCAACAGCGATTGCGCGTGAGTTGCATCGGTGTTGAACGTCATAGTTGTCGGCGCTGGTCGTGGAATTCTGCTGATGTGGGGTTGTTGGATGTCCGGTGGCTCTCGACCCCCACCCACCAGCCCTCGGCTGGTCCCCCC
>JACDQI010000226.1 GCA_015657675.1 Devosia sp.
AGCGGGTGAAGGGAATCGAACCCTCGTATTCAGCTTGGAAGGCTGCTGCTCTACCATTGAGCTACACCCGCGCCGGTGATTGCGCTTTTAAGGGCAAGGCGCACGCATTCGCAAGGGGGTGCGGCGCGCTCTGACGCGATTGCGGCGGCGAGCGCACAGGTCTGATGCTGGACGCGAGAAGTGGTGGAGGGGACTTCCACCACACGTTCTCGATATGTAGTTGATTTGTATGCATTATTTTGGCAACAAGTTTTTTGCTTACCATCCTGTCACACATAAAATCGGAGCTTCGGGAGACAAGTTGCAACGGCCTGCACCCTGTTTGCCCCCGTTCCCCGCCCCACCTTTGCCGGTAGATTCATCTAGCGCGACAGGCCCTCGGGCGTGGTGATACTTGGAAGCTCCTCAACGATACGGGAGCCCGAGATGATCGCCCAACTGACCGCCGACGCCATCGCCGCCGAGAACGCCGACCTCCGCCTGCCGGCCAAGCTTGCCGCTGAACTCGGTCACCCCCCTGCCCCGCGCATCGCCACGCCCGACGACATCGTCGAGACCTTGGCCGATCCTACACTCGCGCGCTGGCATGGCTAGGCAAGAGATCGCGCGCTCGATGCCATTGGCGCGGCCGTACAGGTCGAGGCGGCCCGCATGCGCGAGCGGCGGCTGGGGTAGGTAACTGAGATAGCAGCGCCCCGTCTTGGTCCGTCATGGGCTCGGATGGTCTCCACTCGGCCGTATATCCCGACCTAGGCCGAGTATTCATCGAACCGCTCACAGTTGATACGAAATCGTATTGGCCACGACGACCGCGACTCGCGAGTCCGGTGGGGGTGTTGACTAATGTACCCATGATTACCCATATCTGAAAACAGAGGCGAGCACTGGACGTTTGCTTTGGCTCCTACCGGCTACGGGCCAAGCTCGCCTCGACCCCTTCAAACCTTGGATAAGGACTGGCATCGAATGCCTGAACATTTGCTGAAAACTCGAGACGTTGCCGCCCGTCTCGGCGTCCACCCCGCTACCGTGCTGCGCCGGCAGGGTGAGTTGGGCGTGATCAAGATCAATGGCCGCGTCCTGCGCTTCCCCGAGTCCTCGGTCGCCGAGTTCATCGATAGCCACCGCCCGGCGATGGAGCGCGCATCGTGAACGCCGCTGATCTACGCGCCAAGCTGAACGAAGCCACCAGCGCGGTCGCCGACGCTGCCCGGCGCCTCGTCGGCGTGATCGACATCCAGACGGTCGGCGCAATCCTCCACGAGAAGCAATCGGCCGAAATCGTCGCCGCGAACCTGTCGGCGCTGCTCGACAACGCCGCCGCTCGCGAGGAAGCCGAACGCATCGCCGACGCGCGCGGTCGTCGTATCGCCAAGATCAAGCAGGAACTGGCCGCCAAGGCCGTGAACGGCAAGGCGCTGCAAGGTGTCCTCGGCGAGCGTTACACCGCCGCTGTAGAAGCCCTGCGGGCCGTGCAGGCCGACATCACCGCTGCCGGCTTCCATATCGAGCTTGCGACCGCCCCCGAGTTCGTTGTCGCCCACATGGCGGCGGCTGGTCGGACTCTCGTCGCCGAGTCCAAGACCTCGGAAGAGTTCCTCGACGACGACGCGGCCCTCGCTGCGCTTGGACATGCCAGAGAGGCTTACTCCTGGGCGACGGGCGCGACGGCGCCGTCCGCACCTCACGTCGTGCGGCAGGTGATCAATCAGCGCATCGAGCCGGGCTCAATGTCGGACTCGGAGTTCGTGCGAGACATCTGGATTGCCAGCCAAGACGACAAGGACCGAGTCCTTCACCTGCTCGGCGAGGGCTCGACGCTGTGAACCGTGGCAAGTCCCACCCCAAGCCCAAGGCGGCGCAGGTCGCCTACCGGGCTCTGCGGTCGATCAAGCTGGGTGCCGGCGCCGAGTACGCGGCCGGCGCTAATCTGCCGCTGCCGGCCAGCGAAAAGCTCCTGAACGACTACCAGCGGCTGATCGAGGCGGGCGCCTTGCAGGTGCTCGTCGATGGTCTGCCGTACATCGAAACCGTCAAAGTCCACGGGCCAGGAACGCGCCCAACCATCACACGGAGACCCATATGACGACGAACTTTCGACAGGCCAACCGCGCCTCCCTGCTGGCCGCTTGGGACAACCTCAAGGCCGACAAGCTGCTCTCCCGCTCGGCGGCGATCAACGGCCGGGCAGCGTTGGCCGTAGAGGCGACGGCGCCGGCCTACACCTATACCCCCTCGCCAGTGGCGGTGTCGGTCTCGGCGCCGGCTGCAAGCGCGGCCAAGGCGGCTCTGAGCGCGGCTGACGCTGCCGCCATCATGGCTCGGGCGAACGCACTCGGCCTCGGTCCTATGGGCGCGGCGATGGTCGCGCGTAGCGTGGCCTATTCCGACGCACTGGAACTGCTCGCGGCGGCCAGTGGTGGTGCTGTCGGTCATACGCCTGCTGGTGCTGGTACTGGCCGCGCCCATGCCCCTGCTGCCCCTGCTGCTGGTGGTGGTGTGGACGCCTACAATGCACGCCTCAATGAGGCGGTCGCTACTGCACGCGCCTTCGCACAGGCTCGGGGTATGGGGCGGGCACGGGCATGAGCGTCTGTCATTGCGAGGACTGCCGATACGCCGCGACCCTCCCGGCAACACACGACGACGACGAACCGGCGCCGCTTCTGACTCTGGACGAGCAAATCGAGCAGGCTGCCGACTTTGCTGGCGTCGATAAGGCCATCTTGCTGCTCATGATTCAGCGTGACTGGTTGCTCGCGCGTGGATTCATGAATCCGACCGAGACCGCACCCCTGCCGGCAATAGACTGGGGTCATGCAGCGATCCTGCGGCGGGCGCGAGGCACAGCGGATTCTTATTCCGACTGGCGCCGCGACGGGAACAATCTTGTCGACGGTGAACCGCCGGCCCCGGCACCGCTAACCTCTTGAATAATTTGGGCTCTCGGGTCCTCCGCGGAGTACCCCCCCTCTGGGCGGGGCGAACGACTCGCCCAAGCGCAAGTATGACTCACATTTTTGCTAGGCCGGGTTCCCCTATCAATGAAAACAACAGGTTAGCTGCATGTCTTCAACTGGTATGGTAACCCAGGCCGAGCTTGCCCGGTGGTTGGGTGTCTCGACGAGAACCGTAAGGGAATACGTCGGCCAAAAAATTATCAGTCCCGCCGGCGCTAAGGGCCTGTTCCCCCTACAGGAATCGGTCGTCGCGGTGCTGGCTCATTTCCGGGGTTTGGCCGCCGGTTGGACTGCCGAGTCGGACGGGGAAACCCTGTCGCCGGCTGCCGAGTCAGCCGCGTTGAACAGGCAGAAGCGCCTCTTGGCTATCGAGCAGACCCGCAAGGCGGCGGTGCAGGCGCAGATCGCCGAGACCGAACTCCGAGTAGTCCAAGGCCAACTGCTCGACGTCGAGGCGGTCGTCGAGGCTTGGGGGATGATCATCACGGCGGCCAAGTCGCGATTCATGTCCCTGCCCAGCAGGTTGCCGACCATGCTGCACCACCTGTCGCGCGAAGAGATCGCACTGGTCGCCGACGAGTGCCGATCGATCCTCGACGCCCTAGTCGAGGACGGTGACACCGTCGTCGCCGACGTCGCCCGCGATGCCGCCAAGCGCATCGCAGCGGCCGGCAAGAACTCCACCACGAAAGGAACTGACAATGACGACCCGACTCCAACGGACTCCTGAACTCGACCACGACGACCCCGGCCACGACCCTCTCATGGCTGCCGACGCCACTGCGATGCATCGGGCGTCTATGCTGGACCTCGTCGAGGAGTCGCTTGAACGGCCCATGAGCAGCGAGGCGCGCGCCAAGCTGGTCGAGATGCGCAAATACTGGGATCGCGGACTGTCGCGGAGATTGCACCAGCTTGCGACCGGCACGAAGCCCACCAGCACCCTGTTGGCCGATCCCCCAGACCATCCTGCCATCCTTGCCGGCATCGCTGCCGCAGCCCAGATGTGGAGCCCGGCCAATGCCATCGCCCTTCGATAGATCGCAGTGGCAGTGGCGTTGTAAAGCCTTCTGGGCAACGAACAGAGATACTTTCAGAATATCGGGTGACCGAATACGATGGCTCAGCCGAAGTTAACAAGGATCACCCCACGTGCAGACGCTAAAGAAATTTCGCCTCTCGCTATGCTGTTTGGCCTCAATGCCTGTTATTTTTTTAGGCAATACCTACGCATGCGAAGTTTATATTGTGGAAACCTACAGGGATTCTGTTTACGATGACTTCAATAATATAGTCTTTTTGGACTGGGTGCACTTATACGTAAGCGCTCCTAATCTGCCTTTAGATGAACTTATCTCAAATGCCAAGTATATAACGGCAAAGATAGAGAAGGATATAGATCCCGACGGCGTCGAAATCACATTTCATGGGGGTGTTGTTGAACCCGGAACTGGTGATCACCGCTTGTATACACGCTACATGGATAATCCTAAGGACTCCCGCCCCCAGAAAGACAATTGGTACATCATGGATCTGGCATATGAGTTTATTGAGGTGAAGCGGACACCCTTTGACGAGATTCCGTCTCAACTGACGTGCAGCATGTAGCCGGCGACGGTGGGCAGGAGTAGGGGAATGCGCGCTACACCGCCCAAAACCCTTTCCTCTGGTCGAAGACCAAGAGACCAGGGTTGCCGGCCATTGTGTGATGGCGGCAGCAGCCGCAGCCAGTATCGCAACTGACGCTTGGCGCCCGCCCTGCCCGAAGGACCGACATCTCGAAAGGTGCAGCCCCGGGCTCAGGCTAATCGATCGGGCACTGCCATTTCGCCCAATGCGAGGCTAAGCCATAGGCAATCGAACGCCTTTTCTCGGAACCCGCAGTATGACTTCGTAGACCCCGTTTACCGGCGCTCCACGATTTCGACCTTGGCCTGTCGGGCGTTCGCTACGCTGCGCCAGACAGAACACACTGAGCTCTACCTTGCGGGAGAACTGAACCTCACGTGCAAATGGCAAGGCTGCTAGCACGCTGCGACTAGGGAAACCCGGAAAGTCGGTCGCCCCAACCAGCGCAGCCAAGAGTTCGGTATCAATTTGATCTGAGCGGTTCATCACTGGGCCGTAGGAGCACACGAAGCGCCCCTTGGCACCCGCTTCTAACGCAGCAACCGCGATACGAGCGGCAGCTTCGGCACCGTCCATCACCGCAGCGAGACCCTGGCGCCGGTCTTTGAGCATGCGATCAACCACCTGGCCAGGGGCCGCCTGGCGCAAGGCAGCTTCCACGCTCGGGTCGACCTTATCTTCTGGAAAATAGAACAAGACGTGGCGGTAGCCATGGGCAAGCCGCTCAGGTCCGGCGGTCTTTCGCTTGGTGAACGGCAATACACCCACGCGGCTTTGTCCGCCATGACTTTCCCAGTCCAGTGTAGCCGCCGATGCACCAGCCAGCTTGCCGGATGGGCCAAGAGCGTTGATCGCGAGCAGCAACGCCTCGGTCTCAAGATCGGCCGCCCGCTCTAGCGCCTGCGCGGCGGCGCAACGAAATCCATGCTTGATAGCAATATCGAGATTGCGTTGCTGCAACCGGCCCGGCTGGACTATCGTCACGCTTGTGGACGCAGCAATAACTTTGTTGAACCGGGGCAGCCAGTCCTCGCCTACCGACGCGTCGATAAACTCGTCGATGCCGCAGGGCAGCACCGTATGCACCTCCATGTCACGCTCTAGCGCGGCTTCCGCGAACAGGATGTCGGTACCTTGGGCAAGCGCGCCAAAGGCGGCGCAATAGGTGTCGGCGTCGAGCAAGCCGGCGATTTTCTCACGCACGGACTTTTCGACCTCATCCGGCGGGGCATCGAATTGATTGCGGATCAGGGGGCCCGTGAAGACGAAAGGACGCTTGACCTTGAGGATGTTCAGCACCGGTTCAGTTGAGGCCGGGTAGATCGAAGACAAGAGCCGTAGCTGCCGCCGAGTTGTCGCCACCATCGCATCGGATCGCGGCGCTGCCATAGCCGCTTTGGCGGTCGCTAGGGCGCTGCTGCCATCGCCAAGCAATAGTTGGGCTTCCATGCGACTAGAAAGGGACCAGTAGTCGCTCGCATTCTTGAGCGATGCCGCGATCTCCCTGGCCGACTGATCGGCTGCCTCGGTCTCACCAGCCATTCTTTGCATCACAGCCGCATTGACTTTTGCATATGTCCCCGCTCCAGCCTCCGCGGCAGCGTGGTAGAGTTGCGCAGATTGCGACGCTACCGCCTCCGAACCGCTGGCCGTCGCCTGATCCTTGGCCAACCGGGCGCGTAGTGCCAAAATCTCGCTGGTGAGGTGCCAAGCCGGTCGCTCATCGATGGGGCGAAAGCCTTCCTCGTCCTCTTCGCCATCAGGCAACAGGGTTTCGACAAGGTCCAACAGCGCAGTCTCTGTGGGCGACTTTTCCGCGGGGACTGATGTGGGGCGCAGCGAACCAAGTCGGACTCGACGAAACAATTCGTCAATATCGCAGGTATCGAGCCTGCCGGCCGCCAGAGCTATCTCGGCTTCCTCACCACGACCGGCGCGCGCACTTGCCAATGCCGCGGCGTGAAGGAGATCTGGGCTGGTCGGGAAATGCTTAATCAGGTCGAGCGCCATAGCCCGAGCTGCAGCGAGATCGCCGGCGCCCAATAGCGCAGCAATTTCCTTGCTTGCCCGCGCCACATGCCGAGGCGCCGGGATCTTGCCGAGCTGCTCGAGTTGACGCAAGCGACGAATGTCGAGGATTTCCAGCGGCGCAGTTCGCACCAGTCCCGCATCTGTCCAGGCTCGCAACCGATCCGATAAGGCTCGACGACCAATGCCCAGATCGGTCGCCATTTCCTCTTGAGAGACCTTGTGCATGAAGCTGGCATAGTTGCCTTGAATTCGCCGATGGTCTTCTGCCAAATCGAGCAGGTACTCAGCGAGGATCGCGTCGCCATCCAGATGTCGACGCCGAGACTCCGTTGTGAGTGCATTGCGCAATCGCATGCTCCCCAACCGTACCAGACGTTGTCTGAGCAGCGACGAACCTTCGACCACCGGCAGCAATGCTTCGTGCGTCAACAGCACCACCTCGCCCGCGGTCATAAGCTGCCCGCGAGTCTCACGATGGCGAGCCGCAGCCGACCTGCGAACATAGTCCGAGCTAAGGCCGGCCAAGAGCCACTCCGTCTCGCCAAAAAATTCGCCAGCCCCGATGCGTTCGAAACGAACAGGACGTCCCACTTCTGCCGATAGCAACTCAATCCTGACAAATACCGGCATGACGCGCTGCCGACCCTCCGGCAGCGCAAGAAAGATTCCTTCATCAATCGTCCCGGTATCGAACAGGATCCTGCCTGCGGGAAGGGCGCCAAGCTGTCGGATGCTGTGCATCAACCCCTCCAGTAGTCTGGGGTCGATCCCTCGAAAGACGGGTAAGGCAAGAAGGGCTTCGGGTTTGATCATCCGAGTTGCTCCCAATACGATCACAGCCGCCGCGCGGGACAGATGGCGGGCCACATTTTTCAATAGTGCCGATATCGACATCTGGGCAAGCCAACAACGGAGGTACGGTCAGCTTA
>JACDQI010000227.1 GCA_015657675.1 Devosia sp.
CTGTCCCTCCCCCGCAAGGGGGGAGGTGACACTACGGCCGGTTAAAGGCGCCTAGCCGACGACCGCCCAGACCAGCAGACCCGCGCCCAGCCCGATCCGTGGCGTTGCGGCGCAGCGTCCAGAACCAGGGTTCGATGGCGCCGGCGGCGAGCAACTGGCGATCGATGGCAAGCAGCAGGGCCAGCACGCCCACGACGCCGACAAAGCCAACCGGCATCGACCATATGGAGACCAGCACCAGCATCCAGGCCACCAGCGCACCGGCATTGCTGGTGAGCAGCAGGTGGGCTGACTGCGGGGCCGTCTTGTACATGAAGGTCGACCAGTGCATGCCGCAGATGAAGCTGGCGATGACGACGCCATAGGTCAGGACGGCGAGGTCGAGCCAGTAGAACGACCCGACCTGCTCTAATCCCAGCGCGATCCAGGGCGGCAGGATACCCGCGTAAGTGAGCCGCATCGCCTGGCGGTGCTGAAAAGGGTTCAGGTCCTTCATCGGAACTCCGGCGTTTCAGTGTACCAAACGTCTTCTGCCACAGGCGCGACCGCGTTGACGAGCCTAGGTCCAGCGCTGCTCGCGCACGCCCTTCAAAAACTCGGCATGGCTCAGCGCCTTGGTGGCGGCCTGCTTGTACTCCTTCACGAGGCTATCGTGCGTCGCCTTGGCGAAGGAGCGCAGTTTCGAGTCGCGCGCCATCTCGGCCTTGGCGACCGCCGGATCGAGCAGCCCGAGGCCGTCGAGCACCGGATAGTGCAGCTGGGTTTCGAGGTGCGGCAGGCCGAAGAGATATTGCGGGAAATGGCTCATCCGCGGCATTTCGGTGCGCCAGCGGGCGAGGCGTTCCTGCGTTTCCGGATGCATGCGGTTGGCGCGGACATCGCGCCAGAATGGCGTGTCGTCGCGCTCGGTGGCGTAGTGGGTGTTGACGAACGTGCGGAAGTCGTCGACCTGCCGGCCGACGCGGCGGTTGTAGTCGTCGCGCAGCGCCTGCGTCATCTTCCTGGGGTCGCGCAGGAAGTTGCCGCCGAACATCATCATCTGCACGATGGTGCCGTGGATCGAAGTAGACTCCAGCGGCTCGAGGAAGCTCGACGAGAGCCCCACGGCGAGCACATTGCCGATCCACGCATTCTCCAGTCGCCCGATCTGGAACTTGATGTCGTCGCGCACCTCGATCTTGCGGCCGAGCACCCGCTCGACTTCGGCATGCGCCTGCTCGGGCGTGGAGAACTGGTCCGAATAGACATAGCCGCAGCCGTAGCGGGACTGCGTCGGGATCTGCCACATCCAGCCTGCTTCCTGCGCCCAGGCGAGGGTGTAGTTGGCGATCTCCTGGCCCTCTTCGACCGGCAGCCAGAAGGGCAGGGCGCGGTTGACCGGCAGCTCGTTCTGGTAGCTCACCCAGGGGGCGTTGAGTTCCTTGACGATCAGCCGCTTACGAAAGCCGGTAGCGTCGATGAAGAAGTCGCCTTCGAGCTTTTCACCATCCTCGAACACCAGCGCCGTGACGTCGCCGCTTTCGCCGTCGCGCTCGACGCCGGCCAGCACATTGTCGACGACCTCGACGCCGACCGACTTGGCCTTCAAGAACTTGCCCACCTTGGATTGGTCGAAGTGATAGGCGGGGAGGAACGGCCCGAGCGGCAGCAGCGAGCCATCTGCCTTGGTGGTCCAGGGCGCCTTCTTGCGTTCGAGCAGCGGCCCGAACATGTGCATGTCCTGCACCGGCTTGCCGACCGAGACGGCATACACGTTGAGGTAATCGGACGGCGCGCCGGGCGGCGCCTGGATCACCTGGTGCGGGTCGTCGATCGGCCCATAGTAGGTGACGCCCTTGCGACGCCAGTCCTGGTGGCGGATGCCCAGCTTGTAAGTCGCCTCGCAGCTGCGCATGAACTCGAAGATGTCGATGCCAAAGTGGCGGAGGAACACGTGGAAGGCGGCGGTCGTTGCCTCGCCGACGCCGACGGTTGGGATCTTGCTCGATTCCACCACGGCCACGCTGGCGTCGAGTTTGGCGCGCGCAATGCAGTCGCGCAGGATGAAGGCCGTGATCCAGCCGGCAGTGCCACCGCCGACGATGACAAATCGCGAATGCGCCAAGGTGTAGTCCTCCCTGCGTGAACTCTAGCGCCACCGGCCTGATCGGCAAGGGCGCTGGCGCCGCACCTTTAGGAACCGGAAGCAAGTCCGGGTTTTCGGGAGCAGGTCATCCCTGCTAGGCTCGGCCATGTTTCTTTCGGTCTTCGACATCTTCAAGGTCAGTGTCGGCCCGTCCTCGTCCCACACCATGGGGCCGATGCTGGCGGCCGGCCGCTTCCGCGAGAAGGTGGCAAAGCTCCCGGCGGCGGGCGCCGCGATCGAGTGTCGGCTCTATGGCTCGCTAGCCTATACCGGGGAGGGACACGGCACATTCCGCGCCGTGCTCTGCGGCCTCTGGGCATCACACCCGAGACCTACGACCGTGATGCCGCCGATGCGGCGCTGGCAGAACTCGCGGCGCGCAAGGAAACTGTGGTCGGCCGCAACCGAGTGCGGCTCGATCCGGTGACCTCGGTCATTGCCGAAAAGGGCAAGCGGCTGCCCGGCCATCCGAATGCGATGCAGTTCAGGCTGCTCAAGGGCTCGCCCGACCTGCTCTCGGAAGTCTACTATTCGGTCGGTGGCGGCTTCGTGCTGTCCGAGGCGGAACTCGCCGCCGACAAGTCCAGCGGTCCGCCGCCCGTGGCGGTGCCTTATCCCTTTTCCACCGCCGCGGAAATGCTGGCGATGGGCGAGACCGCGGGTCTCAGCATCGCCGAGATGAAGCGCGCCAACGAGCTGGCGCTGCGCTCGGCGGCCGAACTGGATGCCGGCATGGAGCGGGTCTGGTCGGTGATGGACCGCTGCATCGATCGCGGGCTCGGGACCGATGGTATCCTGCCCGGCGGCCTCAATGTCCGCCGCCGCGCCAGCGGCTTTCGCGACAAGCTCAATGCCGGCGCCGGCGCCAATGACGCGCCGCTGCACTCGGCCATCGACTGGCTCTCGGCCTATGCGATGGCGGTGAAC
>JACDQI010000228.1 GCA_015657675.1 Devosia sp.
GCCTCATGGTGAGCCTGTCGAACCACGAGGCCGGGCACCCCGGGCACACCCGCTTCACAACTTCACCGGCAACCCCGTCCGCACGCTCTCGTCTGCCGCCAGACAAATCCGCAGCGACTGCACCGCGTCATCCATCAGCCGCCCGAGGTCAAAATCCTCGACGATGGCGCGATAGACAAAGTCCTGCTCCCGCGCGCAGAGCGCATCGTGCCCCGGCTCGCCCGCCATCGGGATCAGTTCATCAGGGCTCGCGAACTGCCCATCCGGCCCAAGCGCGCCGCGATGCACACGGATCTTTTCCGCCTGCGTGTGCGTCTCCAGCGAATCCGATTTGGCACCCGGATCCATCACGATCGACACCGATCCATTCGGGCTCATCACGTCCTTGGTGAAGAACGCGGTCTCAGAGACCATCGGCCCCCAGGCCGACTCGTACCAGCCCACCGAGCCGTCGGCGAACAGCACCTGCAGGTGGCCGTAATTGTACATGTCGGGCGCGATCTCGTCGCTGAGACGCACGCCCATGCCGCGTACCTCCACCGCCTTGGCGTCAGTGATCTGGCACATTACGTCGAGATAGTGCACGCCACAGTCGACGATCGGCGAGGTCGTCTGCATCAGCTTTTTGTGCGTCTCCCAGCTGAGGCCCGACGACTGCTGGTTGAGATTGAGCCGGAAGGCATAGGGCCCACCCAGCGCCCGCGCCTCGGCGATAAACCGCATCCAGCTCGGATGATGCCGCAGGATATAGCCGACAACGAGCTTCCGCCCATTGGCGCGCGCTGCCGCGACCACCCGCTCGGCGTCGGCGACGGTGGTCGCCAGCGGCTTTTCCACAAACACATGCGCCCCCTGTTCGAGCGCCATCACCGCATAGTCGGCATGTGTGTCCGAATAGGTGTTGATCGATACAAGCGCCGGCTGCAGCGCCCGCAGCGCCGCCGCATAGTCGGTGAGGATCGGGTAACCCGCCAGTTCCGCATCGAGCTCCGGCACACGCCGGTTGACCAGCCCCACCACCTCGAAACCCGGATGCCGATGATAGGCGAGCGCGTGGCTTCGCCCCATCGATCCCAGGCCGGCGACGAGCACGCGGATCGTCTGCTTCATGTCGTTTTCCTCCTCGAACAGGGATGTCCGCGCCGCCGGCGTCGGAAAATCCACTTGGTAAATGGTCTTTTATTGGTATTATCCGTCGCAAGGAAGAGGGCGGTGAACGCGCTGCCGTCCGAAGGGGTGCGATGTCTGCAACTGAGCATGTGATGTTTGCAAAGGGGCCCGTGGCATTGCCGCCTGGCGGCCCGCTTTACCTGCAGCTCAGGCGCTGGATCGAAACCGCTATTGAAGCTGGTACCATTCGCGCCGGCGACGCGCTGCCCTCCGAGCGCGATCTGGCCCAACGCCTCGACCTGTCGCGCGTCACCGTCCGCAAGGCGGTGCAGCAGCTGGTCGCCGATGGCGTGCTGGTGCAACGGCATGGCTCGGGCACCTTCGTTGCCCAGCATACCCAGCGCGTCGAACAGTCGCTGAGCCAGCTGACCTCGTTTGCCGAGGACATGGCGCGGCGCGGCATGGCGGTCGACTCGATCTGGCTCGATCGCGGCATCTACGATCCCTCGCCCGAAGAGACCGTTGCCCTGGGGCTGACCTCGGGGGAGCGTGTCGCCCGCGCCGCGCGCCTGCGCCTTTCCGGCGGCACTCCGCTCGCCATCGAGCGCGCGGCCCTCTCGTCCGCAATCCTGCCCGATCCGCGATCGATCGGCACTTCGCTCTATAGCCATCTCGAAAAGGGCGGCTTCCGCCCCGTGCGCGCCATCCAGCGCATCCGCGCCGCCAGCCTCGGCCCCGAGGATGCCAAGCTGCTCGAAGTGCCGGCGGGCGCGGCCGCTCTGCATATCGAGCGCATTTCCTATCTCGCCTCCGGGCGGGTGATCGAGTTTACCCGCTCCATCTACCGGGGCGATACCTATGATTTTGTTGCCGAACTCCGCATCGGCAGTCAGCAAGGAGACGGCCGACCGTGAGCCAGCCCACTTTCATGCGTCAGGAAATTGACGAGATCCCTCAGGCCGTGGCCCGCTTCCTGCAGTCCAGCCGGCCCGCCCTCGTCGAAGCCGGCCGCCTGCTGCGCGACCGCGATCCGGCCACCCTGGTGACCATCGCCCGCGGCTCGTCCGACCACGCCTCTGCCTTCCTCAAATATGCCACCGAACTGACCGCCGGCATCCCGGTGGCCTCCATCGGTCCGTCCGTGATGTCGATCTACGGCCGGCAGCTGAAACTCCGCCACTGCGCTGCTGTCGCCATCTCGCAGTCGGGCAAGAGCCCGGACATTCTCGCCATGGCCCAGTCGGCCCGCAAGAGCGGCGCCGCCACCATCGCCATCACCAACACGGCCGACTCGCCGCTCGCCGCCGCCGCCGACGTCACCATCAATCTCGACTCCGGCGAGGAAAAGAGCGTCGCGGCGACCAAGACCTTCGTGGCTTCGGTCGTTGCCGGCCTCGCGCTACTCGCCCATTGGCAGCAGGACGATGGCCTGATGGCCGCCATCGAGGCGCTGCCCGATCTTTTGCAGCAAGCCATCGGCTGCGACTGGTCACCGCTGATGGGCGCGCTCGACCAGCACGAGTCGCTCTACGTGCTTGGCCGCGGCCCGGCCCTTGCCATCGCCAACGAGGCGGCGCTGAAGTTCAAGGAAACCTGTTCGATCCACGCCGAGTCCTATAGCGCCGCCGAAGTCATCCATGGCCCGGCCCGCATCGTCGAACGACACTTCCCGGTCCTCGTGCTCGCCGCGCGCGACGCCGCCGAAGCGTCGGTCGCCGAAGTCGCCGAGCGGCTGGCCGGGCAGGGCGCCCGCGTCTTCATCACCTCGGTCAACGCCCAGAAGGCGGAACGCCTGCCCTTTGCCGCCTCCGGCAACCCGATCACTGACGCCTTGGCGCTGATCGTCTCCTTCTACGGCCTCGTCGAAGCCCTCTCCCGCCGCCGCGGCTTCGACCCCGACCGCCCGCCCTACCTCAACAAGGTGACGCAGACGGTCTAGCGATCGTCTCCGGTGTCACTCCCCGCCCGCACGGGAATGACACCGGGGTTGGAGCGTTGAGAGTTTCTTGATTTGTCAGGCCCACAACCCGAACTATGTTCGAGAGTGGACATGGGGAGTGCATGATGAAGATCGGTGTGTTGGGCACGGGCGTTGTGGGGCAGACCCTGGGCGCCAAACTGGTTGCCCTCGGCCATGACGTGATGATGGGCGGGCGCTCCGCCACCAACGACAAGGTGCTCGCCTTCGTCGAAAAGACCGGCGGAAAGGCCGGCAGCTTTGCCGATGCGGCCGCCTATGGCGAACTGCTCATCCACTGCACGCGTGGCGACACGGCCATCGAAGTTCTGCGCCAGGCAGGCGGCGATAATCTCGCCGGCAAGATCCTCGTCGACATCTCCAACCCGCTCGACTTTTCGCGCGGCTTTCCGCCCTCGCTCTCGATCTCCAACACCGACTCGCTCGGTGAACTGATCCAGCGAGAGCTGCCGAAAACCCACGTGGTGAAGACGCTCAACACCGTTACCGCCGCCATCATGGTCGATCCGGCCATGATCCATGGCCAGCATTCGGTCTTCGTCTCGGGCAACGACAAGTATGCCAAGGGCAAGGTCATGGACCTGTTGCGCAGTTTCGGCTGGCAGGCGATCATCGACCTGGGCGACATCACCTCCGCCCGCGCCACCGAACAGATGCTCCCCCTCTGGACCCGCCTCTACGGCGTGCTTGGCACCGGCAACTTCAATTTTGCGATTCTGAAGGCCTGAAAACCAAAGACGCCAGTAGCCCTCATGGTGAGCTTGTCGAACCACGAGGGCGAGCGAGCAAGTGGGCCACGACCTCGTACTTCGACAGTTCAGGATGAGGTGGACCAGCGGGACCGAGTTTAGGCTCTGGTGCCCTCAACCCCGCCCGATATAGGGCATGGTCGTCGCCATCACCGTCATGAACTGCACGTTTGCCTCGAGCGGCAGTCCCGACATGTAGACGATCGCATCGACCACATGCTGCACATCGAACGTCGGCTCGGGCAGCATAGTGCCGTTGGCCTGCAGCGAGCCCGAGGTCATGTTCGAGGTCATGTCGGTCGCCGTATTGCCGATATCGATCTGGCCGCAGGCAATGTTGAATGCCCGGCCATCGAGCGAGATCGCCTTGGTGAGACCGGTGATCGCATGCTTGGTGGCGGTATAGGCCGCCGCTCCTGGCCGCGGCACATAGGCCGAGATCGAGCCATTGTTGATGATCCGACCGCCCTGCGGGCTCTGGTCGCGCATCGCCCGGAAGGCTTCGCGCGCCACATAGAAGGCGCCGTTGAGATTGACGTCGACCATGCCTTGCCAGGTGGCAACATCGATATCGCCGAACGAGGCTTGCGGTGCAAAGCGCCCGGCATTGTTGAACACCACGTCGACGCGGCCGAGCTTGGAGACGAGGTCGGCAAAGTACCGATGCACGGCACCCGGATCGGACACGTCGCAGGTTGCTGAGTATGCGGCGCCCGCGGCTTCCGCCGTGGCGTCGAGTTCGGCCTGCCGGCGACCGAGAATCGCGACCTTGAACCCGGCTTTGGCCAACCGATGGCGCTGGCGCGTCCAATCCCTGAACTGGCCCCGGTGACCACCGCGACTTTTGCTTCCGACATGACAACCCTCATCAAATTTCTCGGGCCGCACATGGCCACGCACGAACCGATAATGCAATTGCGGTGAGAGTTCGGCGCGACTAGGAAGGGTACCAACTTTCGACTGATGCTGGCGAGCCAACGGACCGATGAGCAAGATCGACGATCTGATGCGGCAGGGCCTCGCCCTGCATCAGTCCGGCCAGCTCGCCGAGGCCGACGCCATTTACGGCAAGGTTCTCGCCAGGCAGCCGAGTCATCCCGCCGCCAACCATCTGCGCGGTGTGCTGCTGCTGCAGCAGGGCGATGCGGCCGGCGCTGTTCATCTGCTGCAAAGAGCCGTTCATCTTCGTGGCGAAAACGCCGAATATCTCGGCAATCTCGGTGCCGCCCTCAACGCTGCCGGGCGCCATCAGGAGGCGCTAAGTGTCTTTGAGCGCTCACTAAAACTGCAGCCCAACGACCCCGGCGTGCGCAACAACTACGCCATGGCCCTCAAAGCCCTCGGCCGCCTCGACCCCGCCATCGCCGCCTACCGCACCGCCATCACCCTCCGCCCGCAAGAGCCTGGATTCTATAGGAATTTAGCCAACGCACTGTCCGAAATGGGCGAGTGGCACGAGGCGGAGCAGAACTACCGCAAAGCCCTCGAGCTCCGCCCCAACTTCCCCAACGCCCTGACCGGCCACGTCAATTCCCTTCTCGCGCTGCACCGTCGCGACGAGGCAATCCAGACCGCCGCCGCTGCCGCAACCCGCTTCCCCCAGCAATCCGAATTCCACCGCGCTCTCGGCCATGCCCACTGGCAAAGCGGAAATCCTGCAGCCGCTGCAACGGCTTACCGCGCCGCGATCGCCGCCAACCCCGCCGATGTGGAAGCTCACCGCCTGCTCGGCCTGATCGTCGTCCGCAGCGAAGTCGATAAGGAAGTGCAGGCAGTTCAAGCGCTGCTGGACCGACCCGCTCTCCACACTGACTCGCGCGCCCAGCTGCATTTCACCCTCGCGCAGGCTTACGATGACCTAGGCGATGGCGACCACGCCGCCGAGCACTTCCGCGCCGGCAACGCTTTGGTTCGCCGAGGTCGACCGTTTGATCTCGACCGTGCGCTTTCCGAGATGCAGGCCATGCAGGACGCGTTCGAAAGCTTGCCGGACGCCGACGTTCCGCCGCTTGAGCCGCCAAGTGGGCCGATCTTCATTGTCGGTCTGCCACGCTCGGGGAAGTCGACGCTGGAAGGAAGACTAGCCCGCCATCCGGACCTGTACGCCGCCGGCGAGCTTGCCGCGCTGGCTAATTTGGCCGGAGCCGTCGCTAAAGAAGGCGTCATTGGGGCGCTGGAGCGGCGCGATGCAGCAAGGTCGGCTGAGCTGGGGCGCCGTTTTTTGGCCATGTCGACAAGCCTTGCGCCGGGCAGGCGTCTGCTCGACACCATGCCCAACAACTTCCGCCTGATCGGCGCCATTCGGCTCGCCATGCCGAGTGCCCGCATTGTCCACTGTACGCGCGACCCCCGCGGCCACATGATCGCGCTGCACCAGAAGTACTATTCGCAGTCCGGCAATGAGTATGCCGCGGACCTCGAAAAGCTTGTCGCCTTTCACGCGGCCTATCGCGAACTGATGGCAATCTGGAGCCGCCGGTTCCCCGGGCTGATTGTGGATATCGACGTGACGGCACCGGGCAGTTCCGCCAAAACTCTCGATCACCTGGGGCTTTCGAC
>JACDQI010000229.1 GCA_015657675.1 Devosia sp.
TCGGCGACGGCGGCGTTCACCGCCTCAGTGGAGAGCACGTTGAGCACCCGCGTCGTGACGTTAGTCATGCCGTTGAGCTCAGCGAGCTTGGCGGCATTGATGTCGGTGGCGATGACCTTGGCTCCGGCCCTGGCGAAAGCCTCGACGGAGGCACGGCCGATGCCCTGCGCGGCGGCGGTGATGAGGGTGATCTTGCCGGTAAGGTCGGCCATGGTGGAACAGTCCTAGAGATGGATGGAATGGGAGCCGTCGACCGTCATGGCGGCGATGGCATCAAAGTCCCAGTCGATGCCGAGGCCCGGTCGGGATGAGGGAATGGCGTGGCCATCGCGGATGGTCATCTTCTCGCCCGTGAGCTCGTCGAGCTGCGGGATGTATTCGACCCAGCGGGCGTTGGGCACGGCGGCGCAAAGCGCGACATGCAGTTCCATCAGGAAATGCGGGCAGACCGCGATGTTGAAAGTCTCGGCGAGGTGCGCCACCTTGAGCCAGGGCGTGATGCCGCCGATGCGGCCGACATCGACCTGCACGATCGAGCAGGCATGCCGCTCCAGATACTCGCGGAAGTGCATGGCGCTATAGAGGCTCTCGCCCACCGCGATCGGGATCGAGGTGCTTTGCACCAGCCGCGTGTGGCCGGAAATGTCCTCGGCGGTCAGTGGTTCTTCGAACCAACCGATATCGAGCGGCTCATAGGCGCGGGCGCACCGGATCGCTTCGTCGACATTGAAGCGCTGGTTCGCGTCGGTGAAGATTTCAAAACCCGGTCCCACCGCCTCGCGCACCGCGCCGATGCGGCGTACGTCCTCGAAAATCGGTCGCCCGACCTTGAGCTTGCAGCCGCCAAAGCCATCGGCCTTGGCGCGCAGCGCGTCATCCACCAATGCAGCTTCATCCAGATGCAGCCAGCCACCTTCGGTGGTGTAGAGCGGGATCGACTCCTGCGCCCCACCGGCAAGGATATGCAGCGGCAGCCCGAGCTTGCGCGCCTTCAGATCCCAGAGCGCAGTATCGATAGCGGCGAGCGCAATCGAGGTAATGGCCCCGGTGGTTGTCGCATGGGTGAGGAACAGCAGGTCGCGCCAGATGCGCTCGATTTCCAGCGCCTCGCGGCCGATCAGCGCCGGCACCAACGTACGCTTCAAGAGCTCGATCACCGAGTGCCCGCCGGTGCCGATGGTGTAGCTGTACCCCGTGCCGGTGACCCCATCGGCATCGGTGATGCGCACGATGGGCGTTTCCTGGCTGACGAAGGACTGGATCGCGTCGACCCGCTTCACCTTCGGCTTGAGGTCGACCATCAAAATTTCGACCCGTTCGATGCGGCTCATCTGAGCGTCTTCCCTGTCGCCTTGTCGAACACATGCAGCCGCTGCAGATCCAGCGTGAACTCCAGCTGCTCGCCCGGCGCCACCGGGCGCGGGTTCAGCATCTTGCCCTGAATCTCCTGCCCGCCGACAGAGGCAAAAAGGATGGTTTCGGTGCCCAGCGGCTCGGCGATCGTCACCATGCGGTTGACCATCAGCGACTGGTCAGCGCCATGCAGCGAATGGCCTCGCGGGGCAAAGCTCTCGGGCCGGAACCCGACGACGATCTCCTGGCCTTCGCTGACCCGCGCATCGGCTGGCAGTGGCACTTCGAGGCCATCGGAGAGCACGGCCTTGCCGCTGCTCACCCTGGCGTCCAGTTGGTTCATCGGCGGCGAGCCGATAAAGCCGGCCACGAAGGTGTTCACCGGATGCTCGAAGACATCCGAGGGCGTGCCCACCTGCTCGACATGCCCATCGCGCATGATGACGATCCGGTCGGCCAGCGTCATCGCCTCGACCTGATCGTGGGTCACGTAGATGACCGTGGTCTTGACCCGCTGGTGCAGCTTCTTGATCTCGACCCGCATCTGCCGCGCAGCTTGGCGTCGAGGTTGGACAGCGGTTCGTCAAAGAGGAA
>JACDQI010000230.1 GCA_015657675.1 Devosia sp.
CCCAACCTGCCGCCGCTGCGCGAGCGCGTCGACGACATCGGCGACCTGGTGCAGCACTTCCTCCGTGCCGCCCAGCGCGAGGGCGAGCCGGTCAAGACCATCTCGCCCGACGCCGTCCGGCTGATGCAGAACTACTCCTGGCCCGGCAACGTCCGCGAGCTGGAAAACCTGGTGCGCCGCCTCTCGGCCCTCTACGCCGACGAGAGCATCTCGCTCGAGATTGTCCAGAGCGAGCTCAACATCGCCGACCGCCAGCCGATGAGCACCGCGACCGGCCCGGTCGATGTCTCGACGGCGGTGGAGACACATGTCGCCCAGCTGCTGCGCGAGCACGAACCCAACCTGCCGCCGCCGGGCCTCTATCAACGGGTGCTGGATCGGGTCGAGGCGCCGCTGATCGCCATGGCGCTCAACGCCTGCGGCGGCAACCAGATCAAGGCGGCAGATCTCCTTGGGCTCAACCGCAATACGCTGCGCAAGAAGATCCGGGCGCATGCCATCGA
This sequence comes from Devosia sp., assembly GCA_015657675.1. Taxonomy (GTDB): domain Bacteria; phylum Pseudomonadota; class Alphaproteobacteria; order Rhizobiales; family Devosiaceae; genus Devosia_A. The sequence goes on from JACDQI010000230.1 coordinate 504, forward strand.
GATCGTTAAGCAGAGCCGGCGGCAGGGCTGATCGCCGGCTTGGCACACGAGAATGCGATTTGTCGCTCCCGGCCTTGCGGCGTAGGTGTGCGACACGCTCTTCTGCGCGTGGCCAACCGGCCCATCCGACGTTCGCTGTCTTGCCCTCCGGGCAGGGTGCTTCGAGAGGTGTCACATTTTAGCAACATTTGTCTTGAAGGGTCCGCTGCGCTGGGTCACACTCCGGCTCGAGGTCTCTGCATGAACCGGTATGCTGGATGAGCGACGCCGTACTACCCAGTCCGACAGCGCCCACTGAGGCAGCATCTGCGCGTCCGCCGATCTTCGGCGGCAAGAGTCGCTCGACCATCCGCGCCATTGGCCTCGTCATCGTCCTGCTCTCGGTGCTCGTTTCCTCAGGCTCGTTCTTTGTCATGACGGGCGCCACCGGCATCGAGCCGACGCCGATCGTCTGGGCCATCATCTGGGGTGCCAATGGGCTGCTGGTCCTCGTTGTCATCGCCCTGGTGGCGACAGAGGCCACCTTGCTGGTCCGTGCCCGCATTCGTCGCGAAGCAGGGGCAGGGCTGCAGTTCCGCATGGTGGCAATGTTCGCCATCGTGGCCGTGGCACCCGCCGCCCTTGTGGCCGTGGTGGCGATGATCTCGCTCAACCAGGGCCTCGATCAGTGGTTCTCTGAACGCACCCGCACCATGGTGGAAGCCTCTCGCCTCGTTGCCCGCTCCTACATGCTTGAGCATGCTCAGGTGCTGCGCGACGACATCATCTGGGTCGCCACCGAACTCGAACAGGCCCGTGGCACCTTCGAGACCGACAAGGAGAAGTACCAGCGCATCCTCACCGCCCTCGCGGTGACCCGTTCGCTGCCCTTCACCTCCCTGATTTCAGAAGACGGCGACACCCTGATGCGGGCCCAGATCAACGTCCAGGGCACGCCGCCGCAGATCCCCGAGGGCCTCACGTCCGGTGTCGATGTCGGTCAGCCGACCCTGATCAATCCGGGCAGCACCAACCTCGTTGGCGCCGTGGTGAAACTCCGCGGTTATGACGACACCTATCTCTTCGTGGCGCGGCCCGTGGACCAGGAAGTCCTCGAGTTCATGCGCCTGACCGACGAGAACATCACCGAGTACCGGGACTACGAGTCCAACCGGCTGGTGTTCCAGATCACCTTCACCATCATGTATGTCGGCCTGGCGCTGGTGCTGCTGCTGGCAGCACTCTGGATCGGCATCGCGCTCGCCAATCGCTTCGTTGACCCGATCCGTAACCTCATGATTGCCTCAAGCCGCGTTTCTGATGGCGACCTCGACGTGCAGGTGCCGGTGCAGGAGGGCAGGGGTGACCTACGCGATCTCTCCAACCGCTTCAACACCATGACCCAGCAGCTCAAATCCCAGCGCGTCGCGCTGCTGGAAGCGAGCGAGACCAACGAGAAGCGTCGCCAGTTTACCGAAGCGGTGGTGGAAGGCGTATCGGCTGGCATCGTCGGCCTTGACGCCTTCGGGGCCGTGACGCTGGTCAATGCCCGTGCCGCGGAAATGATCGGCAGCGACGAAATCACCCTGGTGGGCGAGCAGATCGGCGACGTCATCCCGGCCCTTGCCCCGATCATCGATCGTGCCAAGTCAGCCCGCCGCGGCCAGACCCGCGACCAGATCGAGATCGGCTCCGGCCCAGACTACCGTACCTACCAGGTGCAGGTGACCCGGGAAGGCACCATCGCTGAATCCAAGGGCTATGTGGTAACGCTGGACGACATCACCGACCTGCTCTCGGCCAGCGCACCGGCGCCTGGGCCGACGTGGCGCGCCGCATCGCCCACGAGATCAAGAACCCGCTGACCCCTATCCAGCTCTCCGCCGAGCGCC
>JACDQI010000231.1 GCA_015657675.1 Devosia sp.
CAGGGGTTCGACTACGGCGTCCTTACCCTGCAGGTCATCGGGCTGAGCGAAGGCTTTGCCCACCCCGATGCGGCCGCCGCCTATCTCGGCCACCACCTCGAGCCGATCCTCGGCGCCATCCGCACCCGGCTGCAGGCCCATATCGACCGCGGCGACATGCGCCCGACCGATGCACGCTTTGCCGCCATCAGCCTGCTCTCCCCGATGGTCATCGCCCGCCTCCACCAGTCTGCGCTGGGCGGCGCCACCGGCTTCCCCATGTCGCTCCCCGACTTCGACGCCGCCCACACCGGCGCCTTCACCCGCGCCTTCGCCGCCGACGCGTAAGGAGCGCTTCTAAGCCTCCGGCACAAACACCTTTACCGCCCGCTTGAGCACTTCCAGCTTCACCGGCGTCTGCGTCACCACTTCGCCATCGGCATTGACGGGCTGCGGCTTCCGCGTGCGGATTTCGAAAGAATGCGCATGGTCCACCCGCACGTCGTCCCAGCCGCCATGTTCGCCGCGCCGGAACGCCGGAAACATCAGCGCTAGCTTCCAGAGCGTCTGGAGTTCGAGGCTATAGAGATCGAGCATGCCGTCGTGAATGGTCGCATCGGCATGGACCACCACCCCGCCGCCATAGTAGCGGCCATTGCCGATAGCGATCTGATAGGTTTTGACGGTCTCGGTCCCCCGCGCCGTGGTGATGGAGGCAGTGAACCGCCGCGCGCCCAGCGCCACGCGCATGGCCCCGATGGCATAGCCGAACCGGCCCCAGCGCTTCTTGGTCATCCGGTCGAGCCGGGTGGCCATGTCGGCGGCCAGACCAATGGTCACCACGTTAAAGAACGGATGTCCGTTGACCATCCCGATATCCACCGGCTCACTGTATTGCTTGGCAATGATCGCCCCGGCCTCCGGCAGCGCCGTCGGGATCTTCAGCGTCCGCGCCAGATCGTTCGCCGTGCCCAGCGGCAGGATGCCCATCGGCCGGCCGATCTCGGCCATCGCCTTGGCGCAGGTACTGAGCGTGCCGTCGCCGCCGCCCACGATCACCGCGTCGCTGGCCCGCCCTTCGGCCCGGATATAGTCGGCAAACTCCCAGACCTCGAGCCGATGCTCCGGCCGCACGATCTCGATGCCGGCGGCTTCGATCGGCTTGAGCGCCAGGCCCAGATCGCTGTCCCCCATTCGCGCCCCTGGGTTCACCAGCAACAACGCCCTGCCTATCGTCACTGCCTGCTCCGTCTGGCCCCGAGCCTCCCCAGCGAAGGCACCCGTCCGACAAATGGCGCGCACCCGCCCGCAATCAACCCCCGGCCCCTCGAAATGTCGCCAAAGTGGATGGTAGCGGTGCGAGCACCCTGGCTGCTCGTGCCAGCGGAGTCGCTCCTCCCCCCGCTTGCCTTCCCCGCCCTGCTGGCGCAAAACCCTTCCATGAGCTTTCTTCCTCAGGAAATCATCGCCGCCAAGCGCGATGGCAAACCCCTCGACGCGGCCCAGATCGGCGCTTTCATCGCCGGCTTTGCCGATGGCTCGGTGAGCCACGCGCAAGCCGCCGCCTTCGCCATGGCGGTGTATTTTCAGGATATGACCACGCCCGAGCGGGTGGCGCTGACCGAGGCGATGCGCGATAGCGGTACGGTGCTCGACTGGTCCGATCTCGATGGCCCCGTGGCCGACAAGCATTCGACCGGCGGGGTGGGCGACAATGTCTCGCTGATGCTGGCGCCGATCCTTGCCGCCTGCGGCCTCTTCGTGCCGATGATCTCGGGCCGTGGCCTCGGCCATACCGGTGGCACGCTCGACAAATTCGACGCTATCCCCGGCTACCAGACCAGCCCCGACAACGCGCTGTTCCGCAAGGTGGTGCGCGAGGTGGGCTGCGCCATCATCGGCCAGACCGCGGACCTCGCCCCCGCCGACAAGCTGCTCTACGCCATCCGCGACGTCACCGCGACCGTCGAGTCCATTCCGCTGATCACCGCCTCGATCCTATCGAAAAAGCTTGCGGCCGGCCTGGGCGCGCTGGTGCTGGACGTCAAGACCGGCTCGGGCGCCTTCATGCCGACGCTGGAAAAGTCCCGTGCCCTGGCCAAGAGCCTCGTCTCGGTCGCCAATGGCGCGGGCCTGAAAACCTCGGCGCTGATCACCGACATGAACGAGCCGCTCGCCTCCGCCGCCGGCAATGCGCTCGAAGTCCGCAATGCCGTCGATTTCCTCACCGGCGCCCATCAGGATGCGCGGCTGCGCACCGTCACCCTGGCGCTCGCCACCGAGCTGCTGACCCTCTGCGGCGTCACAGCCGATCCGGCTGCCGCCCTCGACAGCGGCCGCGCTGCCGAAATCTTCGGCCGCATGGTTGCCGCGCTCGGCGGCCCGACCGATTTCATTACCGGCATGGACCGCTATCTCGATCGCGCCCCCATCGTCCGCGACATCGTGCTCGAGGGCGACGGCGTCGTCACCGCCATCGATACCCGAGCCATCGGCATGGCGGTCGTCACCCTCGGAGGTGGCCGACGTCTGCCCACCGACAGCATCGATTTTGCCGTGGGGTTTGACCGCATCGTCGGCCTGGGAGCTCGTGTGGACGGAAAAACCCGTTCAGCCACCATTCATGCACGTGGCGAAAATGTGGCAGACGAGGCCGAGCGACGCTTCCGCGCCGCCTTCACCATCGGCGCCACAGCGCCGGTCCATCCCATCGTCGCCGACCGCGTCGGCCCCTCCGAGGCCTGACCCATGCCGCGCGCAATCCTTTGTATTCTCGATAGTTTCGGCATCGGCGGCGCACCCGATGCGGCCGACTATGGCGATGTCGGCGCCGATACGCTCGGCCATATCGCGGCGAATTTTCCGCTGTCGCTGCCCAATCTCGACGCCCTCGGCCTCGGCGCCGCCGCCACCCTCTCCTCCGGCGCTACGCCTAAGGGACTGACGAACAAGGCAAAAACCGGCGTCTGGGGTGTCGGTCGCGAGGTCTCCAAGGGCAAGGACACGCCCTCCGGCCACTGGGAAATCGCCGGCGTCCCGGTCCCCTTCGACTGGGGCTACTTTCCCAACACCGAGCCGACCTTCCCGCCCGATCTCATCGCCCAATTCATTGAAAAGGCTGGGCTTCCCGGCATTCTGGGCAATCGCCACGCCTCCGGCACGGCGATCATTGCCGAGCTCGGCGAGGAGTCGATCCGCACCGGCAAGCCGATCTGCTACACCTCCATCGACTCAGTCTTCCAGATCGCCGCGCACGAGACCCATTTCGGCCTCGAACGCCTCTATCAAGTCTCTGAAATCGCATTCAAATTAACCGCACCGCTGATGATCGGCCGGGTCATCTCCCGCCCCTTCGTCGGCGAGGATGCCGCGAGCTTCAAGCGCACCGGCAACCGCCGCGACTTCGCCATCGCGCCGCCCGAGCCGACCTTGCTCGACCGGGTCCACGCTGCGGGTCACCCCGTCGTCGCCATCGGCAAGATCTCCGACATCTATGCCGGCCATGGCGTGACGGAAAAGATTAAGGCGAATGGAAACAATGCCTTGATGGACGCGACGCTAGGGGCGATCGATGCCGCGGCGGACCACACCTTCATCATGACCAACTTCGTCGACTTCGATCAGGAATACGGCCACCGCCGCGACGTGCCCGGCTACGCCCGCGCTCTCATGGCCTTCGACGCGCGCCTCCCCGATATCATCGCCAGAATGGGCCCCGACGACCTCCTGGTGCTCACCGCCGACCACGGCAACGACCCCACCTGGCCGGGCACCGACCACACCCGCGAGCAGGTGCCGATCATGGCCTTTTCCCCAAGCCTCTCGCCCGCAAGCATTGGCATTCGCCCCACCTTCGCGGATATAGGGGAAAGCATCGCCGCCTGGCTCGGCCTTCCGCCCGGCAAGCACGGCACGTCCTTCCTCTCGTTCCTCCGGTGAGCCCATGGCAAACGTTACGGTCGTCGACCATCCGCTGATCCAGCACAAGCTCACCATCATGCGCGACAAGGAAACCTCGATTGCAGGTTTCCGCAGGTTGCTCAGGGAGATAGCGCATCTGATGTGCTACGAGGTGACGCGCGATCTCGAGCTCGAGATGATCCCCATCGAGACGCCGATGGCGCACATGGATTCCCCCGCCATCAAGGGCAAGAAGCTGGTCTTCGCCTCGATCCTGCGCGCCGGCAACGGCCTGCTCGACGGCATGCTCGACCTGGTGCCGGCGGCCCGCGTCGCCCATATCGGCATCTATCGCGACCACGAGACGCTGCAGCCGGTAGAGTACTACTTCAAGGCGCCGTCCAACCTCGAGGACCGGCTGATCATCGTCGTCGATCCGATGCTGGCCACCGCCAACTCGTCCATCGCCGCTATCGACAATCTGAAAAAGCGCGGCGCCAACAACCTCCGCTTCCTCTGCCTTTTGGCCGCGCCCGAAGGCATCGCCAAGTTCTCAGCCGCCCACCCGGACGTGCCGATCTTTACCGCCGCCATCGACAGCCATCTGAATGAAAAAGGCTATATCGTCCCGGGTCTTGGCGACGCCGGCGATCGTATGTACGGCACGAAGTAAGGCCTCACGCGCTGGTCGCGCTCCGGACGGGGCGCGCGACGTGCGGTGTCGTCGCCGGTGCCCCTCCGGGAGGCGTTCTGGCGTTACTTCTTCTTGAGCGGCAGGCCGAGCGCAATCAGTTCCTTGCGCAAGAGCTTGGGGTCGGTGAAGTGGATGCCGTGCATCCCAAATTTGCGGGCCGCCACGATATTGGGCTCGCTGTCGTCGATGAATACGCACATGTCCGGCGATAGGCTGTAGCGCTCGCAGAACACCCGGTAGAGCCGCGGATCGGGCTTCACCAGCCGTTCGAGCCCCGAAACCACCACACCATCGAACTTTTCGAGGAATGGCCATTCGCCGAGGCAGCTCATCCACTTCTCCCAGGAGAAGTTGGTGATGGCAAAGGTCGGGATTTCCTGCGCGATCAGCTCGTCATGGATCTCGATGGTGCCCTGGATGAAGTCGCCGAGCGTCTCCTTCCAGCGCTGGTCATAGGCCTGGATCTCGCGCCAGTACTTCGGAAACCGGGTGACCAGTTTGGCGACACCCTCGGCATAGATGTCGCCGGCGTCGAACTCGAGGTTCCAGTCCTTGGTGCAGATGGTGTCCTGGAACCACTGCGCTTCCTCTTCGGTCTCGAAGAGCTTGCGGAAGAGATACATCGGGTTCCAGTCGACGAAAACGCCGCCCAGATCAAACACGGGCACCAGGGTATCATCGGTCATGGGGAGAGCTTCCGCAGCGGTTGAGGTGCCGCGGTAATGGCACAGGCGCTTACGTCGGGCAACCGCCGCTCGGTGCCGTCACCGCGGAACCGAAGCGCGGCGTAAAGAGCGCCTCGTTCTCGAGGTTGAGCGCCGTCGTAAAGACCACGCCCAATACCGGCTTGTAAGCGTACTGGGCCGTCGCCGCGACGAGGTAGCCGCCTCTGGACAGGTTCTGTGTGTCCTCGCCCAGCGTATAGATGCTGTTTACTGCAAGCGCCGCCCCGCCATTGTAGGCGCAGCTCCAGACCACCCTCGCCTCGCCCGCGTTCGAGACCTGCAACAGGCTGACAACCTGCTTGAGCCCATTGGTGGAGTAGGGCGTTATGATGCCCGCCGAGGCCCGGAAATAGTCGCGCAACGTGTTGCTCGGAATGGCAGTGGTGCCACTGTTCCAGCGTGCCACGAGGTCAGCGGTGGTGTTCGAGATCACGTCGATGCGACGGTCCACTGTGTAGAGCGAACTGGCCTCGATCGAGCCCATGTAAAGCAGCAAGAGGATCGGCAGGATGAGCGCAAACTCGACCGCGGCCACCCCGGACTCGTTGCGTCTGAAGCGATGGAGCAGGTTGCGCAGCATCTCAGAACGGCTCGTTCTTGAACACACGCGCTGCCGAGAGCAGGCGGTTGCCGCCCGCCTGGGTGGCGAGGTTGAACCAGGGAACATTGAGGATCACCGGCCATTTGTAAAACGCCTGGGCAATGATCACGTCTGAACCAGCACCATCGTCGAAGGCTTCGGTGAGCGTCCACTCGCACTCTTCCGGCGGAGCAAACAGGTCCTGACAGTCCTCATCGATCGGCATGCCAAGCGCCGCTACTGCAGCATCAAAGTCGGTAACCGGCTCGACCACCACAAGCAGGCGATCCGTCGTCGCATCGGTGGCACTGCAATCGAACATGCCGTAGGTGCGGCTGCAGATCGCCATGCGCATCTCGTCGATGTCCCAGACCGCCTGCGACTGCCCGGTGCGGACGAAACGCGTCGAATCCTGCAGCGCACTTTCGAGGATCTGCTGGGCAAGGAACATGATTGCCGTCTCGAGGATCGCAAGCACAAGGCTGAAGAATGGTACCGCCAACAAGGCGAACTCCACTGCGACAGCACCCTTCTCATCCTTCGCCAGCTTGTGGCTGCGACGGATCAGCGGGTAGAGCAGTCGACGGGTCCAGCTTTGCCTGTTCTTCATCTGCCTGAAATCTGAATGATGCTCGCGCGAGGGTAGCCGCGCAACACTAAGGCAAGGTTAGTTCCGGCGTTGCTTTTGTGGCTATTGACCGCCAGCCACACTGGATGAGGCCGCGGTATTGGCCGAGAAGCTTGGATCGTCGCCCAGCATGATCGTTGGCTGGCAGACCGGGGAGCAGGCCAGTGTGGTGCGCGCCGCTCCCATATAGACGGTGACGATGTCGGCCTGCGCCTGCACCACCTCGATCATCGTGTCGGCAATCGCCTTGCCGCGCGAGTCGAGCACGATCATGTTGGTCTGCCCGTAGCTCTTGCCGGTCAGCACCAGCGTCTGTGGGTCCTGGATCGTGACGTCAGCGACCTTCGGGTTGCCGATGATCACTGTATTGGCCGGTGCACTGATGCGCAGGATGCGCGCCATGTTGACCTTGACGCTGACCGGGCCGCTCTCCTGGGCCTGGACCGGCAGGGCGCTGCTTGCTCCCAAGAGGAGTGCAAGCCCATAGGCTGCAGTACGAAGCTGGATCGACATGAACTCACCCGGAACTGAAAACTCGTAAACCAAGCTTTGCGCGGAATGGTGAATATTTGGCAAACGACAGTCCGTCGTCGCCATACGGCGCGGATATCGCGGTGCCATGCTACCGGTGGGCGACAACCGATAAAATCCGATCAACTCTCTTAAGATATTGAATACCATCAGCAAAACTGACGCGAAACGCCGCCCGGGCCTTGCCTCGATTAACGCAATCTCAATTTGTCCGGCCTAGCCTCAAGCCATGTTCGATACGTGACCTGTCGAACGACACTGCCAGTATCGTTCGATGCTGTCACAAGAAATGACGTGTGCAAGGAGCCATTAAAATGAAAACTCTCGCTCGTTTCATGAACGACGAATCCGGTGCGACCGCTATCGAGTACGGCCTGATTGCCGCTCTGATCGCCGTTGCTATCATCAGCGCTGCCACCATTCTGGGCACCAATCTCGCCAGCGTGTTCACGCAGGTTTCTGATGCCCTCCCGACCGCTGCAGCGCCTCCCGCCACCCCGTAAGGCTGGCTTGCGAGCTAAAGTTAAAGGGGGCGCTTGCGTCCCCTTTTTGTTTGCCTCGTATTAACCATCGTGCGACCAGACTTCGGCCGTTCTCCGTCGGCGCAGGTTTTATTCGATGCTCCTTTCCACGCTTGCGCTGCTCGTTTTCCCCGCCATCATGATCTATGCGGCGGCCTCCGACCTGCTCACCATGAAGATCACCAACATCCTGGTGCTGGTGTTGATCGTCGCCTTCTTCATCCTCGCAGTGGTCGTGCAAATGCCGCTCAGCGAGATTATCTCGAACCTCATCTGTGCCGTGGTGATCCTCGCCATTGCCTTTGCCTTTTTCGCCTTTGGCTGGATTGGTGGCGGCGATGCCAAACTGGCGGCCGGCATCGGGCTCTGGCTGGGCACCGGGCTGATGCTGCACTTCGCCGTATACGCTGGACTGTTGGGCGGTGCCCTCACCTTGTTTATTCTGGCCATCCGCCGCTGGCCGCTCCCCGAGGCCCTGCGCCGCATCGCCTGGGTCGACCAGCTGCACGACGCCAAGAAGGGCGTCCCCTATGGCATCGCCCTCGCGGTAGCGGCGGTGATCGTCTACCCGATGAGCACTATCTACCTGCACTTCATTCCGGCTTTGCAGGCGTCCTAGACGCGTCGTTAACCGTAATTGCAAAGCTTCGATTAACCAAAACTTGACCCTTTGCACCGATAGTCGAGCCGTGAATTCGTGTACGCGGCACACTTGTCGCGATGGAGTGGGCAATGAAACCGACAAGCATCGTGCTGCTGCTGGTGGCGTTGATTGCGGGTGGACTTGCGGCGTTTCTTGCAACGCAGCAGTCGCGCCAGGTGCAGGTCGTCGCCGGGCCGACAACTGTCGTCCAGGAAGCCAAGACACAAGTGCTGGTGGCCGTTGCGCCGATCGGTGTCGGAGAACGCCTGAGCACCCAGTCGGTGCAGTGGGCTGATTGGCCCGAAGGCGCGGTTCGCGCTGACTATATCAGCATTGCGGCACGCCCCGAGGGGCTCACCGACATTACCGGCGCAGTTGCGCGCTTTGAGATATTCCCAGGCGAGCCGATCATCGAGCAGAAGATCGTGCGGACCGGTCAGGGCTACATGTCGGCCGTCCTCGACAAGGGCAAGCGCGGCGTCTCCGTGGCGGTGGAAGCCGCATCGGCCTCGGGCGGTTTCATCATGCCCAACGATCACGTCGATGTGGTCTCGTCCCGCCAGACCAATACTGGCCTGATCAGCGAAACCATCATCCATAACGTCAAGGTACTGGCCATCAACCTGCGGCTGGGCGAGACCGGGGCCACAGGCAAGCCTGAGGATCCGGAAAACCCGAACGCCGCCTTCCAGTCCAAGGCCATTGCCACGCTCGAACTGAGTCCCCAGGAGGGCGAGGCAGTGATCAATGCCGCACAGATCGGCACCGTGTCGCTGTCGCTGCGCTCGATCGCCGACTTCGCGCCGGGGTCGGACGACAACCTGGCACGCAAGAGCAACCAGAATATCCGTCTCATCCGCTTTGGCGCCGACACAACCGTCGTTGCCGGTCAGAACGACGCGGGCTCTGCAGAAAGCACCCCGGCGGCCGATCCCGATGCGCTGCCAGCGACCGCGGTGACCCAGTGATGCGCGAACTTGGAAGCAAACACATGACCCTCGCAGCCCCGCGCCAGAGCCTGTTCGCCAACACAGTCAAGCTCACCGCCATCGCAGCCACTCTGGGTGCGCTCCTCGGTCTCGCCCGCTCGGCGTGGAACGCGCCCGTGCCTTCGAGACTACGCACCTGCGCATCAGCAACCAGGCCTACGGCGCCACGCAGAATCTCCAGCTTGAGGTCAACAAGTCGATGATCGTCGACCTCCCGGCCCCGGTTGGCGAAGTCGTCGCAACCCAGCCCAACATCGCCACCGTGGTGATGCGCTCCAAGTCGCGCGCCATCGTGCAGGGCGTGTCGGGCGGCGACACCAATATCTTCTTTCTCGATCAGGCCACGCGCACCATCACCGTGCTGAACCTCAAGGTGTCGCAGCCGCGGTCCGATGTCGGTAATGCCCTCGAGTCCGCACTGGCGCGCAGCATTCCGGGTTCGCGCCTGAATGTGGAGTCGGTGATCCTTGATGATGCGGTCAACCGCGTGGTGATCACGGGCTCGGTGCTCTCGGGTGACGACCTCGCCAAGGCAACTCAGATCGCCGTACAATTTGCCGGCGATGTCGAAAACGTCGCCAATATCGCGACCGTCGTCGGCGCCCAGCAGGTGATGCTGCAGGTGACCGTGGCCGAAGTGAACCGTGAGGCCGTCAAGCAGCTCGGGATCAACATCAATGGCACGGCCGTCATCGGCGGCACCACGCTGGGCTTCCAGAACAGCCCGGCCATGGGCGGCGCGTCGAACGTTACGAGCAACAACGGCTTCGGCGTGACGAGCTCGGCCATCCCAGGCCTTTCGATCAACGCCACGCTGCGGGCGCTCGAACGCAACGCCGCACTGCGCACCCTGGCCGAACCCAACCTGACGGCCATGTCCGGACAGGAGGCCGAGTTCCTCGCCGGTGGCGAGTTCCCGGTGCCGACCGCCGTCGACAATGGCAAGGTCACTTACTCGTTCAAGGAATTCGGCGTGCGGCTGAAGTTCACGCCCACCGTCAAATCCAACGGTGTCATCGGTCTGGTGGTGGATACCTCCGTATCGGAGCCCACCACCGAGGGTGGCTTCTCGGTCGATGGCGTCACCATCTCGGCCACCAAGAACCGTCAGGCCAAGACGTCGGTCGAACTCGGCGCCGGCGAGACGCTCGCCATCGGCGGTCTGATGCAGGACTCGGTGCGCCAGCAGATCAACAAGCTCCCGGGCCTGGGCGATATCCCGATCCTTGGTGCCCTGTTCCGCTCGCGCGATTACATCCGTTCGCAGACCGAGCTGGTGATCCTCGTCACCCCCTACCTCGCCAAGGCCGGCCCGATGCCCGAACTGCCGACCGACAACATGGTGATTGCCAGCGACGCCGAGGCGATTTTCCTCGGCCGCATGGAAAAGATGTACGGCGTCGGCCCCGGCGGAATGCGCGGTAGCTACAAGGGCACCGTCGGCTTCGTGCTGGATTGATAGTGGAGCGTATGAGTCATGGCTTTCCTCACACGGAATGAACCGGGATCGCAGAGCGATGAACCCGCCGAGGTGGCAACCGGCGCTCGGCTGATCCCGCGGATCACCATCCAGGCCTTCTGCGAACATTCGCAGACCGCCCAGTTGGTGGAGGCGGCCATTCATGATCGGCGGATGAGCAAGGTTGCGCTGACCACCCATAACGGTGGGATTGAAGGGGCTATCGAGACCTACAAGTCCAACCCGACGCCGAACCTCATCCTGATCGAGACCACGCTGCAGCCCGATCAGATCCCGGCCGCGCTCGCCCGCCTCGCCGAAGTCTGCGACGCCTCGACGCGATTGATCGTGCTCGGCCACGTCAACGACGTCGTGCTCTATCGCGAGCTGATACGCTCGGGTGTCTCCGAATACATCGTGTTGCCCGCGACCGGGCAGGCGATCGTCTCCGCCATCACCGAACTCTTTGCCGCCGAGGGCGCCGCCCCGATCGGTCGCACCATCGGCTTTATTTCCGCCAAGGGCGGCTCGGGCGGCTCCACGGTTGCGCACAATGTCGGCTGGGCGATCAGCCAAAGTCTTCGTCAGGACGTGCTTATCCTCGATCTCGACCTCGCCTTCGGCACGGTCGGCCTCAACTTCAATCAAGACCCGCCGCACGGTCTCGCCGACGCCCTCATGGCCAACCAGAAGGTGGACCAGGTGATGCTGGACCGGCTGATGTCCAAGGCCGCCAACCACGTCAGCCTGCTGACCGCGCCGGTCGTACTCGATCGCACCTTCGACTTCGCGGAGCGCGACTTCGAGCAGGTAATCGAACTCAGCCAGAAGACGACGCCCGTCGTCATCCTCGATATCCCGCATACCTGGACCAGCTGGGTGCGCCACACCATTGCGACGGTCGATGAAGTCATCATCGTTGCCGAGCCCGACCTCGCCAACCTGCGCAATGCCAAGAACCTCTCCGATACCATCAAGGCGCTGCGACCCACCGAGTCCGAACCACTGCTGGTAATCAACAAGATCGGCGTTCCGCGTCGTCCGGAGATCCCGCCGATGGAATTCGCCACCTCGGTCGAGTGCCGGCTGCTCGGCCAGATTCCGTTCGACGCTGCGACATTCGGCACCGCGGCCAACAACGGCCAGATGCTGGCCGAAGTGTCGGCCAACAACCGGACCAACGAGGTCTACCGGATGATCGGCATGCACGTGACCGGGCGGAACACGCCAGAGCGCGCCACCAGCAAAGCCTCCAGCTTCAAGCTGCCCTCTTTCCTTCGCAAGCGGGCATAGTCGGGACCACCCATGTTCGGTAAGCGCACAACTTTCGGCGGAAACACCCCAGGCGCCCAGGAGGCGCCGCGTCCGATCGCAGCGCCCAATGTGCCGTCGTCCCGGACCGACCTCGCCATGCGCTCGCTCGACACCAATGTCGGCAAGCCCAAGGCCAATGCCGACGAGGTGGTCGACGTCCGCAACCCGACCTCGGCCGCACGCGACAAGGAGTATTTCCAGACCAAGTCGGCGATCTTCAACGCGCTGATCGATTCTATCGATCTCAGCCAACTGGCCACCATGGACCAGGACGCGGCGCGCGAGGAAATCCGCGACATCGTCGCCGAAATCATCGCGCTCAAGTCCATCGTCATGTCGATTTCCGAGCAGGAAGACCTGCTCGAGGACATCTGCAACGACGTGCTCGGTTACGGTCCGCTCGAGCCGCTGCTGGCGCGCGACGACATCGCCGACATCATGGTGAACGGCAGCCAGAAATGCTACATTGAGGTCGGCGGCAAGGTGAAGCTAACCAACGTCCGC
>JACDQI010000232.1 GCA_015657675.1 Devosia sp.
CCCTTCTCTTGCTGCGACTAAGGCCCGGGCGGGCCTAAGTCTCGCCTTTCTCCTCCCTCAAGGGGAGAGAGGCTCCTGACTGAGGAGTCTTGGCTCGCGCGCCCTCTCCCCCCTTAAGGGGGGAGACGCGAGACTAGCTTTGCATCGCAAAGCGTAGTCGCAGCAGAGAGGGGGAGTTCCCTCACCAGAGTGAAACTCAGAACCGCCCCTCCATCGCGCGATCAAAAATCTCCAGCGCCCGCGCCTTGGTCAGCTCGATTGGGTTGCCACCCGCGGTCGGGTCAACAATCGCCATCTCGCCGATCAGCTCGCGCTTGCTGGCATCAACCTTGAAGTCCTTGAGGGTGTGCGGCACGCCGAGCTTTTTCCGCAACGCGGTGACGGCATGCAGGAAGCCGTCGAAGTTGGGCGGCAGGCCGCAATAGGCCGAGAGGCGGGCAATGCGGGCTTCGATGGCATCGCGATTGACCGACAGTACATAGGGCATGAACACGGCGTTGGTCATGCCGTGATGCGTGTCATAGAGCGCACCCACCGGATGGCTCAGCGCGTGGATGGCGCCGAGGCCCTTCTGGAAGGCGGTGGCGCCCATGGCGGCGGCGCTCATCATGTGGCCGCGTGCTTCGATGTCGTTGGGATCGTCGGCCACCTTGTGTAAATTCTCGAGCACGAGGCGGATACCCTCGACGGCAATGCCGTCGGCGAGCGGGTGGTAGCCGGGAGCGCAATAGGCCTCGAGGCAATGTGCCAGCGCGTCAAAGCCGGTGCCGATGGTGATGAAGCGCGGCATGCCGACGGTCAGCTCGGGGTCGGCGATGACCACCTTGGGCATCATCAGGGGATGGAAGATCACCTTCTTGGTGTGGGTCGCCTCGTCGGTGATGACGCCGGCGCGGCCGACTTCCGAGCCGGTGCCAGCCGTGGTCGGGACAGCAACGATGGGGAAGATGCCCTTGGGGTCGGCGCGGGTCCACCAGTCGCCGATATCTTCAAAGTCCCACATCGGGCGGGTCTGGCCGGCCATGAACGCGATGACCTTGCCGACATCGAGGCCCGAGCCGCCGCCGAAGGCGATGACACCGTCATGGCCGCCAGCGCGCAGCACATCCACACCGGCATTCACGTTGGCCGAGATAGGGTTCGGCTTGACGTCAGAGAAGACGCCGACGGCAAAGCCCGCCTCCCTCAGCAGCGCCAGCGTGTTCTGCGTGACGGGCAGGTTGACCAGCCCGGCATCAGTGACAAGCAGCGGCTTGGTGATGCCGGCGGTGCGCAGCGCCTCGGGCAGTTCCTTGATGCGGCCGGGGCCGAACTTGACGGCGGTGGGGTAGTTCCAGTTGGCTTTGGTCATTGTCCTGCTCCGGGATGCCTGGACCTGAGGCCTGGCGGTCGTTGCTGTCAGTGTGCGCCCGAACCTCGTCCTTCGACAGGCTCAGGATGAGGTTCTCAAGTTCAGCCCAGCCGGCCTCAGAGGTGCTTGAGGTGGAAACTCTTGGGCTGCGTGAGGTTGGCGTAGCCTATCTCGCTGAGCGCCCCGCCCTTGCCGGTATCCTTGACGCCGGTCCAAACCAGCGCAGGATCGAGATAGTCGCAGCGGTTGGCAAAGACGGTGCCGGTCTCGACCTTGGCGCCAATCTTGGCAGCCGCGTCGAGATCCTCGGTCCAGATCGATGCGGTTAGCCCATAGGGGCTGTCGTTCATCAGCTGGATGGCCTCGGCATCGTCGGCAACCTTCATGATGCCGACGACGGGGCCAAAGCTCTCTTCCCGCATCACCGCCATCTGGTGGTTGACGTTGGTCAGCACCTCGGGCGCGAGATAGGGCGAGCTCTCCTCGTCGAGATCGTGCTTCCAGTTGAGATGCGCCTTGGCACCCTTGCGCAGCGCTTCCAGCGTCTGGCCGCGGACAAGATCGGCGAAACGGCCATGCGCCATCGGGCCGACGACAGTGTCCGCATCGAGCGGGTTGCCGAGCGTCCAGCCGCGGGCATTCTCGACGAAGCCGGCAACGAACTTGTCGTAGACATCGGCATGCACATAGATGCGCTCGACGCCGCAGCAGCTCTGTCCGGAGTTAAAGAACGACCCATCGACAAGGTTCTCGACGGCATAGTCGAGCTTGGCGTCGGCGCGGACATAGGCCGGGTCCTTGCCACCGAGTTCGAGTCCGAGCGTGGCGAAGGTGCCTGCAGCGGCGCGCTCGACCCGGCGACCACCTTCCACCGAGCCGGTGAAGTTGATGTGGTCGATCTGGCCCGAACCGATGAGCTTTTCAGTATCGTCGTGGCTGAGCACAAGGTTCTGGAACAGCCCTCGGGAGACCCGCCGCCTTGAAGGCCTCGGCGAAGCG
>JACDQI010000233.1 GCA_015657675.1 Devosia sp.
AGGGGGACCGCCGAAGGCGGTGGAGGGGGGCGCCACTCGCTCGTGCGCGATGCCGGGGAGTCGCAATTCCATACAACGGCAGACGGGGTGACCTGAAACGATGAGCCCACGTCACATCCTCCTCGCCATCGGCATTGCCATCGTCCTCGGCGCCAGCTTCGTGGCCATCCACTATGGCCTCGAGGATGCGCCGCCGCTGCTGCTCACGGCGCTCCGCTATATCTTTGCGGCGCTGCCGGCCGTGTTCTTCATCAAACGGCCGCAGATCGACCTGCGCCTGCTCATCGCCTACGGGCTCTTCGTCGGCGTCGGGCAGTTCGGCCTGCTGTTCATTGCCATTGCGCTCGGCATGCCGGCGGGCCTCGCCTCGCTGGTGGTGCAACTGCAGGTGTTTTTCACCATGCTGTTCGCGCTCATCGTCTTCGGCGAACGGCCGCAACGCTGGCAGGTGATCGGCGCGGTCGTCGCTTTTGCGGGCATCGGGGTGATCGCCACTGAGCGGCTGGAGGGCGCGGCGCTGCTGCCTTTGCTGCTGACCATCGGGGCGGCGATGTTCTGGGGCATGGGCAACATGGCCAGCAAGAAGGCCGGGCGGGTCGACATGCTGGGCCTTGTTGTCTGGTCGTCGCTGGTGCCGCCATTGCCGTTGCTTGGCCTGTCGCTGTTGGTCGACGGGCCGGCGGTGATCGTCGACGCGCTGACGCATTTTTCCTGGCGTGGCGCCGGTGCGGTGGCCTTCATGGCCTATGGGGCGACGGTCTTCGGCTTTTCGATGTGGGCCCGGCTTTTGAGCCTCTATCCCGCCAGCCAGGTGGCGCCGTTTGCGCTGCTCATTCCGGTGGCCGGCATCGGCAGCGCGGAGCTGCTGCTGGGCGAAGGGATCACGCTGATCGAAGTGATCGGCTGCCTCACGGTCCTCGCCGGCCTTCTGGTCAACATCTTCGGCGCGCGCATTGTCCGGCGGTTTGCATGATCAGCCTGCGCGATGGCCGCCCGGCTGACGCGGCTCAGCTGGGTCCGCTGTTCACCGCCTCCCGGCAAGTGCTGGATTTTCTTCCGGCGCTGCACACGCCAGAGGAAGACCGAGCCTTCATCGCCCGCCACATCCTGCCGAACTTCCGGATCACCGTGGCGGAACTGGATGGCCGGATTGTCGGCTACATGGCGGAATCGCCGAACTGGATCGAGCAGCTCTATCTCGACCCCACCATGCTCCGGCAGGGCATCGGCTCTGCCCTTCTCTCGGCAGCCCAGTCGCGCAACGAGTGGCTCGAACTCTGGTGCTTTGCGCAAACCTGCGCGGCCGCGACTTCTACGAACGCCACGGCTTTGTGGTGATCGAACAAACCGACGGTTCGGGCAACGAAGAAGGCGCGCCCGACATCCGCTATCGCTGGGATCGGAAAACCTAGACTACAGGCCGCTCGAAGTCGCCGTTGACGTCCATCACCCAGAGCTCGCCAGTCGAAATGTCGAACCAGGCGCCGTGCACCGTCAGTTTGCCCTCGGCTTCGAGCTGGCGGACATAGGGGAAGGTACGGAGGTTGTTGATGGAGTTGCGGATCGACAGGCGCTCCAGCATGGTCTGGCGCTCCTTGTCGGTCAGGATCTTGTAGGCCGAGACCTCGTCGGCCACGGGAGCGAGCATGCTCATCCACTTGCCGATGAAGTCGCCCTGCGCCAGCGGCTTGCCGACGGGATCGAGCGCAGCGCGGATGCCGCCGCAGCGGCCATGGCCCATGATGACGATGTTCTTGACGCCCAGCGAATTGACGGCGAATTCGATCGCCGCCGACGTGCCGTGCTGGCCGCCGTCAGGCTGGAAGGTCGGCACCAGGTTGGCGACGTTGCGAAGCACGAAGAGTTCGCCGGGGCCGGTGCTGAAGATGGTTTCGGGCGCCGCGCGGCTGTCGCAACAGGCGATCACCATGGTCTCTGGTGATTGGCCGTCGGCCAGCGTCCGGTATTTCTGCTGTTCGTACCGCTCCGACATGAACGAGCGGTAGCCATCCAATAAAGCTGCGGGAAATCTATGCATGCCGTCCCGATTAGCGGTAAGCAGGAGAGATTACAACTGCAGCCACTGCAGACCAGATATTGGGGGCAATATGCTGATCTACCGGTTTCTGAGCGGGGACGACGACTCGAGCTTCTGCCACAAGGTGACCAAAGCACTGAGCGAAGGCTGGAGCCTGCATGGCTCGCCGACCTACGCTTTCGATGCAGTGAGCAAGAAGATGCGCTGCGGTCAGGCTGTGACCCGGGTGGCGGCGGATCAGCCCTACGACCCGGACAAGAAGCTGGTCGACTACTGAGCGGCGGCTATACTGCCCGGATCGAGGAATTCTGCGGCAGGGCGAGCGTTTACCCGGCTTAACGAATTATGAACGGCCGCTTCAGTGCCGGTTCGGGCTCATGTGTCTAGAACCTCCCCAACACGCCGGATGGCGCACCCGTTGGGGAGAAATTCGAAATGACCCGCATCGCTACCAAAGTCCTCGCCGTTTCCCTGGTCCTCCTGCCGCTCGCAGCGCTGGCCAGCCAGCCCGAGGTGAAGTTCGCCGATCTCTCGTCCAAGCCCACGACGGTCACGGCTCAGCCAGGCTTTGACTTTTTCCTCAACCCCGACCGGGCCTCGGAACTGCAGATCAAGCTGCCGCGCTCGATCCACGAGCTCGACATCGAGCGCGATCCGTTCGCCACTGCCAAGATCTGAGTTCTAGATCGATATCAAGCGGTTGAGCGCTGCGTATTGCAGCAGCATGATGGTCTTGCCATCACAGATCTCGCCGCTTTGCACCTTCTCCAGCGCCTGGGCGAAGGGGAGTTCGAGGACTTCGATGTCTTCGCCCTCGTCGAGATGCCCGCCGCCGTCCGAGACCTTGCCGGCGGCGTCATAGAGGGCGACGAAGAGCCAGAGCCGCTCGGTCACCGAGCCGGGGCTCATATAGGTTTTGGGGAAAGCGACGCGCACGTCGGAAACCCGATAGCCGGTCTCTTCCTCGGCTTCCTTTTTCGCACAGGTCAGCGGGTCGTCGCCGTCGAGCTTGCCGGCGCAGACTTCCAGCAAGTACCCGGATTCCTTGTTGAAATAGGCCGGAAAGCGGAACTGGCGGATCAGTACGACCGTCCGCTTTTCTGGGTTGTAGAGCAGCGTGGCGGCGCCGTCGCCGCGGTCGTAGGTCTCGCGGATCTGGCTCTGCCAGTCGCCGCTGCGGCGCTGCAGGTCAAAGCTCCAGCGGGTCAACTTGCCCCAGCTTTCGGCCAGCAATTCCTTGTTGGTGACGCGCACGCGCTCGTTCACGGCAGACGCTCCTCGATATCCTCGCCACACATTGGTCACGCCGATGAATGTCAGATGAATGGCAGATTCACGGCAGGGCCAGCCGGGAGCACCTATATTCCTCGTCAAGCAGCGGAAGCCCGGATGGGCCGCCCGCACCAGGGACGACGAAAATGGATCGAATCGCTACTGCCGTCATGATTGCGCTGGCCGCTTTGGTGATGCAGGCCGGTTTGACCAAGGGTGTGCTGGCCGACGGGACGGGGATGCGCCTTGCGCCCGCGCCAGCCGCACAATCGTCGTCTCCCGCCCCGGCGGCAGGGAGTTTGCGCAGCGAACGGGTGCTCAGCCTGCTCTTGACGCTCGAAGCGCTGCGCTCGGCGCCGTCGCTGCTCGACGTTGCGAAAGTGTAGAGCCTGCGACTATTCTCGCTTTGACCTACCGCGACCACGCGGATAGAAGTCTCGAACCATTCCAAACTGGAGCGTCTGCGCTTGCAGCGCGGGCGGTAGCGAGACGCATATGGCTCCACGCGCCAAGCCGCTTTCACCACACCTGCAGATTTACCGTTTCACCCTGACCATGACGATGTCGATCGTGCACCGCGCGACCGGCATAGCGCTCTATGGCGGCTCGCTGCTGCTGGCGCTCTGGCTGGTGGCGGCGGCGTTCGGGGGTGGCTTCTTTGATGGCGTAAATGCGCTTTATGGCAGCTGGTTCGGCCAGTTCGTGCTGTTCGCCTATACCTGGGTGCTGTTCCACCACATGCTCGGCGGTATCCGGCATTTCATCTGGGATTTCACCCAGATGATGGACCCGGCCGGCCGCGAACTGATCGTCCGGCTGCAGCTGGGCGCCTCGATCCTCCTCACCCTTTTGGTCTGGGCTTTGTTCGTGTGGTTCAAATGAGCGAAAAACCGACAATGGCACAGGTCGCCAATCCCAAGACCCATTACGGCAACGCCAAGGCCTCGACCCGGCATTTCATCACGCAGCGCCTGACCGGCGCGCTCAATGTGGTGTTCACGCTGTTCTTTGTCTGGTTCGTGGTGAGCCTTGCCGGGGCCGACCGGGCCGGAATGGTGGCCGTGGTCGCCAATCCGTTCGTCGCGATCGCCCTCGCGGCGCTGATCGTCAATGTCGTGGTGCATATGCGGAACGGCATGCGCGACGTGCTCGAAGACTATTTCGAGGGCGCGCAATACCGCACGCTGATGGCGGCCAATTCCGCGTTCGCCGTGTTTATCGCCGTGGTCGTGCTGGGCGCGATCGCCAAAACTGTGTTCTGGGGTTAGCCGCATGGCCGCATATGAAATCATCGACCACGAGTTTGACGTGGTGGTTGTCGGCGCCGGCGGCGCCGGCCTGCGGGCCACGCTGGGCATGGCCGAGCAGGGGCTGCGCACCGCCTGCGTGACCAAGGTTTTCCCGACCCGCTCGCACACCGTGGCGGCGCAGGGTGGGATTGCCGCCTCGCTGCAGAACATGGGTCCGGACAGCTGGCAGTGGCACATGTACGACACCATCAAGGGGTCGGACTGGCTGGGCGACAACGACGCTATGGAATATCTGGCGCGCGAAGCGCCGGCTGCCATCTATGAGCTCGAGCATTATGGCGTGCCGTTCTCGCGCACCGAAGAAGGCAAGATCTACCAGCGGCCGTTCGGCGGCCACATGACCGAATTCGGCGATGGCCCGCCGGTACAGCGCACCTGCGCCGCCGCCGACCGCACCGGCCACGCGATCCTCCACACGCTCTATGGTCAGAGCCTGCGGAACAATGCCGAGTTCTTCATCGAGTACTTTGCGCTCGACCTGCTGATGGGCGAAGACGGCAGCTGCCAGGGTATCATTGCCTGGAAGCTCGACGACGGCACGCTGCACCGCTTCCGC
>JACDQI010000234.1 GCA_015657675.1 Devosia sp.
CAACGACACGTCCACGTCCTCAAAGCTGATGCCGGAGGCAAAGCTGACGCCGGCAGTGCGCGCGGGCCCCAGCCGGCCAATTCACTGGTATCGGTCATGCCGTCTCTTCGGTGTCGTCTTCCCCGAAGATATCGTCGGGGTCGAGCGGGTCTTCATCGTCGCGCAGCGGGCCGTCGAACGGCAACGGCACCTGCATGGCGGGCGGTAGCCGGCTTGAGAGCAGCCCTGCCCCCTTGAGTTCTTCGAGCCCGGGCAGGTCGGCAAGGGTTTCGAGGCCGAAATGGTCGAGAAAGGCGTCGGTGGTGCCATAGGTCACCGGCCGGCCCGGCGTCCGCCGGCGGCCGCGCATCTTGACCCAGCCCGCCTCCATCAGGAGGTCGAGGGTGCCCTTGCCGGTCTGGACGCCGCGCACTTCTTCGACTTCGGCGCGCGTCGCGGGCTGGTGATAGGCAATGATCGAGAGCGTCTCGAGCGCTGCACGCGAAAGTGCACGGGTCTCCTGCTCTTCGCGCCTGAGCAGAAATCCCAGGTCTTCAGCCGTGCGAAAGGCCCATTTGTCGCCACGGCGGACCAGGGTCACGCCCCTGCCCGCATAGCGCTCTTCCAGCACGGCCATCAGCGCCGGCACGTCCGCGCCTTCGCTCAGATAGGTCGCGAGGTCGTCCCTGCTCAGCGGCTCGGCCGAGGCGAACAGCAGCGCTTCGGCAATGCGAAGGTTGCGCTCTGCGATCTCGTAATGCTCGACTTCGTCGAGCGTCTCGTCGGCCATCAGGTCTCGTCCTTGCGGTCCCCGGGTCGGCGCCGCAACAACAGCGGACCGAAGGCCAGGGTCTGGCGCAGTTCTACGTGCCCCTGCCGCACAAGTTCAAGGCTGGAGGCAAAGCTCGAGGCCATGGCGGTGACGCGCTGCTCGGGCGTGGTCAGGTATTGGCTCAGATAAGCATCGAGCGGCACCCAGTCCATGCTCTCGCCGATCAGGCGTTTCAGAATATCGCGCGCTTCCTGCAGCGACCATACCGTGCGCTCGAAGAGCTGGTAGTCCTGCGGAATGGAGCGCTCGCGCTGCGTCGCATAGGCCTTGAGCAGGTCGTAAAGGCTGGCTTCCCAGAGGTTGGTGCGCTGCACGGTGATCGGCTCGGGCATGCCGCGCTGATAGACCTGCAGCCCAAGCCGCGGCCGGTTCATCAGCTGGTTGGCGGCGTGGCGCATGGCTTCGAGGCGCTTCAGGCGGAACTGCAGCAGCGCCGCCATCATCTCGCCCGAGGGTTCCTCGTCGCTGGGCGCCTGCGGCACCATCAGGCGGCTCTTGAGGTAGGCGAGCCAGGCCGCCATCACCAGATAATCAGCCGCGATCTCGATGCGCTTTTCCCGCACCGTCTCGATAAAGCTCAGATATTGCTCGGCGAGCGCGAGGATCGAGATATGCGCCAGATCCACCTTCTGCCGCGCGCCAGATCGAGCAGCAGGTCGAGCGGGCCTTCATATCCGGCCACGTCGACATAGAGCACTTCATCGGCGGGGGTCTCGGCCGGCGGCTCGAACCAGTCGGTGGGAGGTGTAACCATTGCCGCTGCCTAGTTGGACGGAGGGACCTTGGCCCCTCGTCCCAGTACGGTCAAGCCGACCAGTGTCAGGTCGGGCGGGCTCAGCCGCCCGATGCCATGCAGTCGCCGCCGTTGGACTTGATCGCCGAACAGATGGCCGAAGCCTCCTGCAGCGACCCAGCCGGCACGCGGACGCGGTAGAAGATGCCCTTCTGGCCCAGATCAGCGCGCTCGATATAGGGCGCCTTGCCCGGGAACAGACTGCCGTAACGCGACTGCACGTTGCGAACCGAAGCCTCGGCCTCTGCCTCGCTCCGCTGGGCCGCGATCTGGACGTAGGCGCCTGAGCCACCGCCCGAATTTGTCGTCACCGCCGGCGCGGCAGCAACCGGCGCCAGCGGCGCTTCGGCCGGAGCCAGCTCGAGCGGCTGCGGTTGATTGCCCCCACCGACCAGCGCAGTGCGGTCGTTGGGCCGAGACATCGGCACCGGCGCAACGATGGTCGGATCGACGGTACGCGGCGTGTTGGCAACGAGCGCCGAAACGGCATTGGGATCGACTTCCGCCGTCACCGGCGTGTCGCCGGAAATGGCGGCCGCGATAGCATCGGGTTCGACGGTAGCCTCGGCGAGCAGCTCTGAAGGTTCGGCTGAGCCACCCGGCAGCGCCGGCACGGCCGGTCGGTCGACGGGCAGCACTTCGTTGCCGGCGACGGCTTCGTCACCCGAGACGATCGTGCCATCGGGGCGGACGGTGACGGTGCGGACCTTGCGATTGGCCAGACCACCTTCGGTGTCGTCGGTTTCGCTGGGTACCACGCGGGCAACTTCGGTCGGCGTGGAGCCGGCGGTTTCGTCGCGCGACACCAGTGTCTCGTTCGGCGCCGGATCGACCTTGCCTTCGAGCTGGTTGAAGAGCCCGGTGCTGGCCGGCTCAGCCGTTTCGGCAGTGGCGGTCACCGGGGCGGGCTGCTTGGCCGACTGGCCATCGGCCGTCAGCACAGGCGCCGTACTCGGATCGCCACGGCCCATGCCGAGCACCCAGTAGAGCCCCAACCCGGCCGCAAGCAGCAACACGCCAGCGACGGCGAGGCCGATGAACTGGCGCGAGCCACCCGAGGCTGGCCGCGACTTCGGCGGCTTGACGGTCATGCGCTTGGCCGGACGGCGATCCTCGCCGTCGAGGCGATCGACGCGGGCACCCGTCGCGGCGGCGGCAGCCAGAATGGCCTGCTCGGCCGACTGGACCTGCGGCTCGCGGTCCTTGAGTTCGGCGCGGCGCGGCGCAAAGGAGGTATTGAGCGGCGGCACCACCGGAACGGCCGGCGCGCGTGGAGCGGGCACCTGGGTAACGGTGGGCTGCTTGGGCGGAGACAGCTCGACGCGCACGGCCTCGCCGATCAGGCTCTCGATCTCATCCATCGGATCGGGATCGCGCCGGGGCGCAGCGGTCGGCGTTGCCGGCTTGTTGCCCAGACCAAAGACCGGCGCGACGGCGAACCTGTCGCTCTCACGGGCGGCTGGGCTGGCAGCGGGAACCGGGTTGGCACGTGGCGCAGCTACCGGGGCCGGACGGATCCCGGCCGGTTTGGCGACAGGCTGCGGATCGTTGAAGCTACGCGGCGCCACCGGCGGCGGCATGGCGGCCGGCGATGTCGGCATCGGCGCGATCGGGCGGACAGGCGGCGGAGCAGCAACTGGTGCGGAGGGCACGGCATCGTTGCCGTCGAGTTCGGCCGCAATCAGGTCGGCAATCGGGTCATGGCCTGGCTGGCTCGACTCATTCTTGCTGCCCGACTCGTTGCCGAAGCCGAAATCGAAATCAAAGCTGTCGCCCGCTGGGCCGTTATTGGCAGTCACGTTCGGGATCGTCGAGATGGCAGGCGCCACCGGCATAGCCGGGGCAAGGCTCGGCTCCGGCCGGTTGAACGGAGCGGCCGGGCGCAGGCTGGCTGCGGGCTCGATGCGCGGCGTCGGAGTTGCCGGGCTGACGGCCGCACCGAGCGACGGCGCGCGGAGCGGCACGGTGAGCACCGGCTCTACCGGCTCGGGGGCTGGTGCGGGCTTTGTGACTTCGCGGGTCTGCCAGTTAGCCATCGGCTCTGGCGCCACCACGGGGGCAACGCCGGGCGGCTTGCCGAAATCGAACTGCCCGCCGGCGGGCCTGGCGGCCTGCGGCGCCGGTTGCGGCTGGACTGCGGCCGGAGCGGGACTTGGCGCCGGCTGGCTGGGCGCCGGGGTCGGAGCGCTCATGCCAGGAATGCGTAGGGTCGGGGCCGGCGACGGCGCGGTAGCGGCCGGGACGGGCGCGGCGGCAACGGCTGGTGCAGGAGCTGGCGCAGCCGGGATCGGCGCGGCCATGCCCGGAATGCGGATGGTCCCGGGCGCCGCCACGGGGGCTTCGCTGAGCGGGGTCATCTTGAGCGCTGGCTTGGCCTCAGGCTCGGCACCCTGTGCGTTGCTGGCCATCAGTTTGGCCAGTTCGGCAATCAGGTCGTCGGACTTTTCCTGGCTGTCAGACATCTGCGGCGGCATCGCTGCGAAAATCGCGCAGCGCCCTCTATTTCATGGTCCCGCACGACCCCCGCCGAGCGTAGCGGGCCAGACACCATGTCAATGCGCCAGAATTATGAAAGCTCGGATGGTGCCGAAACCCCCAGAATTCCTAGACCATTGACTAGAACCTGACGCACTGCCCCGACGAGTGCGAGTCGAGCTAAAGTCAGTTTTGGATGGTCGGTATTAATAAAGCGTAAGCCAATATCTTCCTTGCCCTTGGCCCAGAAGCCGTGGAAGGCCGCGGCCACCTCGTAAAGGTAGAATGCGACACGGTGCGGCTCGTGCGCAAGCGAGGCCTGCGTGACCGTCCGTGGCCACTGCGCCAGCGCCCGAATGAGCTCGGCTTCGGCCGGCGAAGACAGCAGTTCGAACTCGGCGCCGCGCAGTGCTGCGTCCGAGGTATCGAGCCCCGGCATTTCCTTTTCGGCATTGCGGAAGATCGAGCAGACGCGGGCATGGGCGTACTGCACGTAGAACACCGGATTGTCGCGGGTCTGTTCTTTGACCAGCGCGAAGTCGAAGTCCATCGCCGCATCGTTCCGCCGATAGGTCAGCATGAAGCGGGTGGCATCAACGCCCACTTCCTCGACCACGTCGGCCAGCGTCACCAGATCGCCAGAGCGCTTGCTCATTTTGAACGGCTCGCCGTTCTTCATCAGCCGGACGAGCTGGCAGATCTTGACGTCCATGTCGGCTTGGCCGTGCGAAACCGCCTTCACCGCCGCCTTGAGGCGCGACACGTAGCCCGAATGGTCAGCCCCCAGCACGTTGATCATGTGCTTGAAACCGCGCAGGTATTTGTCGCGGTGATAGGCGATGTCGGCGGCAAAATAGGTGTAGCTGCCGTCCGACTTGACCAGCGGCCGGTCGACATCGTCGCCATAATCGGTGGCGCGGAACAGCGTCTGTTCGCGGTCTTCCCAGTCTTCCGGGGTCTTGCCCTTGGGCGGCTCGAGCCGGCCCTGGTAGACCATGCCTTCGGACCGGAGCCAGTCGAGTGTGGAGTCGATCTCCTTGCCTTGCCCGTGCAGCGTCCGCTCGGAAAAGAACACGTCGTGATGGATGTTGAGCTTGGCGAGGTCGGCCTTGATCAGTTCCAGCATCGCCGCGAGAACCCGGTCCTTGACCAGCGGGATGACCTCGGCATCGGGACGGCTCAGCAGGCTGTCGCCGAATTCGCTTTCAGCGCCTCGCCTACCGGCACCAGATAGTCGCCCGGATATAGCCCTGGGGGGGATCTCGATGGTCTCGCCCAGCGCCTCGCGGTAGCGCAGCAGGGTCGAGCGGGCCAGCGTCTCGATCTGGCTGCCGGCGTCATTGATGTAATATTCCCGCGTCACGTCATAGCCGGAATAGGCCATCAGCGCCGCGAGCGTATCGCCGAACACGGCGCCGCGCGTATGGCCCACATGCATCGGCCCGGTCGGATTGGCCGAGACATACTCGACATTGACCCGCTCGCCCTTGCCGATGTCGGTGCGGCCGAAGTCGGCGCCCTGCGCCCAGATCGAGCGCAGTACGGCAAACCAGATGGGGCCGGCCAGCCGGAAATTGATAAAGCCGGGACCCGCGACCTCGACCGAGGTCACGTCCGGGTCATTCTTGAACGCCTCGGCCAGCGCCGTGGCGATTTCGCGCGGGTTCTTGCCGAGCGGCTTTGCGGCCACCATCGCGGCGTTGCTCGAAAGGTCGCCATGGGCCGGATCGCGCGGCGGCTCGACCACCAGGCGCGCCAGCACGTCGTCGCTCACCTCGGGATAGAGCGATTTCAGGGTGTTTGAGACCCGCTCGACGAAAATGGCGAAGACGTCCATGTGCTTTGTTCTTTCAGCGCCTGCGGCAAAGGCGCCGCGAGAGCAGCGTCCAGTGCCGGGAAAAGTGGGTTCGCCCTAGCCTATCCGGGTTTTGGCGTCAAACAGCGCGGCGTGCTGGTCGATGGCGTAGGGGTCGGTCATGCCGGCAATGAAGTCGGCAACGATGCGGGCGCGGCTGATCTTGCTATCCGCCTGTCGGTAGGCTTCGCCCCACCGTCCAGGCATGTTGGCGCCGGCCATGTAGGCATCGAAGAGCTCTCCAACCAAAGCCTCGCTCTGCCGGACCGGTCCCATCACCACCTCGGAACGATAGACCCGCGAAAACAGGAACGACTTGAGCTCCCGCACCGCTTCGCCAAACGCCTCGGAAAATACGATCAGCGTCTCCCCGGCATTGCGGACATCCCAGACGTTCCTTGGCGCCGCATGGGCGATGGCGGCAGTACTGGTGGCAATAACATCCTCGATTGCCGCCGTGATCAGTCGTCGCTGCACCTCGTGGGCTTTGCGGTTGGGCTCGATCTGCGGCCAGCGGGCCTCAACTTCCCGCACCAGCGGGCCGACCAGCGGCACGTCCGCCAGTTCGGCCAAGGTGATGAGATCTGCCCGCAGCGCATCGTCGATATCGTGTGCGTTGTAGGCGATGTCGTCGGCAATGGCCGCCGCCTGCGCCTCAAGTCCGGCATGGCTGCCGAGCGGCATGTAGCCCGGCAAGGCAATGTCGCTGAGGTCGGTCGTTTCAGGCACCGGGCCGTTATGCTTCAAGATGCCTTCGAGGGTTTCCCAGGTCAGGTTGAGGCCGTCGTGCTCGGCGTAGCGGTTTTCGAGCCGGGTGACCACGCGCAGCGCCTGCAGGTTGTGGTCGAAGCCGCCGTAGGGTGCCATCTTGTCGTTCAGAATGCGTTCACCTGCATGGCCAAACGGGGTGTGACCCAGGTCATGAGCGAGTGCCACGGCCTCCGCCAGGTCCTCGTTCAGCGCCAGCGCCCGTGCCATGGAGCGCGCCATCTGGCTCACTTCAAGCGTATGGGTGAGCCGCGTCCGGTAGTGCTGGCCTTCGTGATGGAGGAAGACCTGCGTCTTGTATTGCAGCCGCCGGAACGCCGTCGAATGAATGATCCGGTCTCTATCCCGTTGAAATTCCGAACGAGTCGGGCTCTGCGAGGTGCCGTAGAGGCGCCCCTGGGTGAGCGCCGGATCGGAGGCATAGACGGACAGTTCGGCCATTTCAGCGGCAAGACCCTTTTCATCGTCTCTCGACGATATTAGATTTGAGCCAGTGCGCCGCTCCGCGCGTCGCTGAAAGGCCCCGATGACCCAAGCTGCTCTAGCATCAAAAGATGTCGTTCTGACAGACCGCGCCGCCCGCCGCATCGCCAAGGTGTTGGCGAAGCAAGGCGAAGGCACGGTGCTGCGCATCCAGGTGGCCGGTGGCGGCTGCTCGGGCTTTCAGTACGAGTACAAGCTGGTCAAGGAAACCCCGGCCGCAGACGACCTGGTGCTCGCCAAGGACAACGCGACGGTGCTGATCGATTCCCTCAGCCTCGAGTTCATGGGCGGCTCGGAAATCGACTATGTGGACGATCTGATCGGCCAGTCCTTCGAGATCCGCAACCCCAATGCCGTCGCCGGCTGCGGCTGCGGCACGAGCTTTGCCGTCTAGGCTTCCCCTACTTCAGCGCTCCTGAGGTAAGTCCCGAGACGATCCGCCGCTGCAGCAGCACGAAGATCGCCAGGATCGGCGTCACGTAGATGGCCGCATACGCCATGATGCCGCTCCAGTCCCTGGAATTCGGACCGACAAAGGTGCTGAGACCGACGCTGGCCGGTTGTAAGCCGGGCGTCTGAATGATCGATTTCGAATAGATGTACTCGCCGAAGGCCGACATGAAGGTCAGGATGGCGCAGACGAGAATGCCATTGCGGGCCAGCGGTAGGACGATGCGGAAGAAGGCCCCTGCCCGACTGGCGCCATCGACCATGGCGGCTTCCTCGAGTTCGCGCGGCACTGTCATGAAGGTGGCCCGCACCAGAACGACGAAGAACGGCATGGCCTTGGCTGCCGCCGCAAGGATCACCGCGGTACGCGGGTACGACAGCAGACCCAGCTGACTGAAGGCGACAAACAGCGGCGTCACCATCACCGAGGCTGGCAGCACCTGAAGCATCAGGATGACAAAGAGCCCGACATCGATCCAGACATTGCGATAGCGCGCCAAGACATAGGCGCAGCCCGAGCCGAGGATGACCGTGATCGCCGTGACCCCCGCAGCAATCAGCACGGAGTTGGACAGGTAGGTCGCCATGGTCCGGGTTTCCCAGACCATTGGAAAAGCATCCGTCACCGGCGCCTGCGGCCAGAAGGTCGGTGGATTGGCAAAGATCTCCGACCCGCTCTTGAGCGCGGTAACGTACATCCAGTAGAGCGGAAAGAGGTAGACGGCGGCGAGTGCCAGCGCGATTGCCAGCATTGCCCAGTTGGTCCAGCCACGCGTGGTCATCCGCGCACCTCGTGGCGGGTAGAGCGCACGTAGATCACCGATGCGATCAGCACCAGAACCAGCATCATCACGGAGATCGTCGCCCCCTTGGCAAAGTCGTAGAGTTTGAAGGAGGCCTGCCAGGCCCAGTATTGCGAGACCATCGATGAATTGGCGGGGCCACCCTCGGTGATGGCCGGGAAGAGATCGAACTGCTGCAGCGTCGCGATCAGGCCGAGCGACAGGACCGCGCCAATCGTCGAGCGCATCATCGGCAAGGTGATGAACCAGAAGCGCTGCCAGGTGTTGGCGCCATCGACCCGCGCTGCTTCGTAGAGCTCGCGCGGAATGCCGTGCAGGCCGACCGAGAGCAGCAGCATGTTGAAGGCGAGGCCGAGCCAGATGTTGGCGATGATCACCGCCCAGATGGAAAAGTTCGGATCGGACTTCCAGAAGATGTTGGACTGGATGATGCCGAGGGATTTGAGCAGGTAGTTCAGCACGCCGAAGTCACCGGCCAGGATCCAGCCCCAGATAGCGCCGACCACGAGACCGGGCATCACCCACGATACTAGGAAGAGGCCGCGAATGGTGGCTGCGCCGGGAAAACCGCGGGCAAAGAAGAGCGCGAGGCCGAAACCGAGGACGAACTGGCCACCGATCGAGCCGACGACGAACAGCAGGGTGTTGCGCGCCACCATCCAGAACTCGGGCTGCGCCACAACGGCAGCATAATTGGCAAAGCCAACCAGGGGCCGCATGAAGGTCCCCAGGTTGAACATGTCGACCTGCTGGAAGCTCATGAGCACGTTGTAGATCAGCGGCACGCCAGCAAAGGCGACAAGGAAAAGCAGCGCTGCCCCGATGAGCAGGATGTCGAACCCGATGCCGTCCCGGACGCTACGGAAAATGCGTGTCATGGCCACCCTACCGATTGCAGTGTGCCCGACCGGCGAACCGGTCGGGCCGAGATGTGGATACCCAGATCAGACGATCAGCCGACGATACCCTTGATCGTCGCCTGGGCCTGGTCGAGAGCATCCTTGGGCGACATCTGACCGGTCATGGCCGCCTGAACAGCGTCGTAGATCGCCTTGGAGATTTTCTGCCATTCGGGGTGCGGACCACGCGGCTGCGCGTATTTCAGCTGCTCCTGGAACACGGCCAGCGCGGCGTCCTTCTTGGCATCGCCGGTCGAGGGCAGCGGAATGTCGCCACGCGGAGGGATATTGGAGAACTCAGGGAACAGACGTTCACTCTGCGACACGAAGTACTCGATGGCACGGAAGGATTCGTCCGGGTGTTTGGTCGAGGCGAAGATGCCCCAGTTAAAGTCACCCATTGCCGAAGACCGCGCGCCGCCCTCGGTTTCGGTGGGGAGCAGAGCCACACCCCAGTCGAACTTGGCGTCGGTGGCCATGCGGCCCAGTTCCCAGGGGCCGGAAATGGCCATGGCGGCATTGCCGGCGTTGAAGGTGCCGGTGGAGTCCCACTGCCCCTGGCTCAGCACGTCCTGGCTGGCCAGCTTTTCGTCGAGCATTGTCTTCCAGGTTTCGAGCGCCTTGATCGCGCCGGCGGTGTTCACTTCCTTGAAGCTGCCGCCGCCCATCTGGATCCATGGCAGGAACTGGAACGTGCCTTCTTCGTTGGCGCGGGCCGACCAGGTGATGCCGTAGACGTTGTTGGCTGGGTCGTTGAGCTTGCGGGCGTCCTCGAGCAGTTGGTCCCAGGTCGTCGGGGGCTCGGCGATGCCGGCCTTGGCGAACAGGTCCTTGTTATAGAAAAGCGCAATCGTGTTGGTGGCCTTGGGCACGCCATAGAGCTTGCCGTCCCACATGGCCGAGGCGAGCGGACCGGCATAGTAAAGGTCAGTCTTGATGACGTCCGACTTGGCGACCCGATCGGTGATATCGAGCATGGCGCCGCGCGACGAGAACAGCGCGAAGTCCGGGTTGTCGAGGCAGATGATGTCCGGCGCCTGGTTGGTGGCGAAGGCCTTGAGGGCTTCGTTGACCAGTTCGTCAAAGGCGATGGCGCGGAATTCCACGACCACATCGTCGTTCTTGTCATCGAATTCCTTGGCCAGCGCCGGGATCAGCCCGTTGTCGCCGTCGAGGCCCCAGATGGTGAGTTTGACCGGCTCGGCCAGCGCCGGCAGGGTCAGCGTGGAAACGCCGACCATGGCCAGAGCGCCCAGCAGGGTAAGTCTGCGAGAAATCATGTTTAGTCCTCCCTTACGGCAAAGTGCCGATGATGATGCCGGCGCCGGGCCTCCCTGCCCGACCCGCGGCCACTAGCCCGCGATGGCGGCGTACTCTCCCCCGCGGCAGTTCTTGAGATATTCGAGCGCCCGCACCTGCCCGGTCATTTCCAGGGCGTCGCGGTAGACCGGGTCGTGCCAGCCTTCGATGTCGATCGAGCCGGTCCAGCCGGCGAGGCGCAGTTCGGAAATGATGTCGGTCCAGTTGCTGTCGCCAAAGCCGGGCGTGCGCATGAAGACGAACTTCTCCTTGCCGAAGACGCCGTGCTCGCGGATCACTTCCCAGCGGACGGTGGCGTCCTTGCCATGCACGTGGAAGAACTTATTGGCCCACTTGCGGATCTGCGGCAGCGGATCGATCAGGTAGACGAGCTGGTGGCAGGGCTCCCATTCGAGCCCGATATTATCGTCCGGCGTCTCGTTGAACATCAGCTCCCAGGCGTCCGGGTTGTGCGCGATGTTCCAGTCGCCGGTGGCCCAGTTGCCATCCATGGCGCAGTTCTCGAAAGCGATGCGGATGCCCTTGTCGGCGGCGCGCTTAGCGAGCTCGGACCAGAGTTTCTTGTAGGCCGGCAGGCTATCGGTCAGCGGTTTGTTACGGATGCGACCGGTGAAACCGGCCACGCAGGTGGCGCCGAAGTGGTGGGCGTTATCGATGCAATCCTTCCAGCCCTGAAGGGTCTGGCGGTCCATTTCCTGGTCTTCCAGCGGATTGCCGAACATGCCGATGGTCGAAATGGTGATATCACGATCGCCGATGGCATCGTGGCAGCGCTTGCCGAGTTCGGCGATGTTCTGGCCGTTGGTGGTCTGCCAGAAGAAGGGCTCGAAACTTTCAAAGCCCAGATCGACGATCTTGGCGATGTTTTCGGGCGCCTTGCCCGAGCTTGCCGAGATCATGGTGCCGATGCGGATGGCTTTGGCGGGGTTGGTCAAATCGAATTTCCTCAGACTGAAATGGTGACGCGCTGGCGCGTGCGGGCGCTCTCGATGGCGGCAAACACCATGGCGAGGCTGTTGATATTGTCGGTGGTGACGGTTTCGGGCGGTCGGCCGGCCTCGATGCTGTCGAGGAAATCGAGCAGCACGCTGGCGTGGCCATGCACCTGCGCGGCATCGGCCGGCTGAGATACTTCGATGGCTTCGAGCGGCCGGAAGAAGCCTTCATTGCCGGCAACCACGTTCGCGGAGAACGCGTTCTCGCCGTCCCAGAGCAGCGTGCCTTTCGAGCCGACAATGCGCCAGTTGGAGTCCCAACTGGTATTGGCACCCTCGGCGCTCCACGAACCGCGATAGGTAAAGATCACGTCGTCGGAGAACTCGAAGATGGCATTGGCCACAGAGTCCTGTGCGTACCAGGAGCTTTTCGGGTTGCTCTCGTGGCAATAGACGGCCAGTGGCGTCTTGCCGGACATGAAGCGCGCGGCATCGAGCGTGTGGATGGCCATATCGACCAGCAGCACGTGTTCCATCTGCTCGCGAAAGCCGCCGAAATGGGCGCCGACGAAGAAGTCGCAATGGATGGCGTTGAGTGTACCCAGTGCTCCCGAGCGCAGCGTTTCGTGGATGCGGCGAACGCCTTGATTGAAACGACGGTTCTGCACGATGGCGTGCACCTTGCCGGCAGCCCGCGCCTCCTCGATCAGGTCGCGGCCCTCTTCCAGACTGGTGGCCATCGGCTTTTCGGAAAGAACATGGCAGCCGTGACGCAGGGCCGTCGCCACCACATCATGGCGGGCTTTGGGGATCACCACGTCGAAGACTAGGTCGGGGCGTGTGCCGCTGAGCAGTGCATCGAGGTCGGGTTCGACGGCGGCGTGGGTCAGACCGAACTCGGTCGCCAGCCGATGTGCGGCTGCCGGATCGATATCATTGAGCCCGACCACGGTGATGCGGTCACGCAGCGACGGCGTCTCGGCAATCGCCTTCAGCCAGCCTCTGGACATAGCTCCGCACCCGGCCAGAACGGCACGAAATTGCAAGATCCCCTCCTTTAGGACACACTCGGCGCCGCTTTGCTGCGATCTTGCCGATGTGCTCCGTAAACGTTTACGACGCTATATTCGGAGGCTTCGACGTGTCAATAGACTTCCGCAATCGTTTACGGTGATCGGGAAAAGGGGAAAAACATGAAGGGAATCCGACAGCTGGCGGAACGTCTCAACATTTCCATCGGCACCGTATCGCGGGCGCTGAACGGTCGGCCGGACGTAAATGACGAAACCCGCAGGCGCGTACTCGAGGCCGCCGCGGAGATGGGCTACGTGCCGAACCAGTCCGGGCGCAGCCTGCGACAGGGCACGACCAATGCCGTCGGCTTTATGATCGAGTCCGGTTTTGATGTGGCCGGCAATCCCGATAACTTCTTTCTGGGCGTGTTTGACGGCGTGCAGACCGTGCTCAGCCGGCACCATCTCGACCTCGTGGTTCTCCCTTGCGCCACCGATGAGGACCCGACACAATATCTGCAGCGTATGGTGACCCGGCGGCTGGTGGATGCGCTGATCATCTCGGCGACGCACCGCACGGACAGGCGGATCGAGCTGCTCAACAAGACGCACATCCCGTTCATCGCGCTGGGCCGCTCGGCGACGCCGGGCAACCACCCGTGGCTCGACCTCGATTTCGAGGGAGTCGCGAATCGCGCCATCGACCGGCTGGTCGCCAAGGGCCACCGGCGTATTGCTGTGGGCGTACCCAGCAACGACATCAATCTGGGTTTCGTGTTCCTCGACGGCTACAAGGCGGCCCTGGCGCGCCATGGCATTGCGTTCGAACCCAACCTGGTCATTCGTGCCCCCTCGTCCGAACAGGGCGGCTACCAGACGGCGCATGAGCTCCTCACAATGCCGGAACCGGCGACTGCGGTGGTGCTCATCTATGAACTGATGGCGATCGGCTTTTACCGGCGGCTGAATGAATCGGGCCTGAGCCCGGGCCGCGACATCGCGGTCATCGCCTTCCGCGAGTCGCCGCTTTCGCGGTTCCTCTCTCCAGCCCTCACCTGCTTTCGCATGTCGCTGCGCGACTTGGGCATCACACTGGGGGAATCTCTGCTCGCCTCGATGCCGGCCTATGCCGACATCTATCCGCAGGGCATCGTGCGACGCGTCTGGCCGATGGAACTGGTCGAAGGCGGCAGTGATCAGGCGATCAAGGGCTGAGCGTCAGCTGCTGGTCCGCACCAGCTTTCCTACGAGGTTCTGGTTGAGGCTGGTTTCCAGGATGCGGCGGATGCCGGCATCGCTGTCGGCAGCGGCATGCAGTTGCTGCTGGTCGAACACCAGCAGTTCCACCGGCCGGGCAACCCGCGCCGTGGCGGTCGCCGTCTTGCCGGTGAGGAAGCTCATTTCGCCGACATAATCGCCAGCGCCGCACGCCGCGACCACCACATCGCCGCGCTCGATGGTGACGACGCCGCTGGCGATATAGATGAGCTCTTTCACCTTTTCGCCTTCCTGGGTCAGCGTCGCGCCGACATCGAGGCTTCTGGTGGTGGCGATGTTGAGGAGCCGCCGCATCGAGCGGCGCTCAATGTTGGCCGGCATCGACTGGAGGAACAGTTCCTCGTGCTCGGCGAACTTATGGTAGCGCTGATAGTACCAGATCAGCAGCAACTGGCCGACATTGACCAGGACGAAAATGGTTTCCCAGAAGACGCTGACCGGATCGGGAACCAGCACGGCGCGATAGAAGATCTTTGTCAGCCCTGAAGCGATCGCGAGAGTGCGCAGCCAGGTGATGCGCCGCATCATCATCGACAGGATCAGCAGGAAATAGGTGAAGTGGCCGAAGAGTATGGCTGGGTCGCTCAGGCCGGCGACAAAATGCTCAAGGTCAAAGGTCACGACAGCGTCCACATAGGCAGCAAGGCGCGATCACCTGACCGCACTATGTGAAGCTCTTATGACAGTTCCGGCGATTTCAGTAGGGGAGCCGCCGCCGACGGTGGAACAAGCGGTGCAAAGTCCTCAGTTCGGCGCTTCAGGGCCTCGAAAAAGCGGCTGAGTCCGGGCTCGACCTTGTCGGAAAGCGCAATGCATTCGGCAATCGCCTGGTCTGCCGGCTGGTTTGCTGCCAGCAACTCCATCGCCCATTTGTGTGCCGCCTCGAGCGCGAGGAATTCCGCCGATTGGCGAAGCTCCGGGCCACCGACCAGGGCAAAGATCTGCAACCGGTCCTGCTTGCCCTTGAGCTCGATGCGGCCTGCGTCGAGGAAGGCCAGGTCCGGGCTCTCGTGCCGCGTCAGTTCACCCACCGCGATGTCGTAGCCAATATGCTTGCAGGCGCCCTCGATGCGCGAGGCAACGTTCACCGTGTCGCCGATGCAGGAATAGTTGAACTGCGTCTCGAGCCCCAGATTGCCCACCAGCGCGGGCCCGGTCGCCATGCCGATGCCTATCGAGATCTGCTGCATCGGGTGTCCTTCGGCTTTCAGCCCGAAGGCGTCGACCGCGTTGAGACCGGCCATGGTCTCGCGCATGGCGAGCGACGCCAGGCAGCCCTTTCGCGCGTGCTCTTTCACGTCCACCGGGGCGTTCCAGAAAGCCATGATGGCGTCGCCGATGAACTTGTCGATGGTGCCGCTCTGCTCTGTGATGCGCAGGCCAAGCCGCGAAAACAGCGTGGTCAGAATGCCGACCAGCCGCTCCGGCGTCAGCCCTTCGCTGAGCGAGGTGAAGTTGCGCACGTCGAGAAAGAGGATGGTCAGGTCGCGACGTTCGCCGCCAAGCTTCAGGCTGTGGCGGTTCTGCTCGATCTGGGTCAGCAGGGCTGGAGCCACGTAGTGGCCGAAGGCGCGGCGGATGGTGCGCTTGTCGGCGTCAGCAATGGTGAACTGGAAGAACATCATGGCCGCATAGACCACCAGCCAGCCGAGCAGCGGGAAGGTAAGGTCAATGAGGACGCCGGCCTGCGAAAAGCCCAGCCAGGATGTCGCGACGCCGGCCACGGCGAAAACGCCGCCCGTCGCCAGTGTCACCCAAGGCCCAGCGAGCAAGAGGATACCGACAATGGCGAGACCCACCACCACGAAGGCGACGATCTCGAACCCGCTGACCCAGTCGGCGCGGGCAAGGAACTGCTGACCGATCATCTGCTGCAGCGCCTGGGCGTGCATTTCGACGCCCGGCATATCGCGCCCGAGCGGGGTACCTCGAATATCGAGGAGACC
>JACDQI010000235.1 GCA_015657675.1 Devosia sp.
CCGGCTCGATGGCGTGGCGCCCCCCACCCTGACCCTCCCCCGCGAGGGGGGAGGTGACACTGAGGCTGGTGCGCGGGATGAAAGTAAGGGAAGTCATGAAGCCAGCACCGAGCCGGAGGTGTCGCCCCACTGGCACCAGACGGCTTCGTCCCATTTGATGGCGTCGGGGTCGCCGCGGCGGGTGTTGGTCTTGGTGACGCGGATGCGTTTGCCGCTGTCGAGGATCACCTGGTAGACGCTCATGTCGCCCAGATAGCCGATGTCCTCGACCATGCCGTGGGCGATGTTGGCGTCGCCGGCGGGCTTTTCGCGGCTCAGATTGATCTTTTCGGGGCGGATGGCGAACCAGAGCGTCTGGTCGGGGGCGCAATCGACGCCGTGGCCGACATAGATGTCGCCGCCCAGCTCGGTGGAGCGGATGCGCACGTGGTCGGGCTCGTCCTCGGTGACGACACCCTCGAACATGTTGACCGAGCCGATGAAGCCGGCAACGAAGCGCGAATTGGGGAACTCATAGATGTCGGTGGGCTCGCCGATCATGGCGATCTCGCCCTGGTTCATCACCCCGATGCGGGTGGCGAGCGACATCGCCTCTTCCTGGTCGTGGGTGACGACGACGAAGGTGACGCCGAGGGTTTCCTGGATCTTGACCAGTTCGAACTGGGTTTCCTCACGCAGTTTCTTGTCGAGTGCGCCGAGCGGCTCGTCGAGGAGGAGGAGTTTCGGGCGCTTGGCAAGGGCGCGGGCGAGGGCCACGCGCTGGCGCTGGCCGCCGGAAAGCTGGTGCGGCTTGCGCTTGCCATAAGCATCGAGCTTGACCAGCGCGAGGAGTTCGGCGACGCGGGCGTCGATCTCGGGCTTGGGCATGCCGTCGCGCTTCAAGCCATAGGCGATGTTCTGCTCGACACTCATGTGCGGGAAGAGCGCGTAGGACTGGAACATCATGTTCACCGGCCGATTGTACGGGGGCACGGTGGACATGTCCTGGCCATCGATTTCGATGGTGCCGGAGGTGGGGACTTCGAAGCCGGCCAGCATGCGCAAGAGGGTGGACTTGCCCGAGCCGGACCCGCCGAGCAGGCAGAAGAGCTCCCCCTTGAAGATGTCGAGCGACAGATCATCCACCGCTGCAATGTCACCGAACTTCTTGGTGACGTTGCGGATGCGGACGAAGGGCTTTGCGGCGGGATCGCGCCAGGGCCGGGTGTCGGCGGCAGACAAGGGTTTTTTCGACATCAACAGTTTCCAGTTTTCGCTTGTCTGTGCGCGCGACCTCGTGGCTCGATAGGCTCACCATGAGGTCTTCGGGGGAGCAAGGGAAAGAGGCGGCCAGAGGCCGCCTCTCAGCCTGAGTTACGAGCCGGCCTTGATGCGCTGCCAGCTCTCGGTCAGCAGCTCGTCATAGTCGGGCGTGTGGGCCTTGAGCGGGAACAGCTTGGCCGAGACTTCGGCAGTCGGGTAGATGGCCGGGTCGTTCTTGATGGCCGGGTCGATCAGCTCGAGAGCGGCCTTGTTGCCCGAGGCGTAGAACACGTAGTTCGTGTTGGCCGCGGCGATGTCGGGACGCAGCATGAAGTCGATGAACTTGTAGGCGTTCTCGACATTGGGGGCGTCAGCCGGGATGGCCATCAGGTCAAACCACTTGAGCGCGCCTTCCTTGGGGATGACATAGGCGACTTCGACGCCGGCACCGGCCTCGGACGCCGCGTCACGGGCGATGAAGACGTCGCCCGAATAGCCGACCGAGAGGCAGACTTCGCCATTGCCGAGGTCGTCAATGTACTGGCTGGAGTTGAAATAACGCACATAGGGGCGGATGGAGAGCAGCAGCTCTTCGGCCTTCTTGAGGTCGTCGGCGCTTTCCGAGTTGGGATCAAGGCCCAGATAGTTCAGCGCGGTGGCCATGATCTCGGCCGGGGCGTCGAGCAGGGTGACGCCGCAATCGGCGAGCTTGGAGACGAGCTCGGGCTTGAAGATGATGTCCCAGGTGTCGATCGGCTGGTCGCCGAGGGCTGCCTTCACCTTCTCGACATTGTAGCCGATGGCGGTGGTGCCCCACATGTAGTCGACCGAATGGGCATTGTCCGGGTCGTGCACGGCGGTGGCGGCAGCGACTTCTGGGTCGATGTTGACGAGGTTGGGCAGCTTGGACTTGTCGAAGGGCAGGAAGAGGCCGGCGGCCACCTGGCGCTCGAGGAAGAAGCCCGAGGGGACGACGACGTCATAGCCCGACGAGCCGGCGAGCAGCTTGGCTTCGACCAGTTCGTTGGAGTCAAACACGTCGTAATTGACCTTGATGCCGGTCTCGGCCTCGAACTTGGCCACCGTGTCCTCGGCGATATAGTCGGACCAGTTGTAGACGTTGACGACGTTTTCCTGCGCGAGGGCCGGACTGGCGAGCATCAGGGCGCCAAACGCGACCATGAGATTGAACTTCATTATCGTCTCCTTGTTATCGGGGGCGGTGACGGTTGGTCCCGTCACGGGCAGGATGGGGGGCAGCTGAGTGCGGGGGAGCAACGCTACCCCAGACAATCCGCTGGGATGCGACAGGTGCCGACAGGCAGCGGAAGGCGGGGACACGCCGGTAAAGGCCAAGCAGCGCGGGTCGGGCGCCGGGAGCGGGTAAGGTCGCAATGTGCCCGTTTGCGGGCGCGCATCGGTCCGGGACGCAATCCGGACCAACATAAACCGTGCTCAGTGAAGTGACCTTTGTCCAGCAACAAGATTATGGCGTTGAAAGTAGCGGGCAATGGGCCGGGCGACAAGCTTTCGGGCCGGCAAAATTTGCGGCCTCTTGACGCTTTGCACCGGGCTGCCTCTAAAGGGCGCCAACGCAGCTTCCCAAGGATATTTGCCCGTGTCGGCCAAGGCCTATCTCTCCATTTCTCCCGAGGTCAAGAAAGCCCTCGCCGCCGGCAAGCCGGTGGTGGCGCTGGAATCGACCATCATTACCCACGGCATGCCCTATCCGCAGAACCTGGAAATGGCGCAGAACGTGGAAGCGGTGATCCGCAAGCACGGCGCGACACCGGCCACGATCGCCATCATGGACGGCAAGTTCAAGGTGGGCGTGACGCCGGAAGACCTGGAGCGCCTCGCCAAGGTGGGCGGTAAGGCCGCCAAGGCGTCGCGGCGCGACGTGGCGGCACTGCTGGTGACCGGCGAGATTGCCGGTACCACGGTGGCGACAACGATGATGGCGGCGGCATGGGCCGGTATTCCGGTGTTTGCGACCGGCGGCATTGGCGGGGTGCATCGCGGGGCGGAAACGACCTTCGACATTTCGGCCGACCTCGAGGAACTGAGCCAGACGCAGGTGGCGGTGGTTTGCGCTGGGGCCAAATCGATCCTCGATATCCCCAAGACGCTGGAAACGCTTGAAACCAACGGCGTGCCGGTGCTGGGCTGGCAGACCGAGGACTTTCCGGCGTTCTGGGCGCGCCAGAGCGGGCAGAAGGTGGACCACCGGATCGAGAGCGCCAAGCAGGCGGCCAAGATGATCGCGCTGCAGTTCGAGCTGGGGCTGGGCGGCGTACTGATCGCCAATCCGATCCCGGAAAGCCACGCGATGGACGCCAAGGCGATCGAGAAGCGGATCGACGAGGCGATCAAGGGCGCAGAGAAAGAGGGCGTGAGCCGCAAGGAGCTGACGCCGTTCCTGCTCAAACGTATCTTCGAGCTGACCGAGGGCAAGAGTCTGGTCGCCAATATCGCGCTGGTGGAGAACAACGCCGCGGTGGCTGCGGAAATCGCGGTGGCGATGAGCAAGCTCAACGAAAAGCCCAAACTCTCAGACAAACCCAAGACGACCAAGGCGAAGGCCAAGGCCAGCGCATGATCATCGGCGGCCGGGTGCTGGTGGTCGGCGATGTGATGACCGACGTCATCGTGCGGCCGGAAGGCCCGCTGG
Organism: Devosia sp.; assembly: GCA_015657675.1. GTDB lineage: Bacteria > Pseudomonadota > Alphaproteobacteria > Rhizobiales > Devosiaceae > Devosia_A. The sequence continues at coordinate 3,914 of JACDQI010000235.1, forward strand.
TGCGCGGCTCGGATCGGCGCGCCGCCATCCAGAGCCGGCCGGGCGGTTCGGGCGCCAACCAGGCCGTCTGGCTGGGGTCCATGGGCACCAAGGTGAGCTTTGTGGCGCGGGTCGGGGCGCGGGACAAGCCGCACCTCGAAGCCTATTTCAAAGGCTTCCACGTCGATCCGATCCTGGTGGCAGACGCGCAGCGGCCATCGGGCGTGCTGGTGACGATCGTTGATCCGGACGGCGAGCGGAGTTTTTTGACCGATCGCGGCGCCAATCTGGCGCTCTCGCCGTCCGACATGCCGGTGTGGCTGCTGGACGAGGCGGCGTTGGTGCTGGTCTCGGGCTATTCGCTGTTCGCCGAAGGGCCGCGCCGGGCGGTGCAGTGGCTGGCCGAGGAAGCGCGGCAGCGCAAGATTCCGATTGCCATTGATGCGGCCTCGGTCGGGTTTTTGCGCGAGGTGGGCATTGCGCAGTTCCTCGACTGGACCAGGGGGATGTCGACGCTGTTTGCCAATGACGACGAAGCGACGGCGCTTTCGGGGACGGATGTGCTGGCCGAGCAGATGACCCGGCTGGGGGCGCAGTTCGCCCGGGTGATCATCAAGCGCGGGGCGCGCGGCGCGGCGATCGGCGACGCCAAGGGGCTGCGGTTCGAGCTGCCGGCGCCGGTGGTCGAGGTGATCGACACCACCGGGGCGGGCGATGCGTTTGCGGCGGGGTTTTTGTCGGCGGAACTTTCCGGAGCGGCGGAAGAGGATTGCCTGGCGCGCGGCATTGCGGCTGGGTCTGAGGCGGTGCGGCATGTCGGGGGGCAGCCGGACTAGGGCTGTTGCTCGCGTGGTGTGGGAAGGCCCCCTCACCCTGGCCCTTCCCCGGAGGGGCGAGCGGACACGGAGGCCGGTGGTAGCCTCCTTGCTTCAACAAACACCGTCATCCTCGCGCTTGACGCGAGGACCTAGTTTGCGCGGCGGCAACGG
>JACDQI010000236.1 GCA_015657675.1 Devosia sp.
AAAACGGGAGGGGATCAGGCTCGGGTACGGTCTGCAGACCAAGGACCCATCGATCTCCCTCCCGTCCTAACAATCGCACAATCCAAACAGACAAGGACCCATCTGTCCACCTCACCGAGGTAGGGACGGGGGCAAACAAAAACCCTCCCCCAACGAGGGGGAGGGCTCTGACACGTAACCCAGTGATTACGCTTCCTGGATTGCCGACAGCTTCCAATCGCCGCCGCGCTGGCGCACAAACGTCCAGATCTCGGTCGTCTCGCTGATCGTTTCCGACCCCGAGACGATCTGTCCGGTGGCCCGCTCCCGCGTCACGTCGCGAGACTCATAGCGCAGCGCCACGGTCGCATAATCGCGGTCGCCCTCGCGCCAGCCTCGGCCACGCTGCCGCCCAGCATCTTGACGTCGAACACTTCGTTGCGGAGCCCTTTGCTGGCATTCTCGCCGAGTTCCTCGGAGAGATAGCCCATCATTTCCGGCGTGGTGATCGCGCGCAGCGCGCCATAATCCTCGCGCGAGTAGGCGTCCTGGATCTCACCCAGTCGGGCCTCGAACACATCGAGGTCGGCGTTGCCCACCTCGAGGTCGCGCGGCGCGTCAGTGCCTTGCGCACGCGCCGCACCGCTGAACGGATTGCTCCCCACCGAGGGGCCGCGCGGCGTCGGTCCGCCAGTCGATGGCCTGTCGCTGTTCGGCCCGCCGGCTACCGCCATGCGGCGTCGGCCGAAGAACAGCCAGACCAGGCCGCCGATCAGCAGCAGCTGGAACAGAAGGCTCAACATGCCGCCAATGCCACCAAAGCCATAGCCGAGGAAGAGACCGAACAGACCGCCGAGGAACAGACCCTGCATCAGCCCGCCACCGAAGAGGCCGCGCGACGCAGTGCTCGCCGCCGGAGCGCTGACACGGCTGGCCGAGGTCGGCGCCGTCATGGTGTTGTTGATCGGTGCGGTGACGTTGGGCGACGTCTTGGTCGCCGGCACGCTCTGGAAGGTCTTGACCCCGCGGCTGCCCAAGCTGCCGCCGCGCCGTGCCTCAGCTGTGTCGATAGTGAAGACCGAGAAAGCCGTGAGCAGACTGAGGAAAACGGCGATAAACCGGATCTTGCCGGAAACGAACATTGAAAAGCCCTCCTTAGGCTCTGCGCCGTTATATGGGAGTCGTCAGGCAAAAGTTTAGTGGTTCACGCAGCGTAATCGCTCGCCTGACGCGCTCCTGCCACCTTTCCCCAGGTGCCCCAACGTGCCCCGTTGACTATCCCCCCGAACGCCCTACCACATGCGGCCATGGTCCAGCCCGCCTTCCTTGATGTCGAAACCTCCGTCACCGGGCGGCGCTGGGTTGACCGGCTAGACGTGGGGACCACGCGCACGGCCCAGGCCATTGCCCAGCGCACCGACCTTTCGGAGATCCTGGCGCGCATCCTTGCCGGCCGCGGTGTGCAGCTCGACGAGGCGGAAACCTACCTCGTCCCGACCATCCGGGATCTGATGCCCGACCCCTCGAGCCTCACCGACATGGATCGGCTGGCCGAACGCCTGGCACGCGCTGTCGCCGACAACGAGTCCATTGCGCTCTTTGGCGACTACGATGTCGACGGCGCCTCGTCCTGCGCGTTGATGACCCGCTATCTGAACTATTTCGGCCTGAGCCCGCAGGTGCACATCCCCGACCGCATCTTCGAAGGTTACGGACCCAACATCGCCGCGATGGACAAGCTGATCGATGCTGGCGCCACCCTGATCATTACCCTCGATTGCGGCACCACCTCGGACGCCCCGATCCTCCACGCCCGCAACCGCGGCGCCGACGTGCTGGTCATCGACCACCATCTTTCCGACAAGGAGCTGCCCCAGCCCAACGCTCTGGTAAACCCCAACCGGCCCGACGACGTGTCAGGCCTTGGTTACCTGTGCGCGGCCGGTGTCACCTTCATGGTGCTGGTTGCGGTCAACCGTGTGCTGCGCGCTCGTGGCGATACCGGGCTCCCAGACCTGATGGCCATGCTCGATCTGGTGGCGCTGGCCACCGTCTGTGATGTTGTGCCGTTGCGCGGTCTCAACCGCGCCTTCGTCGTCCGTGGCCTCGAAGTGGCGCGGCGCGGCGCCAATCGCGGCATCGGCGCGCTGGCGCTGGCAGCGCGCCTCAACGGCCCCCTTAACCCGTACCATTTGGGTTACCTGATCGGCCCGCGCATCAATGCCGGCGGCCGCATCGGCGATGCCAGCCTCGGCGCCCGGCTGCTGGCCATGGATGACGAGCACGAGGCGCTGTTGATCGCTGGACAGCTCAACGAACTCAACGCCGAACGCCAGCGCATCGAACTGGAAGCCGTCGAGGAAGCCACCCGCGTCGCCGAAGCCGAAATCGGCAATGGCGAGGGCCCCCCCGTGCTGATCCTCGCGTCTGCCAGCTGGCATGCCGGCGTCGTCGGGCTGATCGCTGCCCGTCTGCGCGAACGCTTCGAGCGGCCCGCCTTCGCCATCGCGCTGGGGCCGGATGGCGGCGGCACCGGTTCGGGTCGCTCAGTTCCGGGTGTCGATCTGGGCACGGCCGTCATCGCCGCCGTCGATGCAGGGATCATCCCCAAGGGCGGCGGGCACGCCATGGCCGCAGGCGTGACGATCAAGGCCGGGCAGATGCCGGCCTTCCGTGCCCATATCTACGAGCAGCTGACCAATGCGGCCACCCGTGCGCGCAGCGACACGGCCCTCGAGATCGATGCCGCGCTCACCGCCCGCGGCGCTTCGGTCGATTTCGTCCACGACATCGAACGGGCAGGGCCTTTTGGCGCCGGCAACCCGCAGCCGGTCTTTGCCTTCCCTGCCCACAAGGCGCGCTTCCCCGACGTCGTCGGCGCCGGTGGCCACGTCAAGTTCACCCTCACCTCCGGCGATGGCGCTCGACTCAAGGCCATTGCCTTCCGCGCTGCCAGCACCGAGTTGGGGCAGGTCCTGCTCACCGCAGGCAACGATACGCCGCTCCACCTCGCCGGCACGCTCACTCTCGATCACTGGCAGGGCCGCGAGGAGGTGCAACTGCGGCTCACCGATCTGGCCCGTCCGCAATCGCGCTAATGTCAGCCCACTTGCATCTGTGTGGCTGGAAACTACACTAATGAGTAGTTACCTATTGGGGTGCTGCCGCAGGGCGTCCGGGGTTTTCCGGCGACGCGATGCGGCAGGGCAGGCGGGTGTTCGCCGTCTGCCGCTAACTAGGTAGTGACGTAGATGAGCAAGATTGCAGTTGAGCCGCGCCTGGGGAACCGCACCCTCTGGTCGCACTTTACCTCGGGAATCGCCGCCTTTTTTGGCAAGCACCTGATCGGCAAGCCGCAGCACGGCGCCGTGACGCTGACCCTGCCCAACGGCAAGGCGGTCACTTTCGGCAACCCGGCCACCGGTGAGCATCCGGTACTGCATATCCGCAATTTCAAGGTCATCACCAAGACCCTGCGCCGCGGCACGGTTGGCTTTGCCCAGTCCTATATCGATGGCGACCTTGAGGTTGAGGACCTGACGGCGCTGTTCCGCTATTTCCTGCAGAACCGGGCGGTGTTTGCCCCGGCTGAGAGCGAGCGCAGCTGGTTCCGCCGCGCCACCGACGACCTCGCCTACCACATGTCCCGTCACAACTCGAAAGAGGGCTCCCAAAAGAACATTTCCGAGCACTACGACCTCGGCAACGCGTTCTATGCCCTCTGGCTCGACCCCTCGATGACCTATTCGTCTGCCATCTTTGCCTCCGACAATCAGGCGCTCGAAGAGGCACAGCACGCCAAATATCGTCGCGTTGCCGAACTGGCTGGCGTCAAGCCGGGCGGCTCGGTGCTCGAGATCGGCTGTGGCTGGGGCGGCTTTGCCGAAACGGTGGCGCGCGACTTCGGCGCCAACCTGCGCGGCATCACCCTGTCGCGTGAGCAGCTCGCCTATGGCCTTGAACGCCTGAAGCGGCAGAACCTCGACGGTCTGGCTCATCTCGTCTTCGAGGACTATCGCGACACGCAGGGCCAGTTCGATTCCATCGGCTCGATCGAGATGATCGAGGCGGTCGGCGAGGAACATTGGCCGAGCTACTTCCAGACAGTGCACGATCGTTTGAAGCCCGGTGGCCTCGCGGCCATTCAGGCCATCACCATCGATGAGGCCGATTTCGAGGACTACAAGGCCGGTCCCGATTTCATCCAGCGCTTCATCTTCCCCGGCGGCATGCTGCTCACCACTCGCGCCATGCGCGAGCAGGGCGAGCGCGTCGGCCTCGTGCTCGAACAGACCGAAACCTTCCGCCTCTCTTACGCCAAGACCCTCCGGCTCTGGCACGACCGCTTCCTCGAGCGCTGGGACGAGATCGCCAAGCTCGGCTACGACGAAGAATTCAAGCGCAAGTGGGTCTACTACCTCTGCTACTGCGAAGCCGGCTTCCTCGAAGGCTCCATCGACGTCGGCATCTACCAGTACCGCCGCCCGCTGGCCAACTGACCGCACTGCTCCCTTCTCCCCGTCGGGGAGAAGGTGGCCGAATGCCGAAGGGCCATGCCCCGCCTTATTCCACGAACTGCACGCCAAGTTCCTTGAGCGTCCGCCACATCACCCGACACGGATGGGGATGATGACCCGGCGCAATCAGGTCAAAGGTATTGGGGATGCTCGCCACCGAGCCGCGCACTTCGAGCTTGGCACCTGTGCTCGAGAGATTGCGGATCAGGCACTCGGTGCGTCCGCGTCCGGCATTGTAAATGATCGTTGCAGCAATCAGCGTGTTCCGGCGGGGAGCCAGACGCTTTTCAAGTCGCATATCCAAAGGAGTCGTCCCGGGTTCAATGGGACCATTCTGACCGAGCGAACTTGTACTCGCGTTCACTGCTTCGCTAAAACCCGCAGCAATGCGTTCAGGTGACGTTCATCCGTGCGGCGAAATTGCGGCTATTCGAGCCCGGCAAGGCTCAAACCCCGCAGATAGCGGGTGAGCAGCGACGGCTCCATGAAGCGCAGACTGTCGCCCGCGCCCGCCAGCGTCATCCCCGGCCGTTTCTCCAGAAACTGCGCCAGCGCCTCCCGTGCACCCGGGATATCCCCTTGATGCGCCTTGTAAACCGCGATGTCGCCGATGCGGCCAGGTAAGCCCCGGCCGTTCCG
>JACDQI010000237.1 GCA_015657675.1 Devosia sp.
AGCTGCTCCGCAGCCCCCCCGTGCAGCCGACCCGCCGTGGTCTGCTCGACCGTCTGAAAGCCCGCGCTGCCGCACAGCCGGCCGCCATGCCGGCCCAGAAGGCTCCCGGCGCCGCGGAGCCCGCCTTTGACATAGAGGTGGCCCACGCTGCTGCGGCGGCCGACGCCGCCGCCGACCAGGCCCGCGAGGATGCCGTCGCCCTTGCCGCCGCTCCGGTCGCGCCCGCGCAGCCGGTGGCCGCTGCCGCCATGGCGCCTGAGCCTCTGCCGGTCTCTGCCGTCGAGCCGCAGGCCCCGCCGGTCCAGTCGGCCGGTGCCGCCGCCCTCGAACTCTCCAACCTGGCCGCCGACATTGCCATCGGGCGTGTCCGCGTCGTGTTGCTCGCCGCCCTCTCTGAATATGGCGACGTGCAGGGCGTCTCCGACTGGTTGGTCGAAGCCGCGCTGTCGCGCGGCCTCAGCGTGGCCACCATCGATGCCGGCAGTGGCCGCAGCACCGCCGAACCCGGTCTCACCGACCTCGCCGCCGACGCCGTCAGCTTCGGCGATGTCGTGCACAAGGCGGGCGAGGGCCTTGCTGCCGTCCCCTGGGGTCAGCGGCCGCAGCTTGAGCGTCGGTCGATGAAGCCAATCACCCTGATCGAGGCACTCGGCGACATTTATGAGGTGATCATCGTTTCCACCGGTCGCCTTGGCGTCAGCTCTGCTCTGCCGATCTTCGCCGGTGTCGACGGCCGCCTTGTCGTCGTGTCCGGGGACAACCACCCCGACCGCGCCGCAGTCCAGTCGACCCTCGCCGAAGCCGCTTCGCTCGGCTACGAGGTCGGCCAGCTGGTGTCCGTTCCCAAGCACCGCTCCGTCGCCTGATGTCCAAGCTCCGATACGCCGCCATCCGCGGCATGTTCGAGCTGCTCTGGGCCTCGCATTTGCCGGGGCTCATCCGTCGCCTGTCGCGCTCGCGCGGCGTCATCTTCACGTTGCACCGTGTCCTGCCTGAGCCGCCCGCCGACTTCTCGCCCAACGCCATCCTGCAGGTTACACCGGACTTCCTGGAGTTCACCATCAACCGGGTGCGCCAGCTCGGCCTCGACATTGTCGACCTCGACGAGGCGGTGCGCCGCATCGAGGCGCCCGAGCGGCAGCGGCCTTTTGCCGTCTTCACCTTCGACGACGCCTATCGCGACAACCTGCGCTATGCGTTGCCCGTCCTGCGCCGCACCCAGTGTCCCTTCACCCTCTACGTCCCGACCGCCCTCGTCGATGGTGTCGGGGAGGTCTGGTGGCAGGCACTTGAGGACATCATCGCCCAGCGCGACGCCATCGCCGTCACCTATCTGGGCGAAACCGACTACCTGCCGACAAAGACACTGGCCGAAAAGCTCGAGGCCTATGACGACCTTTATGGCCGCCTGCGCGCTATGCCCGAGGCCGATCGCGTCGCGCTGATCCGCGCGCTCGCCGGTCAGTATGGCGTCGACCTCGATGCGCATTGCCGCGCGCTCATTATGGATTGGTCCGAGCTCAAGACCTTCGCCGGCGACCAGCTTTGCACCATCGGCGCACACACTGTGCACCACTACGAACTCGCCAAGCTGACCCCGGTCGAGGCCCGCAACGAGATCGAGCAGTCGGTCCGCATCATCAAGGCCCAGTTCGGCAAGGCGCCGATCCACCTGTCCTACCCGATCGGCAGCCCGGTTGCCGCCGGTGAGCGTGAATTCGCCATTGCCCGGGATATGGGGCTGCGGACCGCCGTCACCACGCGTCCCGGCGGCATATATGCGCGCCACAAGGACAGTCTTCACGCTCTGCCGCGCATCTCGCTCAATGGTTTTTTCCAGGCACGACGCTATGTCGATGTCTTTGCCACCGGCGCTATATTCTCGCACATGCCCGGTTGATCTTCAGACCTCGTAGAAAGCCCCGTTGAACGGAGCTTCCCACTTAATCAATTTTCCACTCTTAGCAGCGACTGTATTCACCTTGGGCGGAGTGCTGATGCAAATCAGCCGTGGACGTGCTGTTGAGGGGATCGGCATGCTTCGGGTCGGCAGGAGGGTCGCATCTCGCGTCGTGCCGCTGGCGTTCGCCACCGCCGTCGTCGGCCTTGGCGCTTACTTCGTCGGTTATTCCACCATCTCGGACATGCAGCGCTCGCATGCCGAATACGTGGCCAGTTCCTTTGGCCGATACCTCGTTGAGGAAGTCGGCAACCTCGATGCCATCGTGGCCGGTGCCCACTCCGCTCAGGTCGTCGCTGCCGTCATCGGCGCCGTCAAGCCGATCGGTACCGTCTATGACTTTCGACTCTTTGATAAGAACAGTCGGCTGCGCGCTGACTATGCGCGCTTCAAGGACGGGCAGGTGCTGCACCTCGCGGATCGGGTCCGCAATGATGTCGCCGCCAATGTGCTGGCCACGAGCCATGTGAGCTTTGCGCTGCGTGAGGGCGATGGCGTCGCCAGCCCGCGCTACTATTCCGACATCACCATTCCGCTGGTCGATGGCGACAAGACCATCGGCACGCTGTCGGTTCTTTCCGACGAGACCGAGACCTGGCCGCGGCTGTTCGACCAGTTCCGCTCTGTGCTCGTGCAGGTGGCGCTGCTGGTTGCCGCTGCCTTTGGCATTCCGGGCGTGCTCTATCTGCGCAAGATGCGCCAGCTCGCCAATGCAGCCCGCAGCCTCCGGCACTCGACCCAGTATGATGGTCTCACCGGCTGTCTGAACCGCGCCACTTTCACCCGCATCGTGCATGATCTCGTCGAAGGCTCGCAGGGCAAGGGCCTCTCGGTCGCCGTGCATGTCATCGACCTCGATCGGTTCAAGGACGTCAACGAGTCGCACGGTCACGCGGCTGGCGACCAGTTGCTCAAGGAAACGGCCCTGCGTCTTCGCCGCCTGATGGGGACGCGCGAGCGGATCGCTCGCCTCGGCGCCGATGAATTTGCCATCTGCCAGCCCTACTATGTGGCGAGCCCCCAGGTGGTCGCCGAACTGGCCGACGACATTGCGCGGGCCATGGCAAAGCCTTTCGAGCTCTCTGGCGGCAAGGTGCTCTGCGGCGCTTCGGTGGGCTATTCCTACTATGGCCGCGACGCCCATTCGGTCGATGCACTGATCCAGACCGCCGATCTGGCCCTGCATAACGCCAAGACGCGAAGCCGAGGCAAGGCCGTCGCCTTCGACCCCGGCATGGAGAGCCAGCGCCAGTTCCGCGCCACCATCGAGCAGCGACTGCGCACCTCGCTGGTCAACTCCGAGTTCGAGATCGTCTTTCAGCCCGTCTACGAGACCACCACCGATCGGCTGCGCGGCTTCGAGGCGCTGCTGCGCATGACCGACAATGACGGCAAGCCGATCTCACCCGCCGAGTTCATCCCGATCGCCGAAAGCACCGGCCTCATCCACGACATCGGCGTCTGGGTGCTGCGCGAAGCCAGTCGCATCGCCAAGCAGTGGCCGGAAGATCTCGTCGTCGCCGTCAACCTCTCGCCCGCCCAGTTCGCGGCCGGCGATATGGCCGCCATGGTGCGCGACGTGCTCGCCTGGTCGGGCCTCGCGCCGCACCGACTCGAGCTCGAGGTCACCGAAAGCGTCCTGATCACCGATACGGAAGTCGTGCTCAAGGAATTGATGGCCATCAAGGCGCTCGGTGTCTCCGTCGCGCTCGACGATTTCGGCACCGGCTATTCCTCGCTCGGCTACCTCTGGCGCTTCCCCTTCGACAAGCTCAAGGTCGACAAGTCCTTCATGTCCGACCTTACCGAGGAAGGCTCGAAGTCGCGCGAAATCCTCTCCACCATCATCGCGCTGGCCAAGGTGCTCGACCTCAAGGTCACCGCCGAGGGCGTCGAAACCGAAGCCCAGGCCCTGGTCTTACGCGATCTGCGCTGCGACCTCGTACAAGGCTTCCTCTTTGGTCGCCCCACCCGCACCATCGAACTGCCGACCATCATCCAGCGCGGTGTCAGCGGCAAATGGCCGACCGTTGAGACCATGCGAACCCGCCTCGTCGGTCGTCGCGGCGCGGCCTGACCAGTCGGGCAGGGGGCGCACGCACCCGGTTCCCGCTTTCGCCTCAATGCGCTAGTAGACGCCTGCTTCGCTTCCAGGGAATTCCCATGTCCGAACTGATCGTCGACGGCGCCCATCCGGTTTCTGGCACCATCCGCCCCTCCGGCAACAAGAACGCCGTCCTGCCGATGCTCTGCGCCACGCTCCTTACCGAGGACGAGGTGCGTCTCACCAACGTTCCCGAGATCAGCGATATCGATAAGCTCGTCGAATACTTTCGCTCGCGCGGGTCACGGGTCGAGCGGGACCTGGCGGCCGGAACACTGACGGTCCAGCACAATTTCCAGGCCTTTGCCACCAGCCAGGCCGAACTGCCGGTCGGCATCCGCGCCGCCGTGCTGCTGCTGGCCCCGGTACTGATGCGCTCGACTCACCTGATTTTTGACACCGAGGCCAAGGGCTGCGCTTTGGGCGTGCGCGAAATCGATCCGCATCTCGAAATCCTCGAGCGCTTCGGCGGCACCATCACCAGCACCCATCCCTATCGCATCGACCGCGCCGGCCCGATTCGCGGCGTCGACATCTGGCCGGACTATGCCTCGGTCACTGCCACTGAAACCTTCGTGATGATCGCCGCCGTGGCCGAAGGCGTCTCCCACCTCAACAATGCCGCCTCCGAGCCGCATGTCCAGGCGCTCTGCGACATGCTGGCCGGCATGGGGGCCGACCTTGATGGTATCGGCACCTCAAAGCTGACGGTGCGCGGCGTTTCGCGCCTGCACGGCGTCGAGGCTCGCGTCCCCGACGACCACCACGAAGTCGCGACTTTCCTCGCCGTCGGTGCCGTCACCGGCGGCCGCCTCACTGTCGAGACCGACATGGGGCCGCACATGACGTTGATCCTGCGCCAGTTCGGCAAGCTCGGCATGCAATTTGAAGTGGGCGAGGGCAGGGTGACGGTCACCGGCTGGACCCGCCGCATCACCGAGCCCTATACCGCCGAAATGCTACCCAAGATCGAGGCGGCGCCCTGGCCCTACTTCCCGGCCGACCTGCTGCCGCACGCCATCGGCGTCTCGGTGGGCTGTACCGGCGACATCCTGTTCTGGAACAAGGTCTATGAGGGTGCTCTTGGCTGGAGCGCGGAACTCCTCAAGTTCGGCGCCCGCGTCCACCTCTCGGACCCGCACCGCCTCGTTGTCTTCGGCGGCAACACCTTGCGTCCCGCGACCGTCGAAGCGCCCTACATCATCCGGGTCGTCGTCGCCCTGCTGCTTGCCGCCATGCAGATCCCCGGCGAGTCCCGCATCAAGAACGCCGACCCCATCCGCCGCGCCTATCCCCACTTCGTCGAAAAACTGACGTCACTGGGCGCCAAGGTCCGCTGGGAGTAGGGGGCGGCAATAGGGGATGGCGGCTTGTCGGGATTTCTCTCATCCCACCCTCCGTCATCGTCTCTCCCCAACCACCGTTATCCTCGCGCTTGGCGCGAGGACCCATCTCTACACCGCAGCGGCAAAATGGCTCATCGGGACAAGCCGGAGGATGACGGTGCACGTGGCGGGCGAGTTGAAGAGACCTCATGGTGAGCCTGTCGAACCACGAGGTCGGGTTCG
>JACDQI010000238.1 GCA_015657675.1 Devosia sp.
AACTTCTGTGACTCGATTTCGGCGAGCACATCGCCCAGACCTGAAACGATCGCATCACGGTCCGCCTCGGTCAAAATGCCGCTCTGGGCCAGCATGCGGGCATGTGCAATTGACCCGGCAATGTCCTGCCGGTAGAGCCGGTGGTCAAAGCCGATGGAAGCGTTGATCTCTTCCATGATGGCGTCGGGGCCGGAGGAAAACCGTCCGCCCCACATGCGATTGCTCATCGGAACTCCGTGGAACCCGCAATGACCGACCAGCCGCCACCGCCCCAGACCACCCGGAAACTGCAGCCGCGGCGCGTGCTCGTCATTGCCCTTTTCAGTGCGGCGATAGCCTTAGCGATTACCCTTTGGGTTGGCAATAATTCGACCCAGGCGGCCTCCTGCCCGGCCAATACGGTCGGCGCCGCTAAGCTCGACGCCGCGGCGTTAGGCGAACTTGCTGCCGTCACCGGCACCGGCAATGGCCGCTCCTATGCCGACATGGCACTCAAGGATGCAGCGGGGAAGGACCTGACGGTTGCAAGCTTTGCCGGCAAGAAGCTGCTCATCAATTTCTGGGCCAGCTGGTGCGTCCCCTGCCGCGAGGAAATGCCGGCGCTCAACGCCCTGGCCCAGACCTACAACAGCGATGCCTTCATGGTGCTGCCGGTCAATACCGGGGACACCCAGGAGGGCAAGGCCGCTAAGTTCCTCGCCGACGGCAACTGGCCCAACCTGCCGCTCTATGCCGACCCGACCGGCTTTTCGATCATAGACCGGCTGAAAACTTCCGCCGTCTCCGCCGGCCTGCCCGCAACCGTGCTGGTCGACGAAAAAGGCTGCGAGCTCGCCGTGCTGCAAGGCCCCGCCGAATGGGACTCCTCCGACGGCCACGCGCTGATCGATACCTTCATCAAGGGCTGACCCCAACCGCCGTCATCCCCGGACTTGGTCCGGGGACCCATTTCTCCACTGCGCTTCGCGCGATATCTGAGCTCCATGGCCAGCCCCGGCTCGCTGCGCTATGCATCGGGCATGACCAAGCCAATCCTCTGCGTCGGCGCGCTGACCATGGACACCATCTTCCTGCTCGAGGCGCTGCCGGGCGGGCCTGGAAAGTTCCTGCCACTCGATGCGGTGGAAGTAGCCGAGGGCATGGCCGCGGCACAGGCCGCCAGCATCGCCCGGCTCGGCGGTGATGTCGCCCTCTGGGCCTCGGCCGGCGACGACGCCATCGGCGACCGGCTGATCGCCCAGATCTCGGCCGAAGGCGTCGACTGCTCGCGAGTCCGCCGCGTCCCCGGCGCCCGTTCGGGCTTTTCGACCATCTTCATGGACCGGCGCGGCGAACGCATGATCGTGCCCAAATACGATGCCGACCTGATGGCCCCGCCCGCCACGGCGCCCGATCTCTCCGGCTTCGCCGCAGTGATGACCGACGTGCGCTGGCCCGGCGCCGCCGAACTGGCGCTGCTCGCCGCCCGCGAGGCCGGCATCCCCGGCATCCTTGACGCCGATGTCGGCCCCCGCGAGGTGATCCAGCGTCTGGTCGGTCTCGCCAGCCACGTCGTCGCCTCCGAGGGTGGCGCGGCTCTGGTCACCGGTGCGAACACGCCGCAGCAATCAGCCGAGCGCCTCTCCTCCGGGCATGCCGGGTTCTTTGCCGTGACCGCCGGTGAAAAAGGCTGCTGGTGGGGATCCGGCGGCACCGTTCGCCACACGCCTGCACCCCAAATCGAGGCCATCGACACGCTGGCCGCTGGCGACGTCTTTCACGGCGCCTTCGCCGTCGGTCTCGTCGAAGGCTGGCAGATGTCCGAAACCATCGCCTTCGCCTCTGCCGCTGCGGCGCTCAAATGCACCCGCTTCGGCGGCCGCCTCGGCGCCCCGACCCGCCCCGAAGTCGAAGCCTTCCTCGCCCGCTAACCCTTGCTTTCGTTCATCGCCTGGCGCGCCAGCGACACCACTTCGACCGGCTTGCCGGTCAGCGCATCTTCAACCTTCTGCATCAGGTCCTGCAGCGTGAAGGGTTTCGGGATCACGTCGTAGATCAGCGCCTCAAGCCCATGCGCCCGCTCGCGCTGGTCGGCAAAACCAGTCATCAGCACGATGGTGAGGTCAGGAAAGCTGGAGGCCGCCGTGAGCGCCAACGCAATCCCGTCCATCACCGGCATCTTGATGTCGGAGAGGAGAAGATCGAAGGCACCCTGCTGCTCTTCGAGGATTTCGGCAGCCAGTCCTCCATCCTCGGCCTCGGTCACCGTATGGCCGGCATGCGCCAGCGCCCGGGCCACGAACTGACGGACGTTCTCGTCGTCTTCGGCAATCAGTATCTTGGCCATCAGTGTCCGCCCCCGGAATGCTCTGCCGCCGCTTCGGCATGTGCCGGGGCGGACTCGTGTGTGCTTGCCGCATCGGATGCAGCCGTCTCGTGCCCACCGGCGTCCGGCGCTACTGAAGCCTCGTGCCCCCCAGCCGCTTCATCGGCCACCGGCACCTCCGACGCCAGGCTCGGCGCCTGCGTCTGGCCGGTCCCGAAGGTCAGTCGCACCTTGGTGGCGCCGCTCGGTGGCGCGTTGACCTTGGTGGAAAAATCCGTGATCTCGCCCGGCGCGAGGGCGCCGACGCTGGGCGCCACGCTCCACTCGTAAAGCGGCAGGCCCTCGTCATTGACCAGCGTCACCACCACCGGCGGCATGCTGACATTGCCACCCGCCACCGACACTATCTGGGCGTCGACCTGCATCACGTCGGTACCATTGTGGCGGACCAGCAGCGTCTTGACGTCGCGGAATTCCAGTCCAATGACATTGACCCCGAGGCCAAGCAACTCATAGGCACCAGCCATATCGGGCACCAGCCGCACCACGTCGGTACGGAAAACGTAGCCACCCACCATCAGACCAACGAGCGCTGCCACCCCGGCAATGCGCGCCGTTCGGCGCACGCGCGCCATCGGCAACTGCCGGGTCAGCACCGACTGCCGCTGCGTAAAGGCCTTCTGGCGCTTCTTCTCGGCCGCCACGTCGGCCGGCTTGACCGGCGGCTCGGGTTCGGCGATCTCGACCTCAGCTTCCGGTTCAGGCTTTCTCGGCTCATTGGCAGCCTTGGCAGCAGCTTCTGCCGCCGCCTTCTGCTCAGCTTCGAATGCGGCGTCGAGCTCGGCTTCGGCGGCCGCATCGAACAGCTTGTCGTCCTCGGCCTCCCGCGCGGCAACAGCGCGCGTCACCGCCGGTGGGGGCGGCGGGGCCGACTTGGTCTCGATGATCTTCTCGGCAAAGGCCTGCCAGGTCTTGCCGCAATGGGCGCATTGCACCTGCCGACCCTTCGCGCCAACGGTCTCGCCCGGCACCTGGTACCGGGTGGTACAGTGCGGACAGACAATGACAACGGTCTTGCTTTGCAATGAGGCCATGGCCGCACCCTAACGGCGGCCGGTTAAGACTCCTCAAATCGCCCGTCCGTCCGAATTCCGCTGCAATGTGCTGAAAAAGCCCGGCATCGGCCTCTGCCGCCCGCATCGGCCGCCGGCTGAGGTATGATGACCGAATTGATTCGGAGCGAATGACGCGCGTGATCGAGTTCACCAATGTCGGCCTGCGGTATGGCCACGGCCCTGAAATCCTGAGGGACCTGACGTTCCGTATCCAGCCGGGCTCGTTCCATTTCCTCACCGGCCCGTCGGGCTCGGGCAAGACCTCGCTGCTCAAGCTGCTGCTGCTTCGCTCAAGCCAAGCCGGGGCAAGGTCACGCTTTTCGGCCGCGACGTCAGCGCGCTCGACCAGGATTCGCTGCTGCAGATGCGCCGCCATATCGGCATCGTCTTCCAGGAATTCCGCCTGCTCGACCACCTGACCACCTTCGAGAACGTGGCGCTGCCGCTGCGCGTCCTCGGCCAGCCTGAAAGCGCCTACCGCAGCAATGTCACCGAACTGCTACAATGGGTGGGCCTGGGCGAACGCATGGATGCGCACCCCTCGCTGCTCTCGGGCGGTGAAAAGCAGCGCGCCGCCATTGCCCGCGCCGTCATCGGCCGCCCCGACATCCTGCTGGCCGACGAACCCACCGGCAATGTCGACCCTGACCTTTCCAAGCGTCTGGTGCGGCTATTCGCCGAACTCAACAAGATGGGCACCACCATCATCCTTGCTACGCACGAGCTACCGCTGCTCGACAGTTTCCCCTTCCCCCGTATGCAGCTCGAAGACGGGCAGGTCGTGTTCAGTGGCTGACGCAACGCTTGAAGCCAGCCCCGCCGCCACCGCCCGCAGCCGCACGGCGCCGATCGTCCCCGAACGATCGGTCGCCGGCCGCACGCTGGTGCTGCTCATTGCCATCATGACCTTCCTTTCCGGCGTCACGCTGGGCGGCGTGGTGCTGGTGCAGAAATCGGCCATCGCCTGGTCGTCCGATGTCGGTCGCGAAGTCACCATCCAGATCCGCCCGATGGAGGGCGAGGTGATGGAGAGCAACCTCCGCACCGCCGTGGCTTTGGCCGAACAGACCCCCGGCGTCTCCAGCGCCCGCGCGCTGACGCTCGAAGAGAGCCAGAAGCTGCTCGAACCCTGGCTGGGCACCGGCCTCGACCTTTCGGCCATCGAGATCCCACGCCTCGTCGTGGTGCAGCTCGGCGACCCGGCCGAAGCCGATATACCCAAGCTCGAGCGCGACCTCGCCACGGTCAAGGGTGCCAGCCTCGACACCCATGCCGCCTGGCGTCAGCAGCTCAACACCATGGCAGGCACCATCGTCGTCTCCGGCCTACTGGTTCTGACGCTGATCGTCGTCGCCACGGTGCTCGCCATCATCTTTGCCACCCGCGGCACCATGGCCTCGAACCGCGAGATCGTCGACGTGCTGCACTTCATCGGTGCCTCGAACAGCTTTATTGCCGGCGAGTTCCAGGGCCGCTTCCTCTCCATCGGCTTTCGCGGCGGCATTGTCGGCGGGCTCGGCGCCATCATCTTCTTCATTCTCGTCTCGTTCGGCGCCGGCAGCGTCATTCCGGCTGAGGCCAACCAGCAGCTGGGCATCCTCTTTGGCCGCTTCGCCCTCGGCATCGATGGCATCATCGGCATCGCCGCCGTGGTGCCGGTGATCGCCGCCCTCACTGCCATCACCTCCCGCCTTACCGTCCGCCGCTTCCTCACCCAGACATCGTAAGCCACCTCGGCTTGCGTCCACCGCCCTGCTCCGGCACTGTCGGGTCGTGGGAGGACTCATGACGACATTCATCCAGGCGCTGCGCAGCGCTCTGTTCTATTTGCTGTTTTTCGCCCAAACGGCAGTCCTCGCGCTGATCATTGGCACGGTCGGCATCCTCTGGGGTCGCACCCGCGTCACCTGGGCGCTGTCGCAATACTGGGGCAATTCCAATCTCTGGCTGCTGCGCTGGGTGGTCGGCATCAAGACCCAGGTGGATGGCGCCGACACCATTCCGTCGGGTCCCGTGATCTTTGCCGCCAAGCACATGAGCGACTGGGACATCTTCGCCATCCTGCCCCACACCATCCGCCCCGCCTTCGTCGCCAAGAAGGAGCTGATGGACATCCCGTTCTTCGGCTGGGCGGCGCGCAGCTTCGACACCATTCGCATCGACCGCTCCAAGGGCGGAGACGCCCTGCCACTGATGCTGGCGGACGCCCGCAGTGCCGTCGCCAAGGGCTGCCGGCTGGTGATCTTCCCTGAAGGCACCCGCAAGGCGCCCCTGGCCCCGCACGACTATCGCTATGGCATCGTCCGCATGTATCTCGAACTGGGTGTGCCGGTCGTGCCCGTGGCGCTGACCTCCGGTCTCTACTGGAGCCGCAAGAGCCTCATCCTATGGCCCGGTACGGCCCGCGCCCGCTTCCTGCCCGCCATCCAGCCCGGCCTCGACGCAGACAGCTTTCGCGATCGTTTGATCGCCACCATCGAGGGCGAAACCAACGCCATGATCCTCGAGGCGTACCATCAGGGACTCACCCGCCCGCTGGTCGAGCCGCTCGCCGGTCGGCTCCGCGCTCTCGCCGCCGGACAGCCGCCCATAGCGGAAGAACGCGCCAAACCTACTATATCTTGACGGTTGGGCCGAACAGACCCATACCTATTGAGGCAGCGCAAAGAGCCACTTGCATTTGATGCAAGTTTGTTCTATCTTTGTTCTCCTCAAGTCGGGAGTGGGAGATCGTCATGGGCGCCTGGGTTTCGAGCACGCTATCGGGCAAGGTCCAGTTTTTGCCGCTGCGATCAGTGAACTGGCGTGGCCGCTCCGGCCGCTGCTACGCGCTCAGCCCGCTGCGCCTCGCTGACTTCTCCCTCAGCGACGGTGAGCTCTACCTTTTGGCTCTCGGCAACCACGTACTCTGGGCCGGTTCAGCCCATGACGTGGTGAGCGACGTCACCAGCCGTGCCCGCTTTCGCCTGGCGCTCGATTGTGCCGATCGCGCCTTCTGGGTCGGCGCCGGCAGCGACGAAGTACAGCGCCTCACCACCATCTGGGACCTCGAGGGGGCCGAACCCATCCAGTCCGTCGCCGCCGCCTGAGCGGAATTGCCGCCAGGCTTTCGGCGACACCTGTGCTAGAACGCCTC
>JACDQI010000239.1 GCA_015657675.1 Devosia sp.
TCGCCCATCGACGCTGCTGGCACTCCGACCTACGATCGGTTCAAGCAGGTCAACGATACCCATGGGCCATGACGCCGGCGACCAGACTCCTGCGCCAGGTCGCAGAGCGCCTGCAGCCTCTGGTGCGGGACACCGATACCATCGCCCGCCTCGGCGGCGACGAGTTTGCCATCATCCAGACCGACCTCAAGACCGAGCACGACAGTGTGTCACTGTCCCAGCGCATCATCGCCCGTGTCTCTGAGCCCTACGCTTTGCAGGGCGGCGAGGCCCGTATTGGCGTGAGCATCGGCGTGGCCCTTGCGGCTACACCCTCGGAAGCATCCGATCTGCCCGCACGCGCCGACTTTGCGCTCTATGAGGCCAAGGACGGCGGTCGCAACGACTACCGCATCTTCGGTACCGTCCGCCCCGCGGATCCGGTCGAAATGCCGGCACCAGCAAACACCAATCGCGTCGCCTGATCAGCCCGCTGCGGTGAGCCGACAAGGCGTCAGACGACTGGTGGCGCCGGGGTGAAGGCAAAAAAGATCAGGTAGACGAGCACGAAGGCGATCACGACACCACCCATCGACCAGAACAGCACGCGGCTGTTCATTTGGCGGCCATTGCCCTGGCGCACGTCATTGGTCGATTTGTGGGGATCGAAGGTCTTGGTCATGGCGCGCTCCTGAACATGGGTCTGCGAGCAACGCGTGCTTCGCCTCACGGTTCCAGTGGGCTTGACCGCGGCCGGCCAATCCGTGACGGTAGCACTGCGACCATTCCATCGTGTGTCCATGCCTACCAAAGAACGACTGACCCGGATGATAAGGGCCGGTGCCGGCGAAATTCCCGCCGACATCGTCATCAAGAACGTCCGCCTTCTCGACGTCATAACCGGCGCAATAACCCACACCGACATTGCCATTGTCGGTGATCGGATCGTCGGCACGCACGGCTACTACAATGGCGAGCGCCTCATCGAGGGCGGCAACCGCTTCGCCGTGCCGGGGTTCATCGACACCCACCTGCATATCGAATCATCGCTGATCACGCCTTTCGAGTTCGATCGCTGCGTGCTGCGCCATGGCGTCACCACCGTCATCTGCGACCCGCATGAGATCGCCAATGTGCTCGGCGCTGAAGGCATCCGCTACTTCCTCGACTGTGCCGAGCGCACCGTCATGGATATTCGCGTCAATCTCTCCAGCTGCGTCCCGGCCACTGCCTTCGAAACCTCGGGCGCGCGCCTTGAGATCGCCGACCTGGAGAAATTCCGCCACCACGACAAGGTCATCGGCCTTGCCGAGGTGATGAACTTTCCCGGCGTGCTCGCCGGCGACCCGGGCATGATCGACAAGCTGCATGCCTTCCAGGGCGACCATATCGACGGCCATGCGCCCCTGCTGCTCGACAAAGCGCTCAACGGCTATCTCGCCGCCGGTATTCGCACCGATCACGAAGCGACCAGCGCTGCCGAGGCGCGCGAAAAACTCGCCAAGGGCATGGCCATCCTCATCCGCGAGGGCTCGGTCAGCAAGGACCTCAATGCTCTTGCTGAAATCCTCGACGAGAACACCTCGAGCTTCGTTGCCCTTTGCACCGACGATCGCAACCCGCTCGACATCGCCGAAGAGGGGCACCTCGACTCGTCTATCCGCCGACTAATCGCCCACGGCCGGCCGCTTCACCATGTCTACCGCGCCGCCAGCCACTCGGCCGCCCGCATCTTTGGGCTGCATGATCGCGGTCTCGTAGCGCCCGGCTGGCGCGCCGACATAGCCCTGCTCGACTCGCTGGAGAATTGCGCCGTCTCCGACGTGATCACCGCCGGCCGTCTGGTCCGCCCGGAACTCTTCGAATCCCGCTACCCCGTTGCCGCCGTCGGTCTCGCCTCGATGAAGGCCAAGCCGGTGAGTGCGAAGACCTTCGTCGTGCCCGCCAATCCGGCCCGCAACGAGACCCTGGTCATCGGCGTCACGCCCGGCAAGATCATCACCCGGCGCGAGAGCGCCGTGCTCGAGATAAGCGAGAACGGCCTGCAGCCCGACTTCGGCAATGACGTGATCAAGGTCGCGGTCATCGAGCGTCACGGCCGCAACGGCAATATCGGCCGCGGCTTCGTCACCGGCTTTGGCCTCACCCGCGGCGCTATCGCCTCCTCGGTCGGGCACGACAGTCACAACATCACCGTTGTCGGCGCCAACGACGCCGACATGGCCGTTGCCGTCAACCGTCTGATCACGCTGGGCGGCGGCTTCGTCGTTGCCGAGGATGGCGAAGTGACGGCCGAACTGGCGTTGCCGCTCGCCGGGCTCATCAGTCTTCTCCCATTCGAAGCTGTCGCCGAAAAACTGCACAAGCTCCGCGACGCTGCCCGCGTCCTCGGTTGCGTGCTGCCTGAACCTTTCCTCCAGGTCTCGTTCCTCGCCCTGCCGGTCATCCCCCACCTCAAGCTCACGGATATGGGGATGTTCGACGTCGACGCCTTCGCGCTCGTGCAATGAGCATCGCCAGCCGCCTGCTGGCGCGCAGCGTCGGTCTGCCCAAGCGCAAGTCCGGTTCGATCCGCACGCGCGGCTTGATGCTCCCCATGCGCGATGGCGTCGAGCTGGAGACGGATCACTACGCACCCAAGCTCCCCGGTGAACACCCCACCATCCTGATGCGCGTGCCTTACGGTTTGCGCGGCTTCGGTACGGTGGCCGAATGCTACGCCGAGCGTGGCTTTCACGTCGTATTGCAGGCCTGCCGCGGCACCGGCCGCTCCGGCGGCGAGTTCGATCCTCTGGTACGTGAGCGCGAAGACGGGCTCGACACCCTGGCCTGGATCAAGACCCAACCCTGGTACGACGGGCGCTCGGTACCTCTGGCCCGAGCTACCTCGCTACGCCCAGTGGGCCATCTCCGACGCCCTGCCCAAGCACTCGGCCATGTCCACCAAGGTAACCAGTGCCGAGTTCAAGTCGGTAGTCTTTCCCGGCGGCGCCTTTCATCTCGGACTCTGGCTCTCCTGGCTGCAGACAGTGGAAGGTCTGCGCGGCAATCCTGCCCTGGTGTTCCGGCGTATGGTCAGCGGCGATATCGAGCAGCGCACGCTGAAAGCCTCGATGAAGCTGCCGCTGCGCGACGCCGACAAACGCGTCACCGGCCACACCGTACCTTTCTGGCACCGCTGGCTCGACGATGCCGTCGGGAACGACGCCTTCTGGGAGTCGATCGACCACACCCATCGCCTCGGCCCGCGCACCCCGCCCAATCACTTCGTCTCCGGCTGGTACGATTTCATGATCGACCAGTTGCTGCGCGACTACACGACCCTCGTCGACGTCGGCCAGCAGCCCTATCTCACCATCGGGCCATGGACTCACGTCGCTACCGAGCTACAGGCCGAAAGCGTCAGGTCCACCCTCGCCTGGATGCGCGCACAACTGATCAGCGACCGCTCCGGGCTCCGCGACCTGCCGGTGCGCCTGCACATCTCTGGCCTCAACGAATGGCGCGAGTTCGAGAGCTACCCACCGGGCCAACCCGATACCCAGCTCTGGCACATCCACCCGGACAAGGTTCTGTCACAGCGCCCGGTCAAGGCATCACCTCCCGACACCTACACCTACGATCCGCGCAAGCCGACGCCCGCCATTGGCGGCGCCATGTTTGCCTTCAAGGGTGCCGGCGCTGTCGACAATGCCAAGCTCGAAGCACGCGACGACGTGCTGAGCTACACGTCCGAGCCGCTCTTTGCCCCCGTCACCATCATCGGCAACGTCCGCGTCACGCTCTACGCCCGCGCCTCACTTCCCAATGCCGATTTCTTTGTGCGTCTCTGCGATGTCGACGAAAAGGGCGTCTCGACCAATATCTGCGACGGCCTCATCCGCATAACCTCGGCCGCTCCAGCAGTGGTCGACGACATCTGGCGGCTCAACTTCAAGCTGCACGCCACCGCCCACTGCTTCCGCAAGGATCATCGGCTGCGGGTTCTCGTCGCCAGCGGCGCCCACCCGCGCTTTGCCCGCAATACGGGTACCGACGAACCGATCGGTGAGGCGACGCGTCTCGTCCCTGCCGACATCGAGATCTTCCACGATCCCAACCACCCCAGCGCCATCCATCTCCCCGTCCACGAGATCTGAGCACAAACGAAAAAGGCGGGACCCGAGGGTCCCGCCTTGATGTGATCGCCTGGGCGATTACCGAGCGGCGTTGGCAGCGTTCGGGCCACCCGGCAGCAGGCCGGCTTCCTTGCACTGCTCAGGCGTCATCGACGACAGCAACTGGTCAAGGTTGTCCTTGTTGGCGTAATCCGGGCTGTCGCTGTCATTGGAGGAGTCAACAGTACCAGTGGCAGTGGCGTCCGAATTCACGGGCTCAGCCAGCGACTCGGTGGCAGCGGAGGCAATCGCCGCGCACTTTTCCTGGAAGTCGCCGAGATTTTCGGTCGGGATCGCCATCTCGCCGAGCATGGCCTGCGCGAACGCGCCGCCTGACAGAGAAAGAGCCGAAACGAGGGCGATCGAAGAAAGCATGGTGCGGAGTTTCATGGGAGTAACCTCTTGTTATCGTTGCGGCCAGTGTGTGACCTGCCCCTAGAACGAGACGAACTCCAGATGGTTGCGCACGGTCTTTTGCCCATCACGAAATGATGATGGGCAACCTTCAACGGCGCTCCGACAATGATGACGGCTCAGCGGATGCCCGCTGCCCGACAATCTTTGAGGGTGAACGGCAGCCGCTTGAGATTGTACTCGCTGTTTGCGTCGCCATTGTCGACATCGTCGGGCACATCTGAGATCAGCGACATGCGCGACTGCGCATCGAGCCCGCGGCACGCCTCCCGCAAGGCCGCCTGCTCGCTGTCAGGATATGAGATCCCACCAATGACAATCTCTGCGCGGGCCGGAGCGGCAAACGCCAGCCCAACGGCAACGAGGGCAACAAGGGTGAGAGTCTTCATGGTGGTCTCCATCAATTCGGTCGAGATGGAGGCAGGTGGTCCCACTTCGTGGCCAAACCACGGCACCCAGATTACAAAGCCTTCACCTTCTCGCGCGCGGCATGCAACAGCGGCTCGGTATAACCCGAGGGCTGGTTGACCCCATCGACTGCCAGCGCCAGTGCCGCCTGATAGGCAATTGAACTCGGGTTGCCCGCCATCGGCTGATAGAGCGGATCACCGGCATTCTGCCCGTCCACCACCACCGCCATGCGTGCAAAGATCTCCTCGACCTCGGCGCGTGTTACCAGCCCGTGATGCAGCCAGTTTGCAATCGCCTGGCTGGAGATGCGGCAGGTGGCGCGATCTTCCATCAGCCCGACATTGTTGATGTCAGGCACCTTGGAACAACCCACGCCCTGATCGACCCAGCGCACGACGTAACCGAGAATGCCCTGTGCGTTGTTCTCCACCTCGCGCACGATCTCCTCGCGGCTCAGCTTGCGGGCATCGAGCACCGGCATCGAAAACAACTCGCCCAGGCCCGGGGTCGGCTGGTTGTGCCGGCGCTTCTGCGCCTCGAACACATCGACCTCGTGATAGTGCAGCGCATGCAACGTCGCCGCCGTCGGCGAGGGCACCCAGGCGGTGTTCGCGCCAGCATTCGGGTGGCCGATCTTGGCCTTGAGCATGGCCGCCATATCGTCGGGCCGGGCCCACATGCCCTTGCCGATCTGCGCCTTGCCCGAAAGTCCGCAGGCTAGCCCGATCAGCACGTTGCGATCCTCGTACGCCTGGATCCAGCGCTCGGTCTTGACGTCGTCCTTGCGCAGCACCGGCCCGGCTTCCATCGAGGTATGGATCTCGTCGCCGGTGCGATCGAGGAACCCGGTATTGATGAAGAACACGCGCTCGCGCGCTGCATGGATCGCGGCCTTGAGGTTGGCCGAGGTCCGCCGCTCTTCGTCCATGATGCCGATCTTGACCGAGAGCGGCGCGATGCCGAGCATCTTTTCGACGGCGCCAAAGATCTCGCAGGCGAACGCTACTTCGTCCGGCCCATGCATCTTGGGCTTGACCACATAGATCGCCCCGGTGGTCGAGTTGACCTTGTCGCTGAGCGCGCAAAGCACCGTCACCGCCGCGTCGAGCAGCCCCTCGCCGATCGGCGTGCCTTGCGCATCGAGCACCGCCTTGTTGGTCATCAGGTGCCCGACATTGCGCACCAGCAGCAGCGCTCGGCCCTTGAGCGTCAACGTCTCGCCTTTGATGCCCTTGTAGGTCCGGTCGGCATTGAGCCGCCGCGTCAGCGTCTTGCCGCCCTTGTCGAAGGTCTCAACCAGCGTGCCGTTCATCAGCCCGAGCCAGTTGCGATAGACCCCGACCTTGTCCTCGGCATCCACCGCCGCCACCGAGTCTTCGCAGTCCTGGATCGTCGTCAGCGCCGACTCCAGCACCACGTCGGAAAGCCCCGCCGCATGCGTTGCCCCGATCGGGCTCGACGGATCGAGCACCAGTTCGGCATGCAGCCCATGGTGCTGCAGCAGGATCTTCGCCACTTGCCCGTCGCGTGCATAGCCGACGAACTGGGAATGGTGCTTGAGCGTCGTCGGACCAGACGTCGTATCGATGGCGAGCGCCGCACGTCCCGCCATCTCGGCCACCACATAGGCCGTCACGTCCTTGTGGCTGCCTTTGGCGAGTGGAAATGCTTCATCGAGGAATGCCGCTGCCGCCACAACCACCGCCGCACCGCGCTTGGGGTTGAACCCCTTGCCCGGCGCCAGGTCACCATCGCGCGGCACCGCGTCGGTGCCATAGAGCGCATCATAGAGGCTGCCCCAGCGCGCATTGGCGGCATTGAGCGCGTAACGCGCGTTCGACACCGGCACCACGAGTTGGGGTCCGCAGAGCGTGGAAATCTCCGGATCGAGCCCCGTCGTCGCAATGGTAAAGTCGGCCGGCTCCGGCACCAGGTAGCCGATATCACGGAGGAACCGCTCATAGCCCGCCGGGTTCGCCGCCACCGGCCCATTGGCCCGATGCCAGTCGTCGATCTGGCTCTGCAGCTTGTCGCGGATTGCGAGCAGCGCCCGATTGCGCGGCATGAACTCGGCAACCAGTCCTGCCAGCCCGGTCCAGAACTGCGTCGCGCTCACCGTCGTCGGGGCCAGCGCTTCCTTCTCGACGAAGTCCACCAGCTGCGCATCGACCTTGAGGCCGGCCTTCTCGACATAGTTTGCCATGTTCATTTCCCGCGTACCGGCCTCGTCCTTCGACAGGCTCAGGATGAGGCCTCAGTTCGTTCTAGCATTCCGCAGTAACCCTCATGGTGAGCCTGTCGAACCAAGAGGGTGTGCATCTAGTTCAGCAGCGCCGACTTCAGCGCCTTGCCCGCTACATAGGTCTCTGCCACCGCCCGATCATCGCCGCAAGTCTGGAGCAGGAACAGCTCCTCGCTGAGCGTCTCGATGCTCTGCATCCTGAGCGCCATCTGCGGCGTCGCTCGCGCATCGAGCACCACGATATCGGCCATCTTGCCCGCCTCAAGCGACCCGATATCGGCCTCAAGACTCATCGCCCGGGCATTGCCCAGCGTCATGTGATAGAACGAACGCAACGGTGTCAGCCGCTGCCCGCGCAGCTGCAACACCTTGTACCCCTCGTCCATGGTCTTGAGCATCGAGTAGCTCGTACCGCCGCCCACGTCGGTCGCGGCAGCGATCCGCACGCCATGGGTATGCAGCCGGTCATAGTCGAAGAGCCCAGAGCCGATAAAGAGGTTCGAGGTCGGACAGAACACCGCCACCGAGCGCGTCTCAGCCAGCACCTCGACTTCACGATGGCTCAGGTGGATTGCGTGCCCCAGCAGCGTCTTGGGCCCGAGCAGATGGAACTTCTCGTAGATGCCGACATAGTCGCCAAAGTTCGGATAAAGCTCATTGGCATAGGCAATTTCTGCGAGGTTCTCGCTCACATGCGTCTGGATGTGAAGGTCGGGATATTCGCGTGCCAGCGCCTCGGCCATCGCCATCTGTTCGTGGCTTGAGGTGATGGCAAACCGCGGCGTGATGCAGTAGTGGGCGCGGCCCTTGCCGTGCCATTTGGCGATCCCCGCCTTGGTCTGGTCGTAGCCTGTCTCCGGCGTATCGCAGAGTCCCGGTGGGGCATTGCGATCCATCATCACCTTGCCCGAAACCATCAGCATGTTGCGCTTTTCCGCTTCGGAAAAGAACGCATCCACCGATCCCGGATGCACCGAGCAATAGGCCGCCGCCGTGGTCGTGCCGTGCCGCACCAGCTCGTCGAAAAACGCCGAGGCAATGCGGGTCGCATGCGCGTCGTCACCGAACTTCTGCTCTTCCACGAACGTGTAGGTATTCAGCCACTCGAGCAGGTTGGCGGCATACGAGCCGATCACCTGCATCTGCGGAAAATGGATATGCGGATCGATGAGGCCCGCAAGGATAAGGTTGGGCCGATGGTCGACCACCTCCACCCCGGGCCGCGCCACATAGTCGCCGACGGCGACGATGCGGCCATCTGCGATTTCCACCATGCCGTCTTCCCAGAACCGATAGCTCTGGTGGTCGTCGGCCGCCTGCGGCTCGTCGACAAAGCTCAGCACCCGTCCGCGCAGGACGAGCGTCATTTCCCCGATCCCTCGCGGAACCAGGCCACGATCAGCGCCCGCTCTTCCGGCGTGATCTCGGTCACATTGCCCGGCGGCATGGCGTGGCTATAGCCCGCCTGCAGCGCGATCTCGCGTGCGTGGTTGGCGATCGCCACCTCGCTGTCGAGATGGACGTTCTTGGGCGCTTCATAGACCCCGTCCCAGCTCGGCGTTGCGGCGTGGCACATCGAACAGCGTCCGGCCACAGCGTTCGCCACTTCGGTAAAGTGCGGCGACGCCATGTAGACCGCCGCCGTGCTGTTGGGCAGCGGCTCTTTCGCATCGCCGAGCTTGGGCGCCGACGACAGCCAGGCAATGGCGATGAAGATCGTGACGACGGCCAGCCAGACCCAGTGCGGGTTGCCCTTGCGCGCATGCTTGGAATTGAACCAGTGCCGGATTAGCGCGCCCTCAAGGAAGATCAGCGAAGCGATCACCCAGTTCCACTCCGTGGCAAAGGCCAGCGGATAGTGGCTCGAGAGCATGAAGAAGATCACCGGCAGGGTGAGGTAGTTGTTGTGCAGTGAGCGCTGCTTGGCGATCTTGCCATACTTGGCGTCGGGCACCCGGCCGGCCTTGAGATCCCTCACCACGATGGTCTGGTTGGGAATGATGATCAGCGCCACGTTCGCCGTCATGATCGTGGCGGTAAAGATGCCCATGTGCAGCATCGCGGCGCGACCGGTGAACAGCTGGGTATAGATCCAGGCCATTGCCGTAAGGATCACGAACAGCACCAGCATCAGCCCGAACGTGGAGTTGCCGATCTTGGATTTGCAGAGCGTGTCGTAGAGCACCCAGCCTAGAACGATCGAGCCGGCAGAGAGCGCGATCGCCCCCCAGTTGGGGATGTCGAGCACATGCCGATCGATCAGGTAGAGATCGGCACCGACATAATAGACAATGATCAGCAGGCAGAAGCCGCTGAGCCAGGTGGCGTAGCTCTCCCATTTGAACCACGTCAGGTGCTCCGGCAAAAACTCAGGCGCCACCAGGTATTTCTGGATGTGATAGAAGCCGCCACCATGCACCTGCCACTCTTCGCCATGCGCCAGCTTGGGCAGGCTCGGCGTCTTGCGCAGTCCCAGGTCAAGGGCAATGAAATAGAACGACGAGCCGATCCACGCGATCGCCGTGATCACATGCGTCCACCGCGCCGCAAAGCTCAGCCATTCCCAGAAAATCGCATAGTCAGGCATGTCATCACGCAGTGGTTGGCGAATGTCGTTGTGCGGGCACATCTGCCCGCCATGTCATCCCCGCGCAGGCAGCAACCCAGGCGCCGCCTGCTCGCTCGTTCCTGCCAGTGTGGCTTCCCGCCTGCACGGCAATGATCTCGTGAGCGATCGTCGGGTGGGGGCGGAGCGGGCCTCAGGCCCGCCCCGCCTTGTTCGTGTTAGCCGATGACTTCGACGCCTTCGACATAGGTCTGCATGCCGAGCAGGAACCCGTCATCCGGGGTCACGCCGGCAGCGACGAACTCGGCGCCGTCCCGGTCCTTGAGCGGACCGGTAAAGATGTGGAAGGAGCCATCGATCTGGCCGTTCTTGACCACATCGGCCGCGGCGGCCACTTCGGCCGGCACGTTCTTGTTGTACGGGGTGATGATCACGCCACCATCGGCGAGGCTTTCCCACGGCTGGCCCGGCTTCCACGTTCCGTCGAGCACGGCCTGCGCCGTCTTGATGTAGTGCGGACCCCAGTTGTCCACGATCGAGGTGAGGCACTGTTCCGGGCCGAAGGCCGACATGTCAGAGGCCTGGCCGAAGCACGGAATGCCGAGGCGCTCGCAGAGCTCGACCGGAGCGGGCGAGTCCGTATGCTGGGTGATGAAGTCGCAGCCCTGGTCGATGAAGGCCTGGGCCTGCGCACCTTCCTTGGCCGGGTCGAACCAGGTCGACAGATAGGCGGCCTTGAGCACGAAGTTCGGGTTCACCTTGCGGGCGGCGATCAGGAAGGCGTTCATGCCCATCACCACTTCCGGGATAGGGAAGGAGGCGATGTAGCCGGCGACGCCCTTCTTGGACATGTGGCCAGCAATCGTGCCGATCACCGCACGGCCTTCATAGAACCGCGCATTATAGGTGCCCAGGTTCGGGCCGGTCATGTAGCCGGTGCAATGCTCGAAGATCACGTCCGGGAACTCGGCCGAGACCTTCACGCAGGCTTCCATATGGCCGAACGTGGTGGCGAAGATCAGCTTGTGGCCCTGCTGCGCCAGTTCACGCAGCACACGCTCGACATTCGGGCCGGCCTCACCGACGTTCTCGACCTTGGTGACTTCGACCTTGTCGCCGAGGGCGGCGGCCAGATCGTTGGCGCCGACATCATGCGCATAGGTCCAGCCGTAGTCGCCCGGCACGGCGAGATAGGCAAAGCCTACCTTGAGTTTTTCCTGCCCGAAGGCGAGGCCCGGCAGTGCCGGCAGCGCGGCGAGCGCGAGGCCGCCTTTGAGAATGGTACGACGGGTTGGCATGGTCATGGTTTTCTCTCCTGCATGACGTGAACACTAGGCGTCTGGGGCTGCCGCATTGCCCTAAGCGGTAGGTATGAAAGGCTTGCCGAGGCAGGCCGGCGCGCCGCTTCTGCTGCCGCGGCGCATTGAGATGATAACGAGAACGATCAGAGTGGCGAGGTAGGGCAGCGCCGCCCAGAGTTCGGACGGCAGCGCCGAAAACAGTCCGCCTGCTGCCTTGGCGTGCACTTCGAGCGTCATCACCGCCCCGAAGATATAGGCCCCGACCAGCAGCCGGTATGGCTTCCAGGCGGCAAACACCACCAGCGCCAAGGCGATCCAGCCGCGGCCCGCCGTCAGCCCTTCGGCCCAGATCGGCGTCAGCACCAGCGAGAACATCGAGCCGGCAATACCGGCCATTGCGCCGCCAAAGGCTACCGCCGCATAGCGCACCCCGATCACCGAATAGCCGATCGAATGCGCCGACAGGTCATTCTCGCCCACGGCGCGGAGGATCAGCCCGGCGCGGCTGCGCTTAAGGAACCAGGCCGTCGCCACGCACATGGCCAGCGAGAAATAGACGATCGGGGAATAGCCGAAGATCACCTTCCAGATCGGGTCGGTGGCCAGTCCGGTCGGAAACAGCTGGGTGAAGGCCGGCACGGTCTTGCCCAGGAACGCCTTGCCCGCCAGCGCCGAAAACCCGCCGCCGAAAATGGTGAGGGCCAGCCCCGTCGCCACCTGGTTGGCGGACAGCGTCAACGTGAGGAAACCAAAGATCATCGACGCCGCGGCGCCCGTGCAGGCCGCCGCCAGCACCCCCAGATACGGGTTGCCCGACAGGGACGTGACGGCAAAGCCGGTCACCGCCCCGATCAGCATCATGCCCTCGACGCCGAGGTTGAGCACGCCGGATTTTTCCACCACCAGTTCGCCCAGGCCCGCCAGCAGGATCGGCGTTGCCACCAAAACGATGGCGCTGATGATGGCAATGATGAACTCGATGCTCATGCCGCCTGCCCCCCGACACGCGTCGTCACGGCCCGCAGCCGATAGCGCACCAGCACATCGCCCGCGAGCAGGAAGAACAGCAGCATGCCCTGGAAAATGCCAGTCGCCGCGCTTGGCAGACCCATTGTCGTCTGCGCCACTTCCCCGCCCACATAGGAGATGGCCAGCACCAGCCCCGCAATGATGCAACCGAGGGGATTAAGACGCCCGAGGAAAGCCACGA
>JACDQI010000240.1 GCA_015657675.1 Devosia sp.
GAGAGCTGGAACCAGTCGCGGCAGGTGATGCGGTTGCCGGTCCAGTTGTGGAAGTACTCGTGCGCGATGACGCGCTCGACCCCGTCATAGTCGGCATCGGTCGCCGCTTCGGGCGACACGAACACCAGCTTGTCGTTGAAGATGTTGAGACCCTTGTTCTCCATCGCGCCGAAGTTGAAGTCGGAGACGGCGACGATGTTGAACACGTCGAGATCATACTCGCGGCCGAAGCGGCGCTCGTCCCAGGCCATCGAGCGCTTGAGCGAGTCCATGGCCCAGGCGCACTGCGCCTCCTTGCCGTGGGTGCAGTATATGCCAAGCGCCACGGTACGGCCTGACGCGGTGACGAAGCTGTCGTGGATCGAGCCGAGATCACCCGCCACCAGGGCAAAGAGATAGGCGGGCTTGGGATGCGGATCTTCCCATACGGCGAAGTGACGGCCATTGGCCTCTTCGCCGCTGTCGACCAGATTGCCATTGGCGAGCAGTACTGGCGCCAATGCCTTGTCGGCGCTCATGCGGACCTTGAAGATGGCAAGGTTGTCCGGCCGGTCGAGGAAATAGGTGATGCGGCGAAGCCTTCCGGCTCGCACTGCGTGCACCAGGTGCCGTTGGAGCGATACAGCCCCATCAGCCGCGTGTTGCTCTCGGGCTCGAGCTGGACCTCGGTCTCCAGCACGAAGCGCTTGACCGGCGGTTCGATGATGGTGAGCGCCGTCGGCGTCTCGTCATATGCGGTCAGCGCCAGTGGCAGCCCGTCTATGGCGATCGAGCGCAGCGCGAGGCCATCGCCGTCCAGCACCAGCGGCGTTCCGGGAGGCGTACCGTCCCGCGGCACGATGGTGAGCAAGGCGCGGACGCGGGCCATCCCGGGATCGATCCGCACGTCGAGCTCGACATGCTCGATCTTGTAAGGACTGGGGGCGTAGTCCTTGAGAAAGATGGTGTGTTCGTCTTCGCCGCGCATCATTCAGTCTCCGGTCGTACGCGTTACTGGTATCCAAATGTGGCAGACGCGCAACAGCCGACTCTGCCAGATCGTGTATTCTGTGCGGCTGTAGGCGACTGGACAGCATACATGCAGCCAACTCCGGCAGCATTGGGGAGACCAGTCCGATCTCAGCTCGCACCTCCGTCGCGTCAATTGTGGGCG
Source organism: Devosia sp. (assembly GCA_015657675.1). Lineage (GTDB taxonomy): Bacteria > Pseudomonadota > Alphaproteobacteria > Rhizobiales > Devosiaceae > Devosia_A. The sequence goes on from JACDQI010000240.1 coordinate 1,154, forward strand.
TGCCGCGTGCGAAATCCATCATAGCCCGCGCGACAAGTCTTTGCACCGGGACGATTCTGGCTTGACCTCAACTTCGGTTGAGGTCGTAGGCGCATGTGTCGTCTGGTGTCCCCTAGGAGAAGAAAATGATCGGTCCTGTATTCAAGTGGTTCGAGGGCCGCATCGACCCCTATCCGCAGACCGAGCCGCAACAGCCGCCCAAGACGCTGCTCGGCTTCTGCCTGCACTATTCCTTCGGCGCCAAGCGCTGGCTCGCGGCGATGACGGTGCTCGGCGCCGCTATCGCCATCGGCGAAGTCATGCTGTTCGGTTTCATGGGCTCGCTGGTCGATTGGCTGGGCACTGCTGACAAGGCGACCTTCCTAGCCAATGAGGGCTGGAAGCTCGGCCTGATGGCCATCGTGCTGCTCGTCGTGCTGCCCCTGCTGCAGCTCATCGACTCGCTCATCATCCACCAGTCGCTGCTCGGCAACTTCCCGCAGCGCATCCGCTGGATGGCGCACCGCTACCTCATCCGCCAGTCGATGAGCTATTTCCAGGACGAGTTCGCCGGCCGCATCGGCGCCAAGCTGATGCAGACCGCGCTCGCCGCCCGCGAAGTGGTGATGAAGGTGCTCGACGTCACGGTCTTCGTGGTCGTCTATTTTATCGGCGCCGTTGTGCTCGCCTTCATGGGTGACCCGTGGCTGGCTGTTCCGTTCATCGTCTGGCTGATCGCCTATTCGGCACTGCTCCGCTACTACATCCCGCGTCTGGGCAAGATCTCCGAGGCACAGGCGGACGCGCGCTCGACCATGACCGGTCGCATCGTCGACAGCTACACCAACATCGCGACGGTAAAACTCTTCTCGCACTCGCGCCGCGAGGAGGCCTATGCCCGCGAAGCCATGGATGGCTTCATGGGCACGGTGCACAGCCAGATGCGGATCGTCTCGATCCTCAACGTGACGATCACCACCATGAATGCCGTGCTGCTCGCCGCCGTGGTGTCGGTCGGCGTCTGGCAGTGGCTTACCGGCACGATGACGCCAGGTTCGATCGCCGTCGCGCGCGCGTGGTGCTGCGCTTCCAGGGCATGAGCCAGTGGATCATGTGGGAGATGTCGGCGCTGTTTGAGAACATCGGCGTCGTCCGCGACGGCATCACCTCGATCTCGCTGCCGCGCATCGTCGCGGACGCACCGGGCGCCAAGGCGCTCGGCCGCGTGAAGGGTGACATCCGTTTCGAGAACGTCTCCTTCCACTATGGCAAGAAGGGTGGCGTCATCGAGGACTTCAGCCTGCACATCCAGCCGGGCGAAAAGATCGGTCTCGTCGGTCGCTCGGGTGCCGGCAAGTCGACGCTGATCAACCTGTTGCTTCGTTTCTACGATCGCGAAGGCGGCATGATCAGTATTGATGGTACCGACATCGCGACAGTGGCGCAGGACTCGCTGCGCGAGCAGATCGGCGTGGTCACGCAGGATACCTCGCTGCTGCATCGATCGGTGCGCGAGAACATCCTCTATGGCCGCCCCGACGCCGGCGAAGCGGACCTGCATGAAGCCGCGCGCCTCGCCGAGGCCGAGGACTTCATCGCGACGCTCGTCGACCCCAAGGGCAACCGGGGCTACGACGCGCAGGTGGGCGAGCGTGGAGTGAAACTCTCTGGCGGACAGCGCCAGCGCATCGCCATTGCCCGCGTGCTGCTGAAGAACGCGCCGATCCTGGTGCTCGATGAAGCCACCTCGGCACTGGACAGCGAAGTCGAAGCCGCCATCCAGGGCCAGCTGCAGCTGCTGATGCGCAACAAGACAGTGATCGCCATCGCCCACCGCCTCTCCACCATCGCCATGATGGACCGGCTGGTGGTGATCGACGGCGGTCGCATCGTCGAGCAGGGCACGCATACCCAGCTCCTGGCTGAGGGCGGCCACTACGCCAAACTCTGGACCCGGCAGTCCGGCGGTTTCCTCGATCTCGACGAGGTCGAGGACGCAGCCCAGTAACCCAGTTTCGCCGGCCGCCTCTGGGCGGCGGGCACCAACTCAACCAGTCCAAGGAGGACCAAATGGATAGCTTGATCACTCTCAGCGCGGGACCCAACGCCAGCCGCAAGTCCGTCAAACGAAAACACGTCCAAAGAGCCTGCTGCTGACCTGAGGTCACGCCCGGCTCTCACTCGATGAGAGAAAAATGCTTAATCGCGTCATAGCCTGGTTCGATGCCAGGTACTCGCCCATTGCCCTGGCCCAGGATCGCCAGCCACCGATGGGCGTGAACAAGTTCATGTTCTACTTCATCAAGCAGTTCCGCGTCGCTGTCGGACTGCGCATGGTGCTCGTTGCCATCGGTTCGGTCGCCGATGCGCTGATGCCGATCTTTGTCGGCCTCGTCGTCGGTATGCTGGCCACCACGCCGCCGGGCGAGATGTTCAGCCGCAACTGGCCGACATTTGTCTTCATGGTGGTGGTGCTGCTGGGCGTCCGGCCAGTGACCTTCGTGCTGGACCAGCTGGTCCGCAACCATGCCATCGTCCCCTCGATCGTCAACCTGGTGCGCTGGCAGAGCCACTGGCACGTCATCCGGCAGAGCTGGACCTTTTTCCAGAACGACTTTGCCGGCCGGATCGCCAACAAGATCATGCAGGCCGGTGAGGCCATCGAAACGGCGGTGAACCTCACCATCGACGCAGCCTGGTATGCGGTGGTGTTCGTCGTAGTCGCCGTGATCGCGCTGGCCGGGCTCGACTGGATCCTTCTGGTCCCGGTTGCGGTCTGGCTGGTGCTCTATGGCATCCTCTTCGTCGTCACCATGCCGCTGATCGCCAAGTATTCCGAGGACCTCTCGGAAGCCCGCTCGATCATGACAGGCCGCATCGTCGACAGCTACACCAACATCCACACGCTCAAGACCTTCTCGACCGATGGTCACGAGGACAAGTACGTGTCGGACTCGGTGCTCGACCACACGCTGGAGTTCCAGAAGCTGATGCGCGTCTTCACCTACATGTGGAGCGTGTTGTTCCTGCTCAACGCCGCGCTGGTGATCTCGATCACCTGGCTAGCGTTGGCCGGCTGGAACGCTGGCACGCTGTCGGCCGCGGCAGTGGCGACAGCGATCCCCTTCGCGCTGCAGATCATGAACATGTCCGGCTGGATCCTCGATATCGGCTCGAACATCTTCCGCCAGATCGGCACGGTGAAGGACTCGATGGACACCATCGCCCAGCCCATCGCCATGGTCGACGATCCGGGCGCACCGGCGCTGAAGGTCGACAAGGGCGGCATCGTCTTTGACAATGTCAGCTTCAACTACTGGCGCGGCAAAGACGGTACCGTGATGGAGGATTTCAATCTCGAAATCCGTCCGGGTGAAAAGGTCGGGCTCGTGGGTCGCTCAGGAGCGGGCAAGTCGACGCTGGTCAACCTGCTGCTCCGACTGTTCGATGTCGAGAGCGGGTCGATCCGGGTCGACGGACAGGACGTTCGCCATGTCTCGCAGGAAAGCGTTCGCGCCGCAGTGGGTCTGGGTCAGCCAGGACACCTCGCTGCTGCACCGGTCGATCCGCGAGAACATCAAGTATGGCCGGCAGACGGCAAGCGACGAGGAGATGATCCGCGCCGCCGAGCAGGCCAAGGTCGCCGAGGTGATCGCCGGCCTGCAGGACCTGCGCGGCCGCACCGGCTACGATGCCCATGTCGGTGAACGGGGCGTCAAACTCTCGGGCGGGCAACGCCAGCGCGTCGCCATCGCCCGAGTGCTGTTGAAGAACGCCCCGATCCTTGTGCTGGACGAAGCGACCTCCGCTCTCGACAGCGAGGTCGAGGCCGCCATCCAGGAGCAGCTGGTCAGCCTGATGCAGGGCAAGACGGTGATCGCCATCGCCCACCGTCTCTCCACCATCGCCGCCATGGACCGGTTGGTGGTGCTCGAAAAGGGCAAGATCGTCGAAGAGGGCACGCACGCGTCGCTGCTCGCCTCCGGCGGTCACTACGCCCAGCTCTGGGAGCGCCAGTCCGGCGGCTTCCTCGATCTGGGGAAGGCCGCGGAGTAGGGGCTAGCCTTCGATCCACTTGCGCGGGCCGGGACCTTTCCGGCCCGCGCGATCTCCCGGATTGGTCAGTGGGCAGTGCTCCATGGAAAGGCAGCCGCAGCCAATGCACTCGGTCAGACCCTTGCGCAGCTTTTGTAGCTCGGCAATGCGCTGATCGATGCGGGTCGACCAGGTGCCGGCGAGCTTGGCCCAGTCGTGCGGGGTCGGCACGCTGTCCTGTGGCAGCTTGCCGAGTTCGACGCCGATCTCATCGAGCGTCAGGCCGATCTTTGCGCAAGACAATGAAGGCGATGCGTCGCAGCACGGCACGCGGAAAGCGCCGATGGCCCGATCCGGCCCGGTCGGAGTGGATCAACCCTCTTTCCTCGTAGAACCGCAGCGCCGAGGCCGCGATGCCGGCGCGCCGCGCGATCTGCCCGATGGTCATCAGCATGGCGCCACTCCCGTAAAGCCCCGATCACGAAAGCACAGAAAACCCTTGATCTCAAGTTCACTTGAACTTGTAGTTTGAAGGCAAGGAGAATGAAGATGACCCAGTCCCTATCGAACCACGACCACATCACCGCTTTGGTCACAGCGTGGCCCGGCGTCACTGCCGCAACCGGTAGCCGCGGCGAATGGAGCTTTCATTTCGGCAAGAAGGAGATCGGGCACCTGCACGGCAACAGTATCGCGCATTTCTTCTTCGACGAAGAGACCTGGCTGGCGCTCGCAGCAGAAGGCCGGATCACCTACCACCCGATCTTCCCTGAAAAGGTCGGTCCAGCCGAGCGTCGTATGCGCAACGAGGACGATGTCGCGGACGTCATTGCGCTGCTGCGCCTCAACTACGATCGCCGCGCCAGCCGCGGGGCTGCCGACGCCGCCTAGCCGATCGCCGTCAAGATGGTCGAAAGCCCGTCCTCGAACGCCTCATCGATACTGCCGCCGAAGCGAAAAGCGCGGGCGATCTCCATCGAGACAAAGCCGTGCATGAAGGCCGTCAGCATGCGCGCCAGAGGCAGCACGCGGCGCTCTTCCAGGCCGCAGGCTTTCAGCTGCTCGAACATCGGTTCTGCCGCGACCGCCGCCGCCGCGGCGACCTGCGGGTCGACCATCGCGTCCTGACGGTAGAGCAGGGCGTAGCGCTGCGGATGCGTGGTGGCGAAGGCTCGGTAGGCATGCCCCAGCGCGTGAAGGCGCGCCTTCGGGGTTGCGCCGCGCATGCCAGCGCGCAGGCTGGCTTCGAGATCGGCGAGGATGCTCAACTCGACCGCCCGTAACAGTGCTGCCCGATCGACGAAGTGCTTGTAGAGCGAGGGGGGGCTTGACCCCCCGCGCGCTGTGCCACTGCGCTTACGGAAAGGAACTCGATCCCCGAGGCGTCGAGCATTTGCCGGGCAATCTCGATGAGTTCGGGGACCGATGTCTTAGCGGGAGTTGGCAAGGGTAGCCTCTTTGCGCGCCTTGCCCATTACGCCCAGATGGGTGTGCTGAAAGCTGCCGGGAAACTTGAGGCCGTAGCCGACCGCGCGGTCCATGCCGATATGGGCAACCCAGATCAGGGCATAGGGCACGAGGAATGTCGCGCCGGTGAACCAGGCAATGCCGCCCAGCGTGATCGGCAGGGCATAAGTATGGACGATGTTGTAGGTCCACGACCCGGCGCGCGGCCCGGCCAATGCCCCCAACATGGAGAGGTCGGGGGCGAGCAACAGAACGGCGAACACCCACCAGTTGCCACCAAGCACCCCATAGGCGATGACGGCGGCAACAAGGACAGCCAGACCATCCAGACGGAGCAGGGAGGTAACCTCCCGAGGCAGAACTTCAGACATTTCGATACCTCATGGCTATAGCTGATAGCGATCATAGCTATATACAGTAGCTATGCATGTCAAGTCCCTGTGCTCAGCCCTGTTGCAACGTTTGCATGTCGGCTTGGCAGGGCAGGGGTGAGACGGTAGGAATTGCGCCGCGTCGCTCCTGCAGCGGCGATCCAGTGAATTGACGTCTCTGCCGGCCTGCCGGCATCCCCGGGAGAAGAACTCATGGCGAAAGCCGCTGCGCCGGTTCAGGCAAAAACCAGCCCCTATTCGGAACTGAACCTAGCAGGCGAGTTTGCGCTCACCTCGCCGGCCAAAAAGATCAAGGCCAGCATCAGCCTGCCGGGCGACGTGCACACCGCCCTGCTGGCGGCCGGCGAGATCCCCGATCCTTATTTCGGCCTCAACGAGCAGGATGTCATGTGGGTCAACCACACGCCCTGGACCGTCGAGCGCAAGTTCAAGGCGAGCGCTGCCGATATCGACGGCTATCTGACGCTGACGCTCGAGAACGTCGACTGCATCGCGACGGTGCTCCTCAATGGCGAAGTGCTGGCACACACGCAGAACCAGTTCATCCGCTATGACCTCGACGTCACCGGCAAGACCAAGGTCGGCGACAACACGCTGCGCATCGAGTTCGACGTTACCCGCGTCGTCGCCAAGGCGCGCGCCGAGGCGCACCCGTTCCCGATCCCCTTCACCTACAACTACCTGACCAACGGTCTCGAAGGCGTGCACATGAATTTCGTGCGCAAGGCCGCCTGCCACGCCGGTTGGGACTGGGGCATCTGCCTGATGCCGACCGGCGTCTATGGCCGCATGGCCATCCGCCGCTCCGCGCTGGCCCGCCAGGAGAGCGTGCAGGTTGACCAGAAGCACTCCAAGTCCGGCGTCGAGCTCACCATCAAGACCCGCATCTTCGCCTTCGCCGCCGGCGAAGTGACGCTCACCCATGACTTCGATGGTAAAGGCGTTGGCGGCAAGCTGGCGGTCAGCAAAGGCGAGAATCTTTTCACGCACAAGGTGAAGGTCGTCGACCCCAAGCTCTGGTGGCCGAACGGGCAAGGCGCGCAGCCGCTGTACACTCTGACCACCACGCTCGACGGCGAAACCACGTCGCGAAAAATCGGCCTACGGAAGCTCGAGTGGATCGTCGAAAAGGACAAGATCGACCACAGCTTCAAGTGCCGTATCAACGGCCGCGACATCACCATGATGGGCGCCAACTGGATCCCGGCCGACGCCATCCCGTCCCGTCAGACGCCCGCCGCCATCCGCGATCTGCTCGAGAGCGCCAAGGCGGTCAACATGAACATGATCCGCGTCTGGGGTGGCGGCCAGTACGAGCCCGATTTCTTCTACGAGCTCTGCGACGAGCTCGGCATCCTGATTTGGCACGACTTCATGTTCTCTTGCATGAGCTACCCGTCCAACCGCGAGTTCCTTGAGGACGTGCGTGTCGAGATCACCCAGCAGATCCGGCGGCTGAGCCACCACGCTTGCATCGCGCTCTGGTGCGGCGACAACGAGGTGATCGGGTCGCTGAGCTGGTACCCTGAGACCAGGGCCAATCCGGAGCGCTACGTCGCCAATTACGACCGGCTGAACTCGATGCTGGGCTACCTCGTCGATGACGAGGACCCGGCGCGCCGATTCTGGCCCTCGTCGCCCTCGTTGGGCTACATGGACTTTTCCGACGGCTGGCATTCCGACACGCGCGGCGACCTGCACTTCTGGGACGTCTGGCACTCGGCCAAGGATTTTTCCGCCTATCGCAACGTCAACCCGCGCTTCGCTTCCGAGTTCGGTTTCCAGTCCTTCACCTCGATGAACGTCATCGAGAGTTTTTCCAAGCCCGAGGATCGCAACCCGTCCTCGCCGGTGATGGAAGGCCACCAGCGCAACAATGGCGGCAATGCGCGCATCCTTGAAACCATGACGCGCTACTTCCGTTTCCCGCGCGATTTCGACCAGATGGTGTTCCTCAGCCAGATCCAGCAGGGTCTCGCCATCAAGACCGCCATCGAATACTGGCGCTCCACCAAGCCACGCTGCATGGGCACGCTGTTCTGGCAGATCAACGACACCTATCCCGTCGCCAGCTGGGCCAGCCTCGACTATGGCGGGCAGTGGAAGCTGCTGCATTACATGGCCAAGCGCTTCTTCCTGCCCATCAACGTCGTCGCCTATCCCGAAGCCGACACGGTGCTGTTCAAGGCCATCAACGACACCGGCAGCAAGGCCGAGATCAACCTCGAAGTCCGTGCGGTGGACGTCGGCGGCGAAGACCGCGTGGTGCATTCCGGCAAAATCAGCGTCTCGCCCGATGGCGCAGTCGTCGCCTTCAAGCTGCCGGCGAAGAAACTCGGAGCAGGGGAGTTCCTGTTTTTCTCCTGGCGTGACGCCGATGGCCGCCTGCTGGGCGAGAACGACTTCTTCCCCAAGGCCTACAAGGCCTATGACCCGGCGATGGCCAAGGTCACTGCCCGCTGGACCGGTGACGACAAGGCGCCGGTGCTGGTGCTCTCGACCGACAAGCCGGCATTCTTTGTCACCGCCACAGTCGATGTGCCCGGCTACTTCTCGGACAACGCGATCACCCTGCTGCCGGGGCGTGAGACGACGCTGACTTTCACCCCGCGCCTCGGCGCCAAGGTGACGCAGAAGGCGTTGGCCAAGGGGCTGAAGGTGAGGCACCTGCGCGAGACCTACTGAGCCCATATCGGCGTCCGGACTTGACCTCGGTCAAGTTCGGGCGCGCTCTGGGAAGCTAGAAGGGCGCGGTCCTTCTCTCCCGGAGTTAAAGTCTTGCTCGAACGTCGTATTCGCCGCCCGGATCTGTTCTCGCGGATCGTGCCAGCTGATGTCGCCGCCGCCCATATTGGCGATGGTATGACCGTGGGCATGAGCGGCTTTACCCGCGCCGGGGACGCCAAGGCGGTACCGCTGGCAATGGTCCGCCGGGCAGAGGCGGAGCCCTTCAAGATCACCCTCCTCACAGGCGCTTCGCTCGGCCACGATATCGACGGGCTGCTGAACCGCGCGCACATCCTTGCCCGCCGGCTGCCCTTCCAGACCGACCCGAACCTGCGCGCCTCGATCAACCGCGGTGAGGTGATGTTCGTCGACCAGCACCTCTCTGAATGGTCGAGCATCTGCGCGCCCGGGAAATGGGTGTACTCGATGTGGCGGTGGTCGAGGCCACCGCCATTACCGAGGAAGGCTACATCGTCCCTACCACCTCGGTCGGCAATACCGCGAGCTTTGCCCGGTTGGCGCAGAAGATCATCGTCGAGATCAACCTCAGCCAACCGCTCGAACTCGAGGGACTGCACGACATCTACATCCCGACCAAACGGCCGACGCGCACGCCGATCCCCATCCTGGCCTGCGATAGCCGGGTCGGGACCACCGCCATCCCCATCGATCCCGACCGAATCGTCGCCATCGTCGTCACCGGCGAGGCCGACAGTTTCTCCACCGTCGAGCCCGGCGACGAAGTGACCGAGTCCATTGCCGGCCATCTCGTCGGCTTCCTCGAAGCCGAGGTGGCTTCGGGCCGCCTCGACATGACCCTCAACCCGCTGCAGGCTGGTATCGGCTCGATCGCCAACTCGGTGCTCGGCGCCTTCGCCAATGGTCCGTTCCACGATCTGCGCATGTATAGCGAGGTGTTGCAGGACTCGACCTTCGCGCTTTTCGATGCGGGGAAGCTGAGCTTTGCCTCGGGCTCGGCCATCACGCTGTCGTCCGAATGGTCGCACCGTGTCTTCGGCAACCTCGCGGCTTATCGCGACAAGGTAGTGCTTCGGCCACAGGAGATTTCCAACCACCCCGAAGTCATCCGCCGCCTCGGCATCATCGGTATCAACACCGCGCTTGAGTTCGACATCTACGGCAACGTCAACTCGACCCACGTCAACGGCACCATGATGATGAACGGCATCGGCGGCTCGGGCGACTTTGCCCGCAACGCCTATCTCTCCATTTTCGTGGCCCGCTCGACCGCCAAGGCCGGAGCCATTTCCTCGGTGGTGCCCATGGTGACCCACGTCGACCACTGCGAGCATGACGTCGACATTCTCGTGACCGAACACGGGCTGGCCGATCTGCGCGGCCTCGCCCCGCGCGAGCGCGCGCCGCTGATCATCGCCAACTGCGTCGATCCGGCTTACCGCGACCAACTGAGCGACTACTTTGCCCGCGCCGTGGCGCGCGGCGGGCATACACCGCACCTGCTCGAGGAGGCATTTGGCTTGCACATCCGCCGCGCCGAGACAGGGTCGATGCTGGCAATTTAGCTTAACGTTGCAAAAGCACGATTTCCGGGCATGACGCGGCGCCCGGGGCGCGCTAGGAAAGGGCGATCAAACCGGGCAGAACCCATGCCCGCCGAGCCTACCGGAGGACTTTGTGAGCAAACCATCCATCAAGCGCAGCCGCGTCAACCAGATCATGCGCGAGAGCGACGAGTTCATCCGCTCGTTCGGCTATATCATGCCGCCTTTCGCCTATTGGTCGCCGGCCGAGTTCAAGGCCAACAAGCCGATCGCACAGGCGATCATCAACTCCAACCTCGGCTGGGACATCTCCGACTACGGCCTGGGCGAGTTCGACAAGACCGGCCTCTTCCTCTTCACCGTCCGCAACGGCAACAATGCCGACCTCGCCAAGGGCCGCGGCATGCTCTACGCCGAAAAGGCCATGATCTCGCGCAAGGACCAGTATTCGCCGATGCATCGGCACAACCTGAAGGCCGAGGACATCATCAACCGCGGCGGCGGCACGCTGGTGATCGAGCTCTTCGGCGACACCAATGGCGAGTGCGATCGCGACAAGGGCACAGTAGTCTACACGGACGGCATCCGCCGCGAACTCGAGGCCGGCCACAAGCTGCGGCTAAAGCCTGGCGAGAGCGTCACCCTGATGCCGAACGAACACTGGCATGCCTTTTGGGGCGAGGGTGGCGACGTCTTCATCGGCGAAGTGTCGACCGTCAACGACGACAACACCGACAACGTCTTCGAAGACCCGCGCATCGCCCGCTTCTCCGGCATCGAGGAAGACGAAGAGCCCTGGCACCTCCTGGTCTCCGACTACGCCAAGTGGCTCTGAGCCGCTGCACCGTTCTACCGGTGTCGCTCTCCGACAAGCCCATCATCAAGGCTCAGCTCGCGCACTACCTGCTTGAGCTCAGCCAGTTTGGCGACGTCGACCAAGACTATCCCTATCTGGATCTGTACTGGCAGGCCGCCGAGTCCCGCTGGCCCTACCTCATCAAAGCTGGGGCCGAAGCGGTCGGGTTCGCCCTCATCAACGCCCACTCCGTGACACCCCAGCCAGTCGACTTTGCGATGGCTGAGTTCTTCATCCGACCCGAGCAGCGTGGCACCGGTCTTGGCCTGGCGGCGGCGGAGGTGCTGTTTGCCCGACATACCGGTACCTGGGAAATCGCAGTCATGGTTGGCAATCATCAGGCTCGGCGCTTCTGGCAGCGGGTGCTGGAGCGCCTGTCGGTCCACGATCTTCAGTCTTCTGAGGTTGATGGCATGATCGTCCATCGCTTCGCTGCGCCGTGATCGCCAACGCTTGTCATTTCGTCTGATCCGTACCGAACCGGCGGCCGATGCGATTGACAGGGCGCGTCGGTCTCGGTCTGGTGCAGGCAGTGTCACGACCCGCGCTCGCGCGTCCTCTCCCCTCGCGGACCAGCCATGACCACGACGATAAAGCCGATGGAAGACCGCCGCGGCTCGGCATCGGCATCCTGCTGTTCGCGCAGCTGTTCTTCACGGTGCTCGACACCTCGGCCAAGTATCTGGCAGTCGCCGGACTACCCACCAGCGAGATCGTCTTCGTGCGCTACGGTGTGCATGTGCTGCTGACGCTCGGGCTGTTCCTGCCGGTCAACGGCCTCAACCTTTTCAAGACCCGCAACTGGAAGCTCGAGCTGGCACGCGGCCTCAGTCTGCTCGGCGTGACCCTCGGCAACTTCCTCGCCCAGCGCTATCTGCCGCTGACGGTCACCGGCGCGCTGATGTTCACTATGCCCCTGCTCGTCACCATCCTCTCGGTATTCATGCTGGGCGAGAAAGTCGGGCTGCGACGCTGGATGGCGATCATTGTGGGCTTTGTCGGCGTGCTGATCATAGTGCGACCCGGCACCGCAGCGTTCCACCCGGCCGCGCTGCTGGCGCTGGCCGGCGCCGTGTCCGCCGCGCTCTACACCATCTTCACGCGGAAGCTCGCTGGCGTCGATGCGCCGGCTACCCAGCAGGTTTATTCCGGGCTCATCGCGCTCTGTTGCGTGACGCCTTTTGCCTTCAATGGCTGGGTCTGGCCGAGCGATGGTCCGACCTGGCTGGCCTTCGGCCTCGCCGGCGTTGCCGGCATGTTGGCGCACCAGCTGAACACTATCGCCCTACGCTACGCTTCGCCCTCGCTGCTGGCGCCGTTCAGCTATACCTAGTTGCTGCTTCTGGCGCCGGCCAGCTGGCTGATCTTCCAGGAACCGCCCGATATCTGGTTCTACCTCGGCGCGCCGATCATCATCGCTTCGGGCATCTACATCTGGTTGCGCGAGCGGGCACTGCATCGAGAAACGCTGCCCAAGACTGTCGAGGACTGAGATGGCCCGCGCCGTACAACCGCTCGAGGACAAGCGCCTGGTAGGCATCCTCTTCGTGCTGGTCGGCTACTTCTGCTTCACGGTCATCGACAGCTGCGCCAAGTTCCTGGTGCAGGCCGGCCTGCCGCCGATGGAAGTGGTGTTCGTCCGCTATGCCGGCCAGTTCATCCTTGTGGCGGCCATCTTCCTGCCGACCGGTCCACGTGACCTGGTTCGCACCAAGAACTGGGTGCTCGAAGTCCTGCGCGGACTGGCGCTGCTGGGATCGACCATCCTCAACTTCATCGCGGTGGTCTATCTGCCGCTGACGGTCACCTCGGCCATTTCCTTCACCATGCCGTTGATCCTCTGCGCCCTCTCGATCCCGCTCTTGGGCGAGACAGTGGGCTGGCGGCGCTGGCTGGCAATCCTGGCCGGCTTTGTCGGCGTGATGATCATCGTGCAGCCTGGCACTGCCGCATTCCACCCGGCGGTGTTCCTGTCACTCGGCTGCGCGGTTTTCACCGCGCTCTACATGCTGATGACGCGCAAGCTGGCGGGCGTAGATTCCACCCGCACCCAGCAGATTTATGCCTCCGGCGTCGCCACGGTCTGTATCGCGCCGTTCGCCTTCGGTGCCTTCCAGTGGCCTGCTTCGCCGCTTGCCTGGCTGGCCTTCGGATTAATCGGTTTGGCGGCGCTGGTAGGACACCTCTTCATCACCACGGCGCATCGCTACGCCCCGGCAACGGTGCTTGCCCCTTTCGGCTACTTCCAGATTATCTTCATGACCGCCTCGAGCTGGCTGCTGTTCAACCAGCCACCCTCGGTCTGGATCTATGTAGGTGCGCCGATCGTCATCGGCTCAGGGCTCTACATCTGGCTCCGCGAGCGCCAACTGTCCCGAGGCGTCGTTACCGAAGTGACGACGCAGGACTAGCCGCCTGCCGCCTCAGGATGCCGCCTTGCCCGAAGACGAGGGCCAGAAGGAAGAGCCCGGTCTGGATCAAGACGATCGATGGTCCACTCGAAGCGTTGAGGTAGTAGCTGAGGAGCGTCCCGGCGACGCTCGAACCGATGGCGGCTGCCGTCGCGACCAGCAGCATGGTGTCGAAGCGACGCGACACGAGGAGCCCGATGGCGCCGGGCGCGATCAGCATGGCCACGACGAGGATGATGCCGACGGCCTTGAGCGAGGCAACGATGGTCAGCGACAGTATGGCCAGCAGGCCATAGTGCAGCAAGCCGACCGGCAGCCCGATGGCGCGGGCGTGCTGCGGATCAAAGGTATAGAGCAGGAAGTCCTTACGCTTGCTCAGCACTACCAGCAGCGTGCCGCCGGCCACGATGGCGGTTTCCAACAGGTCGGCCCAGCTGACGCCGAGCATGTCACCGAAGAGGATATGGCTGAGGTGCTGGTCGGTCTGAATGCGCGAGAACAGCACGAGGCCGAAGCCGAACATGCCGGTAAAGACGATGCCCATGGCAGTGTCTTCCTTGATCCGGCTGTTATCCTTGAGATAGCCGGTGGCCACTGCCGAAAGCAGGCCGGCTCCGAAGGCGCCAACGGCGAGCGGCAGTCCCACCACATAGGCGATCACGATCCCCGGCAGCACTGCATGGGATATCGCGTCGCCCATCAGCGACCAGCCCTTGAGCACCAGAAAGCAGGAGAGCACGGCCGAGACGGCACCAACGAGCACGGCAACGAGCAGGGCACGCTGCATGAAGTCGTAGACCAACGGTTCGAGCAGTAAGTCGACCCAGCTCATCAATTGGCCTCGCGGGTTGCGAGGGCGCGCCGGCGGGCCGCGAAGCGACCATGCTTGGGTGCAAAAAAGAAGGCCAGCAGGAAGAGGGCGGTCTGCAGCGTCACGATGATGCCGCCCGTCGCGCCATCCAGAAAAAAGCTGACATAAGCACCCAGCGCCGCGGTCACGGCGCCAAGCAAGACCGCGAGTACCAGCAGCACCTGGAAGCGGTCAGTCAGGAGGTACGCCGTAGCGCCCGGCGTAACCACCATGGCAATCACCAAGATAGAGCCGACTGTCTGTAGGGCTGCGACCGTGCAGGCCGCGAGGAGTGCGAAGAACAGGATTTGCAATGCACGTGGATTAAGGCCGACCGTGCGTGCGTGGTTCTCGTCGAAGAACACCAGCATCAGATCCTTCCACTTGGCCAGCAGGACGGCCAGCGAGACCAGCGAGATGATCATCACCTGCACCACGTCGGCATCGGAGATGCCCAGAATGTTGCCGAGGACGATGCTCTGCACATCGACCGCCGTCGGGTTGAGCGACACCATGAACAGCCCCAGTGCAAAGAAGGAGGTAAAGACAATGCCGATGACAGCATCTTCCCGCAGTCGCGTGCGCTGGCGCACCAGCACCATGGCGGCTGCAGCAAGGCCACCAGCAAAGAACGCGCCTACCGCATAGGGCAGCCCAAGCATGTAAGCCCCTGCCACGCCCGGCACCACCGCGTGTCCCAAGGCGTCGCCGATCAGCGACCAGCCTTTGAGCATCAGATAGGCCGAGAGGAACGCGCAGACCGCGCCCACCAGCGCAGAGACCCAGATCGCCTTGACCATGTAGTCATAGGCAAAGGGTGCCAGCAGATCGGGCATCACTTTTCCTCGCGTGGGGTAGGCGAGGCGGGGCGGCTGGTGTTGTGCTCGCCGTAGAACACCACGGGGCGTTCGTCGTCGGTGAGGACTGTCACACGGCGTGCGTCGCCATCGTCATGCAGGTCCGATCCACCAAGGTGGAAATGGCGCAGTACGCCGCCGAAGGCTTTCTCAAGATTGTCCTGAGTGAACACGTCGGCCGTCGGGCCGGCCGCCAGCACTGTGCGGTTGACCAGGACCACCTGGTCGCAGAAGTCGGGGACGCTGCCCAGATTGTGAGTGGAGACCAGCATCAGGTGACCGCTGGCGCGCAACTCGCGCATCAGCTCGATGATCGCCGTTTCGGTCTTGACGTCCACGCCGGTGAACGGCTCGTCGAGCAGGATGATGCGGCCTTCCTGCGCCAGCGCCCGGGCGAGGAAGACGCGCTTTTTCTGCCCACCCGATAGTTCGCCGATCTGACGCTTGCGATATTCGGTCATGCCGACGCGCTCGAGCGCCGTGTCGACGAGGGCGCGGTCGCGAGCGGACGGCATCCGGAAAAAGCCCATATGCCCCTGCCGGCCCATCATCACCACGTCCTCGACAAGCACTGGAAAGTTCCAGTCGACCTCTTCGGCCTGCGGCACATAGGCGATGATGTTCTGCTTGAGCGCCTGTTGCACGCTCATGCCTGAGATTTCGACACGGCCGGCACTGGGTCGAACAAAACCCATAATCGACTTGAACAGCGTCGACTTGCCGCTGCCGTTGACGCCAACCAGCCCGGCGATGGTCCCTGCGCCTAATGAGAAGCTCGCCTCGCGCAGCGCCACATTGCCGTTGGGGTAGACGACCGTGACGCCCTCGACCCGCAGCGATGGGAGGGCGACCGGGTTCCACGCCTCGTCCGGAACAGTGGCGGCGAGGTTCATGTTCCAAATCCCTTGGCGATGGTGTCGACCGTGACTTCGAGCAGCTTGAGGAAGGTCGGGGTCGGGCCGTCGGCTGCGCTCAGCGAGTCTACATAGAGCACGCCCCCATAGGCCGCGCCGGTCTCCTTGGCCACCTGCTGCGCCGGCTTGTCCGACACGGTGCTTTCCGAGAACACCACCGGAATGGCATTGGCGCGCACCGCATCGATCACCTTGCGCACCTGCTGGGGCGTGCCCTGCTGGTCGGCATTGATCGGCCAGAGGTAGAGCTCCCGCATGCCGTAGTCACGGGCGAGGTAGCTGAAGGCGCCTTCGCTCGTCACCAGCCAGCGCTTGTCCTCGGCAATCTTGCCCAGTCGCTCGCGTAACGGTGCGTCGAGTGCGCGGATCTTATCCGAATAGGCCGCGGCATTGGCTGTATAGGTGGCAGCATTGGCAGGGTCGTACTGGACCAGAGCCTTGCGAATGTTCTCGACATAGATCAGCGCATTGCTCGGCGACATCCAGGCATGGGGATTGGGCTTGCCGGAGTAGGGGCCTTCCGAAATTCCGACCGGTGTGATGCCTTCGGTCAACACCACCTGCGGCACGTCCTTGACGTTCTGGAAGAACTTTTCAAACCACTGCTCGAGATTGAAGCCGTTCCAGAGCACCAGGTCGGCATCCTGCGCCTTGACGATGTCGCGCGGTCCGGGCTGGAAGCCATGGATTTCGGCGCCCGGTCGCGTGATCGACTCCACGATGGCGGCGTCACCCGCGACATTGGCGGCCATGTCGGCAATGATGGTGAAGGTCGTGACGACCTTGAATTTGTCCTGGGCGGCGACGGGGAGAGCGACGAGCAGTCCCGCAAGCGACGCGACGAGCAGCAGGGCAGGGCGAAGCATTGTCTCAACCACTTTTAGTTGCGAATGGTTCTTAATAGCAACAGCTTTCGTCCCGGTGTCAACTCTCTTCACGCACGATTGTGTTTGGACGCTCTTTCCCCC
>JACDQI010000241.1 GCA_015657675.1 Devosia sp.
ATGAACATCATCGGCGACGTCTCGGGCCACAAATGCATTCTCATCGACGATATCGTTGATTCCGGCGGCACCCTGGTCAACGCAGCCGAAGCCCTGATCAAGGCCGGCGCCCTCGAAGTCTCGGCCTACATCACCCATGGCGTGCTCTCGGACGGCGCGGCTGAGCGCGTCGCTGGCAGCAAGCTCAAGGAACTGGTGATCACCGACTCGATCAACGAGAGCGAAAGCGTCGCTGCGGCCAAGAACATCCGCCGCATTTCCATCGCGCCACTAATGGGCGAGGCCATTGCCCGCACTGCCTCCGAGCAGAGCGTTTCGAGCCTGCTCGACTAGCCGCTTTCTGCAACCGCCTGTCGAAATCGGCCGCTCTCGCGCGTCATTGTCATGAAGGGCTACACTGCCCGCTGATGAAAGGACGCGCGCCATGCAATACCTCCTGATGCTCTATGCCGACCAGTCGGCCGGACTGAAGATTCCGGCCGATGCTATGGCCAAGGTCATGGACCTTATGGGTGCCTATCAGGCGAGCCTCGAAAAGGCCGGCGCCTTCGTCATGACCTCGCCGCTCGATCGTGTGCAGAACGCACGCACGCTTCGCATGCAGGGCGGCACCATTGCCGAGCCTTCGCCCGGCGTCTTCGTCAACCAGGGTGGCGACCTCGCCGTGCACGATGGCCCCTATGCCGAAACCCGCGAGCAACTGGGCGGCTTTTACATCATCGAGGCGCCGGACATGCAGACCGCCCTCGATTGGGCGCGCCAGTGCCCGGCCGCCCAGTGGGGCCCCATCGAAGTACGGGCCATGAAACCGGGCTTTTAAGCCCGCACAAAAAACTTCTGGTCGAAATGTAGAAGTTATTGTCGCGCTCGCGTCATTGTAGTGCCGGACGGAGGGTCCGGTCGAACAAGGAGACGAGCAAAATGCAGTTCATGCTGCTCATTCACGGCGACGAATCCCAGATGAACGCCCTGGAAACCGACGACACCGGCATGTCGCCCGACTACCACGCCTTCAATCAGGCGCTGATCAAGGCCGGCGCCATGCGCGGTGGCGAGCGCCTGCGTCCGACCTCGGCAGCGACGACTGTGCGGGTCCGGGACAAGAAGGCGGTCGTCCTCGCCGGTCCGTATGCCGAAACCCAGGAACAGCTGGGGGGCTATTACCTCATCGACGTCCCCTCGCTCGACGAGGCAATCGACTGGGCGAGCAAATGCCCCGCCGCACAGTTCGGCTCGATCGAGGTCCGCCCGATCTGGCCGACCCGACCCCAATAGTCTGACTTGAGGCAGGCTGGATCGATGCCGTCCTGCCTCGACCATCCAGACCGGGCCGAAGCGACGGCATGAAGTTTTGTTTGGCTGCGAGTCAAAATGGCCTTCGCTGCCGCGTCATTGTAGCGTCGGGGCAAGAGACCTCGGCACGACAAGGAGAACAATCATGGCCATCAGCAAGAAGTCCCAGAATTTCTCCGCCGAGGAAAAGGCGGCAATGAAGGAGCGCGCCGAGGAGCTGAAGCGCGAGAAACGCGGCGCCAGCGAAGCCGAGGACGCCAAGGCGGTGATCGACAAGATCGCCGCCATGGCCGAGCCGGATCGCAGCCTCGCCGGCCGCATTCACGAACTGGTCCTGGCCGCGGCGCCCGCTCTCAAGGCCAAGCTGTGGTACGGCATGCCCGCCTACTACAAGGATGGCAGGAACGTTTGCTTCTTCCAGGACGGCGGCAAGTTCAAGGCACGCTACTCCACCTTCGGCTTCAATGATCCCGCGCGGCTCGATGACGGCAATATGTGGCCCACCAGCTTCGCCGTGCTGAAGCTGACCGCGGCCGATGAGGCCCGCCTCACCGCCCTGGTCAAGCAGGCCGTCAGCTAAGGATCGCCCCCCATGCGTTACATGATGCTGATCCACCACGACGAGGTCGCGCTCGCCAACGCCCCGCAGAAAGAACTCTGGGCCGACTATGCCGCGTTCAACGAAGCCCTCGCCAAGGCGGGCGGCCAGTCTTCTGCCGGGGAGCGGCTGCAGCCGCCTCGGCCGCCACCACCATCCGCACCCTTGGCGACAAAACTGAGGTGCTCGACGGCCCCTATGCCGATACACGGGAGCAACTGGCAGGCTATTTCATGCTCGACGTGGCCGATCTCGACGAGGCCATCGCCTGGGCCCGCCGCTGCCCGAGCTCCCGCTATGGCGCCATCGAAATCCGTCCGCTCGCCGACACTTACCCAAAGCCCTACAAGAGCCTGCGGCAAGGCTGAAGCGATGAACATACGGGACGATGAGGCGGCGCGCACCGCCGAACGCGTGGCTCGGGAGAGCTATGGCCGCCTCGTCGCGTACCTTTCAGCGCGCACCCGCGACGTCGCCGGTGCCGAAGACGCGCTGGCCGAGGCTTTTGCCACTGCCTTGCGCCTCTGGCCCGCCGACGGCGTGCCGGACAATCCGGATGCCTGGCTGCTCACTGTGGCGCGCCGCCGACAGACCGATGCACTGCGGCGAAACAAAACCCGCAAAGTGGGTGAGGAGCATCTGATGCTGATCTCCGACGAACTCGAAGCCGCCGCCGCCAACCCTGATGACATTCCGGACCGGCGACTTGGCCTGATGTTCGCATGCGCCCATCCCGCCATCGAGCGCGGCATGCGCGCACCGCTTATCCTCCAGACCATCCTCGGGCTGACCGCTATCGATATTGCAGCCGCATTTCTCATCTCGCCCGCCACCATGGGGCAGCGCCTGGTGCGCGCCAAGGCGCGCATCAAGGAGGCCGGCATTCCCTTCCGCGTCCCCGACAGGCAGGAACTGCCCGATCGGCTTGACGCCGTTCTGGACGCTGTCTATGCGGCCTATGCAAAAGGCTGGACCGAAATCGGCGAAGCCCAGGGAAATGCCCTCTCGTCCGAGGCCATCTGGCTCGGCCGCCTGCTCGTCGGCCTGCTGCCCGATGAGCCAGAGGCCAAGGGCATGCTGGCCCTCATGCTCTATACCGAAGCCCGTCGCGCAGCCCGCCGCACCGCCGATGGCGCCTATGTGCCGCTCGATGCCCAGAACACGCGCCTCTGGGACAGTTGGCAGCTCAACCTCGCCGAAGACCTGCTGCGCCAGGCCAATGCCGGCGGACCGAGCGGCCGCTACCAGATCGAAGCCGCCATCCAGTCGGCGCACATGGCGCGACGACTGCACGGCGCCGCCACCTGGCCCGCCATCCTCCAGCTTTACGACCACCTTTTCGCCTTGACCACGTCACCCGTCGTCGCCCTCAATCGCGCCGCAGCACTGTCGGAAGTCGAAGGGCCCGCGGCCGCGCTCCCTGCGCTAGATGCCCTGGGCGTCGACCCGCGCATGAACGACTATCAGCCTTACTGGGCCGCTCGTGGCCATGTCCTCGCCCAGACCGGCGACAAATCCGGCGCTATCGAAGCCCTCACGCTCGCCATCGGCCTATCCAGCGACAGCGCCGTCCGTGCCTGGCTGCGCCAGCGCATCCAGGCCCTTCAAGACGGCTGAGTAGGACAGCCGACTACTTGTCCTTGATGGCCGCGGCCAGCGTGTCGTTTAACCGGGTCTGCCACCCTTTGCCGCCGCGCTTGAAATGCTCGATCACCGCCTGATCGAGCCGCAGCGTCACCTGTCGCTTCGGCTGCTCGATCCGCGGTCGGCCCTTGGGCATGGGGATACCGAGTTCAGCGAACACATCCTTTGCCGGCCGGATCCGCTTGATCTCGTCGTCCGTCAGCGGCGCTGTTTCATAGTCTGCGAGAAACGGATCGAGCTTTTTAGATGCCATAGCGCTGTGCTTCCTTCATGTGCATACGGCGCACGCTGATGATGCGCAAAACCTCCGCGCGGTATGTAAACGCCACAAACAGCCTTACATCACCTGCACGACCAAAGGCCCTGAACCGGCGCTCGCCGTAGTCGGCACGCTTGTCTTCCTCGATGGCGGCACCGTCCCAGTCGAACTCATAGACGACCTCAAACCCGAAGCCTCGATGCTCACGATTCCATTCCGACTTGGCGTCGTCCCACTCGAAGTCCATGGCGCCTCCGGTCGATTAAATGTAACTACATTAAATCCCCTGTCAAGGTCGCTTGCCCGTCAGGCGGGTTTCCTCTATATCCCGCCGCCATGAAGTGCCCGTCACCCCTGGAGGACGGGTGCGTGAGCTTTTGGCTGTCAAAGGTTCACACCAACCCATGAATGGAAAATTCAATGGCTGCTGCAAAAGAGCTTAAGGCTCAGACGCGGACGGGAGTGGGCAAGGGGGCCGCTCGTGCACTGCGTCGTCAAGGACTGATCCCCGCCGTGATCTACGGCGACAAGAAGCCCCCCCCTCGCCATCGCGATCTCGACCAACGAAGCCAACAAGCGCATCTATGCCGGCGGCTTCCTCTCCCACATCCTCACCCTGGACGTGGACGGCGAGAAGCATCAGGTGATCCCGCGCGACTACCAGCTCGACGTGGTCAAGGACTTCCCGCTGCATGTGGATTTCCTCCGCATCGGCAAGGGCTCCAAGATCAACGTCCAGGTTCACGTTGAATTCATCAACGAAGAGGCAAGCCCGGGCATCAAGCGCGGCGGTGTGCTCAACATCGTGCACCACACCCTCGACCTGACCGTTTCTGCCGACAATATCCCGGAAAAGATCACCGTTGATCTGACCGGCAAGGATATCGGCGACTCGATCCACATCTCCTCGATCCAGCTGCCGGCCGTGCCACCGACCACAGCCACGAGGACGACCTGACCATCGCGACCATTGTTGCACCGTCGGGCCTGCGTTCGGAAGAAGCTGAGGCCGGTGCCGCTGCTGCTCCGGCTGCGGCCGCCAAGAAGGAATAACCTTCATTAGGGGTGGGCCAAGGCCCGCCCCTTCTCTTCCGGAGAGACGCGATGCATCTCCTTGTCGGCCTCGGCAATCCCGGGGACAAGTATCGCAACAACCGCCACAATATCGGTTTCATGGCTGCCGACGCCATCGCGCGGCGCCACGGCTTCCCCGGCTTCCGCGAGAAATTCCAGGGTCTGGTGTCCGAAGGTCAGATCGCCGGCGAGCGCGTGCTGATCCTCAAGCCGCAGACCTTCATGAACTCCTCCGGCGACAGCGTGCAGGCGCTGACGAGCTTTTACAAGCTCGGCCCGGCCGACGTCACCGTGCTCTATGACGAGCTCGACCTCATCCCCGGCAAGGTCCGGGTCAAGCGCGGCGGCGGCAATGGCGGCCACAATGGCCTCCGCTCGATCGACCCACAGCTCGGAACCGAATACCGCCGCATCCGCCTCGGCATCGGCCATCCCGGGCACAAGGACAGGGTGATGCCCTGGGTGCTGGGCGATTTCTCCAAGGCTGACGCCGAGTGGCTCAATCCGCTGCTCGACGCCATCGCCGACAATGCCGGCATGATCATCTCCGGCGACGACAATGGCCTGATGAACAAGCTCGCTCTCGCCATTGGCGGCGACGGGGCGGAACGCCCCCAGCGCCCGCCCACTGCCGATCCCACGCGGCCCAAGGCCCAAAGCCACATCCGCGCCGCCCGCCCGGCCGAACCGCAGGCAAAGCTGCCCGAGACAGGCCCGATGGCCGACATGCTGCGGAAGATTTTCAGGAAGGATGGCGACGGCAACAGCTGACCATCCGACAAGGAGGGACAAGTTGAACCGTTTCGTCGTGATCTCCGGCTGCTCGAGTGGCGGCAAGTCGAGCCTATTGGCCGAACTGGCGCGTCGTGGCTATGCCGTCGTCGAAGAACCCGGGCGCCGCATCGTGCGCGAAGAGTCAGCATCGGGCGGCACTGCCCTGCCCTGGCTCGATGCCCACGCATTCATCCGCCGTGCCCTTGCCATGGCGGCGGCAGACCTTGCATCTGCGGCTGCCAACCCGGGTTGGACGTTCTTCGACCGCTCCGCCATCGACGCCGCCTCGGCGCACGCCGACATAAAGGGCACTCCGCTCAGCCACCCGCCCGGGCGCTACCACCGTACCATTTCATGGCGCCACCCTGGCCAGAGCTCTACGTCACCGACGGAGAACGGCGCCATGGTCTCCACCAGGCGATTGCAGAATATGACCGCCTGCTGCGCGACTACCCTGCCCTGGGCTACGATGTCGTTCTGCTCCCCCGCCTCAGCATCGCAGAGCGCGCCGATTTCGTTCTCGCTACGCTTGGCGCGGCGCCGGAAGGTCTCCCACCCGCTCTTGGCGATTGACATTGACGGGCCTTCCACCGATTGGAAGGCGCAATGAACTTCGGAGACGTGCAATGGGTTTCAAGATGGGGATCGTGGGGCTGCCAAACGTGGGCAAATCCACCCTGTTCAATGCGCTGACGCGCACCGCCAACGCCCAGGCCGCGAACTTTCCGTTCTGCACCATCGAGCCCAATACCGGCGAAGTGGCCGTGCCCGACAGTCGGCTCGATAAGCTCGCCGCCGTCGGCAAGAGCCAGCAGATCATTCCGGCCCGCATGAGCTTTGTCGACATTGCCGGTCTCGTCAAAGGCGCCAGCAAGGGCGAAGGCCTCGGCAACCAGTTCCTCGCCAATATCCGCGAGTGCGACGCCATCGCCTATGTGCTGCGCTGCTTCGAGGACGGCAACATCATCCACGTCGCCAACAAGGTTGATCCGCTGGCCGACGCCGAAGTGGTCGAGACCGAGCTGATGCTCGCTGATCTCGAAAGCCTCGAAAAGCGCCGCACCGGCGTCGAAAAGAAAGCCAAGCAGGCCGACAAGGACGCCAAGGTCACGCTCGACCTCATCGACCGCGCTCTGGTGCTGCTACGCGAAGGCAAGTCCGCCCGTCTCGTTGTCCGCTCAGCCGAGGAGGAAAAGCCCTTCAACGAGCTGCAGCTCCTCACGTCAAAGCCGGCGCTCTATGTCTGCAATGTCGATGAGGCCTCTGCCGCCACCGGCAATGCCATGACCAAGCAGGTCGAAGAATACGCCAGGCAGCACAACGCCGCGGTCATCGTCATCTCCGCCGAGATCGAGAGCCAGCTGGCCCAGTTGCCCGATGTCGAACAGGCCGAATACCTCGAAAGCCTCGGCCTGCACGAGCCGGGCTTGAATCGTTTGATCCGCGAAGCCTACCAACTGCTTGGCCTGCAGACCTATTTTACCGTCGGCCCGAAAGAGGCACGCGCCTGGACCATCCACAAGGGCGACCGCGCCCCGCAGGCCGCCGGCGTCATCCACACCGATTTTGAGCGCGGCTTCATCCGCGCGCAAACCATTGCCTATGATGATTACGTGACGCTCGGCGGCGAAGTACCGGCCAAAGAAGCCGGCAAGGCGCGCGATGAAGGCAAGGAATATGTCGTCAAGGATGGCGACGTGATGCTCTTCAAGTTCAACACCTGAGTGTGCGGCGGGCGTGCGTCTGCCCGCTCATCCATGTTGCGAAATGCTGCAATGACAGGCGGACCGATCCAGCGTAACTGTCGGTCCGCAAACCTGCTCCTTTTAAGCACCTGATCGTTTTCATGGCACAGCATTTCGCCACTTGGTGGTCCTCTCTCTTCGCCTTTTTTGCCGCCCCGCTGGGGCTGCTTTCGCTCGATCCTCTCGCGCTGATCCCGGCCCTCGGCATCGTGCTCGGCC
Source organism: Devosia sp. (assembly GCA_015657675.1). Classification (GTDB taxonomy): domain Bacteria; phylum Pseudomonadota; class Alphaproteobacteria; order Rhizobiales; family Devosiaceae; genus Devosia_A. The sequence goes on from JACDQI010000241.1 coordinate 7,607, forward strand.
TCATCGGCCTCTATCTGGCAATCACGCTCGGCGAAAAGCAGTCCGTCTGGCTACTGCCGCCGCTAGTGCTCGCCACGTTCGCCCCGGTGATCATCGAAATCGCCGAGGACGTGATGGGCTGGGTGGGCATGTCCTTCGTGATGTTCGTCGGTCTGATTTGCCTGCTGATCTGGATCAGCATCCTCGCCCACGACGCCACCCGCCGGACCCCCATCTGGTCGATCGGCCTTTCCCTTCTGAGCTACGTTGCCTGGTGCGGCACCTATCTGGTGATCATTCCGCACTGGCTGTAAGCCGCCAGAACCGGGTTGTGGGCCCCACGCACGGCTGCCATGCCGTGACAAGTCTGCGCCCTTGCGCTATGTCAGTCCCGCTTGACGTATAGGGAATGCCAATGACCAATACGGTGACAGCCGATCGGCGCCACTTCGAGGACCTCGTGGTCGGCGAAGTCATCACCCTGGGGCAGGTGACGGTGACCCGGGACATGATCTTCGCCTTTGCCCGCGAGTTCGATCCCCTGCCCTTTCATCTCGACGAAGCGGCGGCCCGCAAGTCGCTGCTTGGCGGCCTCGCCGCCAGCGGCTGGCAGACCGCAGCGCTCTCCCTCCGCATGCTCGTCGATGCCTTCCTGGGCAAAGTCGCCTCCATGGGCGGCCTCGGCTTCTCCGATCTCAAATGGAAGCAGCCCGTCATGGTGGACGACACCATCACCGGCACCGCGACGATCTCTGCCCTGCGCCGCTCGCGCTCGCATCCCGAGCGCGGCATCGTCACGCTCCAGTTCGACATTCGCAATCAGAACAATGACCCGGTCATGTCCATGGCCCTCGCCAACCTCGTAGCGCTGCGCGTTCCAGATGCACCCCTGGAGACCGCGCTATGACCCAGTGGTTCGAGGACATCACCCTCAATGCGCCCTATCCGCTTGGCGCCCACACCTTCACCCAAGCCGAGATCATCCGCTTCGGCACCCTCTATGACCCGCAATACTTCCACGTCGATCCCGAACTGGCCAAGCAGAGCCATTTCGGCGGCCTTGTCGCCTCAGGCTGGCACACGGTGTCGGTGGGCCACGCCCGCATGGTCGCCGCGCTCGACGCCGAAGGTGAACGCCTGCGCGGGCTGGGAGAGGAACCCGGCGTCTCCGGCCCCTCCCCCGGCGTCAACAAGATGGAGTTCAAGGCCCCGGTTCGCCCCGGCGACATCGTGAGCTACACGCTGACCGTCACCGGCAAGCGGCCATCCAATTCCATCCCGGGCTGGGGCCTGCTTTTCAACACCATCGAAGCGCACAACCAGCGCGCCGAGCTGGTCTACCGCGCCGAACTGGTGGGCTTTTCCAAGCTGCGGGACTACAAGATGCCACTGCGGCTGCGGCTACTTCAGGCGTTGACCCGCGTGCCCGGATTGGGGAAATTGCTGCGCCCCTGATTGGCAGCCCGAATCCAACTGCGAGTCCACTCATGCGCCTGCCCCTTACAGCTCTCCTGCTGCTGGCCGCCTCGGCCGCCCCGGCCTTCGCTCAGGGCATGACGGTCGCCGGCGTCGAAGGCAACTGGGCCTGCCGCGCCCTGATTGATGGCAAGAAGGCCGGCATCCTGACCATCTTCGCCGGCACCTACGGCTACGCCTCGGTCAACTTCGGCTCGAAGGCATCGGGCACCGGTTCAGCCGGCATGGCGTCAGATGGCGTCACCTTCCTGGACGGAACGCTGGTCCAGGGTGCGGGTATCACCACTGCGCTCCTGAGCTTTGATTCCGAGGGCAAGGACGCGTTGACCCTCTACCAGCCGCAGCCCGACCAGACGCAGAAACCGATCTTGGTCTGCAATCCGCGCTAACCTCGGGTACCGGGACGCGGCTTGACGGCTAGCGGCGGCGTGGTCTATGAACCCGCCCTCAACCAAGAGGTCTCGCCACAAAATGATCTGAGAGCAACCGCGGACGCCCAAGTATATGTCTTCCCACGCCGAGCGTGTGGCAGACGATGCTCGGATGCCGGCCGGCGTGATGCTCCAGATGTGAGTCGGATTCCGTCCGGCCTCCCTGGCGTCCAGTCTCCCCATAACCCTTATCATCAACGCGCTGTGTACTACGTCGTGCCGCGCATTTGGCCCCGCTCGTGCCCGTCGAGGACAGCGGCGGGGAAGGAGATGGCTTATGCCAAAATTCATGACCTATCAGCGGCCCGTTCCGGTCAACAAGAAACGCTGGGGCGGCAAGCCCGGGCATGCCTACGGCCCTGCCCCCAAGTCGGCCAAGTTGGCCAAGACCGAGCAGTTGCCGACCCAACCGAAGTTACCGACCCGGCATTAGCTCGCGCAGGAGCGGGCGCGTTCGAGCAGAAGCGCCCGCTCCGGCTCGTTGCGGGTCATTTCGGCGGCGCGGGTGAACTCGACCCGCGCCTCCTCCATACGCCCCAGCTTGAACAGCAGATCCGCCCGCACGCTGGGCAGCAGGTGATAGCCCTTGAGCATCGGCAGCGCAGCTAATTGGTCGATCAGTTCCAGCCCGGCCGCCGGCCCGGCGAAAAAGCTCACCGCTACCGCCCTGTTGAGCTCAACCACGGGGTTTGGCGCTACCTCTGCCAAGATCGAATAGAGCGCGACGATGCGGCCCCAGTCGGTGTCATCAGGCCGCCGCGCCCGCGCGTGGCATGCCGCAATACCCGCCTGCAGCGTATAGGGCCCGCGCGCTGCCGATAGCGCCTCGGCCTGCTCCAGCGCCGCAAGGCCTCGCCCGATCAGCAGACGGTCCCACAGCGCCCGGTTCTGCTCGAACAGCAGGATGGGCGAGCCATCCGGCGCCACCCGCGCTCGGCTCCGCGACGCCTGGATCTCCATCAGCGCCACCAGCCCATGCACCTCGGCCTCTTCGGGCAGCAGATGGGCGACGATGCGTCCAAGCCGCAGCGCCTCCTCGACCAGTTCGGGCCGCATCCAGTCGTCTCCGGCAGTAGCCGAATAGCCCTCGTTGAAGATCAGATAGATGACCTCAAGAACCGAGCTGAGCCGCTCGGCCCGCTCGGCGCCGCCGGGCACCTCGAACGGCACGCCGGCCTCGGCAATGGTCCGCTTGGCCCGCACCACCCGCTGCGCAATGGTCGGCTCCGGCACGAGGAACGCCCGCGCGATCTCCGCCGTGCTAAGCCCGCCGATCAGCCGCAGCGTCAACGCCAGCCGCGCCTCGCGCGACAGCAGCGGATGGCAGGAGGTAAAGATCAGCCGCAGCAGATCATCGCCCACGTCATCGTCGAGCGCGGTGTCATAGTCGGGGACCCGCTGCTCTTCTTCGCCGAGGTCCCGCCCGACCTCGTCGAGCTTGCGCTGCGCCATCTTTTGCCGTCGGAACTGGTCGATGGCTTTTCGTTTCGCCGCAGCCATCAACCAGGCGCCCGGATTGCGTGGCACACCCGATTGCGGCCACGCCTCGAGCGCGATCAGCAGCGCGTCCTGGGCCAGTTCTTCGGCGGTGGAAATGTTGCGCACCATGCGCGTCTGACCCGCAACGAGCCGCGCCTGCTCGATACGCCAGACGGCCTCGATGGTCTTGTGGGTCTCGATATCGGACATGGCAACGCGATCAGAACAGGTCGACCGCGTCGCGGCAAGCGTACATCGTCAGTCCCGCCAGCGGGTTAGCGGGCGTCTTCTTCAGACAGCGCAAAGACGCTGTCATACTGTTCCTTCTGCTCCGCACTCATCGGGCCGAAATCCTCGGCTTCGTAGACTTGCCGGAGCTCCAGCTCGACATTGCCGTGCCCATCAAGCTTGGGCCAGCGCTTGACCCAGTCGAGCGCTTCCTCGCGCGACCCGACCTTGATCATCGTGAACCCGGCGACCAGCTCCTTGGCTTCGGCAAACGGCCCGTCGATCACCGACGGCGTGCCATTGCTGAACTTTATCCGGTAGCCGCGCGAGGACGGCATCAGCCCGTCGCCGCCCACCAGCACCCCGGCCTTCGCCATCTCTTCGTTGTAGGCCATCATCTGGGCCATGAGGGCCTCGTGGCCTCCATCGGCCGGGGCCGACTCGGCCTCAGTCTCAGCATCGGCCTTGCGAATGATCATGAAACGCATCTGAAATCTCCCGTCTCTCACTTGGCCTAGAAACGACCGCTCGCACGCAGCGCGGCTTCGGTCTGCAACGCCTCGCGAGAAATGTCATCCTCCACGAAGTCGGTGACTTCCGACACGCGCCGCACTTCCACCTCGCCCTCGGTGAACGGAATCCGCCGCGCCCAGGCAACCGCCTCTGCCAGATCCTTCACCGACAGGATCCAGAAACCACCGACAAGTTCCTTGGCTTCGGTGAACGGCCCATCGACAACCTCCTGCTTGTCCTTGCCAAACCGCACCTTGGCGCCGAACTTGCTCGGCTGCAGCCCCTCGCCCGCCAGCAGCACGCCGGCCTCGATGAGCTCCGCATTGAACTTGCCCATTTCGGCGATGAGCTCGGACGACGGCGGCGGGTTGTTCTCCTCCGCCGGCGTGCCTTTGACGATGATCATGAACCGCATGTCAGTCTCCATTTAGCCAAGGGCGACACTGCCCTCTGCTCACACGACGAACCGACATGACGCAGATCGACACGACGTCTGAACTTTTTGCAGGCCGCCTGTAAGCGCGCCAGAAACTACTTCTCTCCGGCCTTCAACGCGGCAACGGCCTTGGCGATGCGCTTGATCCGCGTCTCCTCGGTCTTGGCATCGGCTATCGCCAGCACGTGCCGCGACTGGTTGCTGTACGAGAGCGTCGAAAAGAATGCTGCGGCCGCTGGCTCCCTGGCGAGCGCGGCGGCAAAATCGGCCGGCACCTCGACCTCGCGCGGCGCCGTGTCGAGCTCCAGCGTCACCGCGATCGCATCGCCACCCTTGATCCCGGTCGCGGCCCGCTTGTCCGACGAAAAGCTGATCAGGTACTTGCCGTCCATCACCGCCACGCTGGAGCGATAGGCAAAGCCGTTGACGGTGACATTGACCTTCGGCTTCTTGCCGCCGCCGAGCGCTGCGATGATCTCCTCCGGCACCACGATGCCGGTATTGTTGCCCATCTGGAACAGCGTCGAGGCAAACGCAGGCATCTCAGTGCCCTTCGTAGGGCAGCAGGGCCTCCACCGTCACGCCGACTTCGCGCAACTTCTGCGCGCCGCCCAGATCGAAGAGATCAATGACGAACGCCGCATCGCCCACCGTCGCGCCGGTCCGCCGGATCAGCGACACCGCGGCCAGCGCCGTGCCACCGGTGGCGATCAGGTCGTCGACCAGCAGCACCTTGTCCCCGGCCTCCAGCACATCGGCATGAATCTCGATGGTGTCCACGCCATATTCGAGCGCGTAGTTCTGCCCGATGGTCTCACCCGGCAGCTTGCCCTTCTTGCGCACCGGCACAAAGCCGACGCCGAGAGAGATCGCCACGCCCGCACCAAAAATGAATCCGCGCGCTTCGATGCCCGCGACATGCGTGATGCCGCGGCCGCGATAGCGCTCGGCGAGCTGTTCCACACTCTGGCGAAACCCTTCCGGGTGCTCGATCAGCGTGGTGATGTCGCGAAACAGAATCCCCGGCTTGGGGTAGTCGGGGATCGAACGGACCAGGGACTTGAGGTCGAGCGGCATGGGGACTCCGGAAGTCTGAAATTGCCGCCGAGGATGAGCAAACCGCGCCCTTGGGCGCAAGGCCTGAAACGTCAGTTACGTCGGATGATCTTTCGCGCCGTCACGCCCGCGCTATAGGCGGCGTCGAGCGCCGCCTCGGCCGCAAGCTGACGCATCCGCGGCGTGATCAGCAACGGCGCCGCGCGCAATCCGGCGCGCACCGCCGGATGGCGCGCTACAGCCGCGGCAACGCCGATGGCGGTCACGGCAATCCGAAAGACCGACATTCCCAACCCCCTGCATCCGGTGAACTGGGCCACAGTACCGCAGACTGATGTGGCAGGAGAAGGGCGTGGAACGACCGGGCCCAAAATGCAGAAGGGCCCCACCAGGGGGCCCCTCTCAAACTCGTCGTCGGTCAGCTTAATGCTCGACGTTGCGCCACAGCTGGCGCTTCACCAGGTACATGATCACCGCAAACAGGAACAGGAAGGCCATGACCTTAAAGCCCGTCTCCTTGCGGTCGACCAGGTGCGGTTCGGCAATCCACATCAGGAAGGCCGTGACGTCGCGCGAAGTCTGCTCGACGGTCGGCTCGATCACCGAACCATCCTCGGCAGCCTCGTAGGTCACCAGACCGTCAGCAAGCGGCGGCGGCATGCCGATCGCATGGCCCGGGAAGTAGTGGTTGTAGTACTTGCCTTCCGGCAGAACGAAAGGGTTGCCCTGCGAGTCGAGCGTGCCTTCCGGTACAGTTTCCTCATAGCCGGTCAGCAGCGCATGGAGGTAGTCCGTACCGCCTTCGGCATAGGGCGTGAAGTAGTTGAGGATCCACCACGGGAACGGCTGGCTAGCCGAGCGGGCCTTGGCAATCACCGACAGGTCCGGCGGATAAGCCCCACCATTGGCATCGCGCGCATCCTGCTCGGTGGCGAACGGTGCCGGCCAACGGTCCGCCGCGACGCCAGGACGAACCCCGCCTTCGGCTTCCGGATCGACGATCTCATAGGTCGCCGCGAGGGCCTTCACCTGCTCCTCGGAGAACTCCGGCCCGCCCTTTTGCGAAAGGTTGCGGAAGGCCATCAGGTTCATCGAATGGCAGCTGGCACAGACTTCCTTGAAGACTTGAAAGCCTCGCTGGAGCTGGTTCTTGTCGAACGTCCCGAAGATCCCCGCAAAGGTCCAGGGCTGCTTTTCAATCTGCTGCGTCGTCTCGGCGGCCTGAACTGGCAGCGTCACCATGGGTGCGGCCGAAACGGCCACCGCCACCAGGATCGCGCCGAGAATGGTCTTGGTCTTGATCATTTGAGGTGCGGTCCCGGGTATCAGTGCGAAGGAGCAGGCGTGGCGGTAGTCGCCACGGGCTTGTGCTTGGCCAGCACGGCTTCGGAGATCGATGCCGGCAGCGGCTTGGGCGTCTCAAGTCGACCCAGAAGCGGCAGGACCACCAGGAAGTGCAGGAAGTAGTAAGCCGTGCAGATCTTGGAGAACTCGGCTACGCCCAGCCCAAGCACCTTACCGTCCGCCGGCGCTGCGCCCAGATAGGCCAGCATGATGAAGTTGGCGACAAACAGCCAGTAGAACCACTTAAAGATCGGACGGAACGTGCCCGACCGCACCTTGGACGTTATCCAGCCAGGGCAGGAAGAACAGGATCAGGATCGAGCCACCAAAGAAGATGACGCCACCCAGCTTGGAGTCGATGAACAGGATATTGAAGTCGATGGCGCGCAGCACCGCGTAGAACGGCAGGAAGTACCATTCAGGCACGATGTGGGCCGGCGTCACCTGGCTGTTCGCCATGATGTAGTTGTCCGCATGCCCCAGCAGATCCGGAGCAAAGAACACGAACCAGGCGAACGGGATGAAGAAGACGATGATCCCGAACAGATCCTTCATCGTGTAGTACGGATGGAACGGCAGGGTATCGCGGCTCGACTTGACGTCCACGCCCACCGGGTTGTTGTTGCCCGGGATGTGCAGCGCCCAGATATGCAGAGCCACAACGGCAGCAATCACGAACGGCAGCAGATAGTGCAGCGAGAAGAAGCGGTTGAGCGTGGCATTGTCCACCGTGAACCCGCCGCGCAGCAGCTGCAGGATCGGATCGCCGACCACCGGAATGGCGGCAAAGATATTGGTGATAACCTGCGCCGCCCAGAAGCTCATCTGGCCCCACGGCAGCACGTAACCCATGAACGCCGTCGCCATCATGAGCACAAAGATCACAACGCCCAGGATCCAGAGGATCTCGCGGGGGGCCTTGTACGACCCGAAATAGAGGCCACGGAAGATATGGATATAGACTGCCGCAAAGAACATCGAGGCGCCGACCGCGTGCACGGCCTGGATGATGCGCCCGCCATTGACGTCACGGCGGATGTGCTCGACCGAGTTGAACGCCAGGTCCACATGCGGGGTATAATGCATCGCAAGGACGATGCCGGTGACGATCTGCACCACCAGCATGATCGCCAGGATGCCGCCGAACGTCCAGAAATAGTTGAGGTTCTTGGGCGTCGGGTAGTCCATCAGGTGTTCTTTGGACCACCGGATGATTGGCAGACGCTCGTCGATCCACTTCTCGACCGCACTACCGGGAGTATATGAGCTTTCGTGGCTGGCCATGTCTTGTCTAGTGCCTCTTAGCCGATCTGCACGAGCGTATCGGAGATGAATTCATAGGGCGGCAGCACGAGGTTGGTCGGCGCCGGGCCCTTGCGGATGCGGCCGGCGGTATCGAACTGCGACCCGTGGCACGGACAGAACCAGCCACCGAATTCGCCCGATTCGCCGACCGGAATGCAGCCCAGGTGGGTGCAGTTGGCAATCATGATCAGCCACTGCTCGTGGCCCGGCTTGGTCCGCGCCTCGTCGGTCGCCGGATCCTTGAGATCGGCCAGCGGCACGGCCTTGGCTTCTTCGATTTCGGCGGCCGTGCGATGGCGGACAAACACCGGGAGACCGCGCCACTTGATGGTGACCGATTGGCCCTCTTCAATGCCGCCGACATCGAATTCGATCGACGACAGCGCCAGCACCGAAGCGTCGGGATTGAGCTGGTTGATCAGCGGCCAGACCGCGCCGGCAACGCCGACGGCTCCGACTGCGCCCGCTGCGACATAGAGAAAGTCGCGGCGGCTGGGTTGAGGAGCGTGCGGTTCTGCCAGGTTGGGTTGGGTCGCCAAGGTATGCTTCCGTGTCTCGTGCCGAAAATCGACGCCCGAAGGGAGTGCGGCTTGCGCTGCCAATGCCGCAACCATAGCCGAAAACCGCCATCAACGCGGCGTGATTTTGGCGTTCTTTTTGCACTCTCCTTAGAACTTGTCCAGCCTAGCACCGGGTGACTTTGTTCTCGTGCGACACTATACCCCCCGCTGCTGCGCAACCCGCCTGCCGGAGGAGTTCCAAATCAGCCTCGACCTGGCCCTCTACCAACCCGATATCGCCCAGAATACCGGCTCGATGCTGCGCCTCGGCGCATGCCTGGGCGTTGCCGTGCACATTATCCATCCGGCCGGATTTCCTGTCTCGCGCCAGACCCTTAAGCGTGGCGGCCTCGACTATGTCGAACATGCCGAGTTCCACATTCACGACAGCTATGAGCACTTCACGCAGTGGCGCGAGTCGGCAGGTCGGCGATTGGTGCTGCTCACCACCAAGTCGTCCCAGTCGGCCTATGCCGTCCAGTACCAGGATGGCGACGTGCTGATGGTCGGCCGCGAAAGCGCCGGCGTGCCCGACTCAGTCGCCAATGGCGCTGAGTTGCGTGTCCGCATCCCCATGCGACAGCAGATGCGCTCGCTCAATGTCGCCATGGCGGCCAGCCTCGTGCTAGGTGAAGCACTCCGCCAGACCGACCTGTTGCAGTTGCTCCAATGACCCTGCCCGCCGACATCGACCACCTCAAGCAGAAGGCTTCGGCCTGGTTCCGGCAGTTGCGCGACGGCCTCTGCGCCGAATTCGAGCTATTGGAACGGCAGGTCAAAGGCCCCCATGCCGACCGCCCCCCAGGCAAGTTCGTGCGCGAGGCATGGGATCGCAAGGACCATACCGGCGCCCCTGGTGGTGGCGGTGAGATGTCGATGATGCACGGCCGGGTGTTCGAGAAGGTCGGCATCCACATCTCGACCGTTTTCGGCCAATTCTCGCCCGAATTCGCCAAGCAGATGCCCGGCACCGAGGAAGGCGCCAGCTTTTTCGCGACCGGCGTTTCGCTCATCGCGCACCCCTGGAACCCGCACGTCCCGGCCGTGCACATGAACACCCGCATGGTCGCCACCGGCAAATGGTGGTTCGGTGGCGGCGCCGACCTTACCCCGGTGCTGGATCGTCGCCGCACCCAGGACGATCCCGACACAATCGCCTTCCACGCTGCCATGCGCCGCGCCTGCGAAGCACACGCCATCGACTACCCGCGCTACAAGACCTGGTGCGACGAGTACTTCTACCTGCCCCACCGCAAGGAACCCCGCGGCATTGGCGGCATCTTCTACGACCATCACAATTCTGGCGACTGGGCTGCCGACTTCGCCTTCACCCAGGACGTCGGCATGGCGTTTCGCGATATCTATCCGACACTTGTGCGCAACAATTTCGAGCAGCGCTGGAACGACTCGGAGCGCGAAGAGCAGCTGATCCGCCGCGGCCGGTATGTCGAGTTCAACCTGCTCTACGACCGCGGTACCATGTTTGGACTAAAGACCGGCGGCAACGTCAACTCGATCCTCTCCTCCATGCCCCCCGAGGTCCGCTGGCCCTAGCACGAGGCTTTCATGGCGCTTGTCGAAGTCGAGATCACCGGCTTCCGCTCGATCCGGACCATCCGTCTGCCGCTGCGCCGGCTGACCGTACTGGTGGGCGCCAATGGCGTGGGCAAGACCAATCTCTACCGTTCGCTTGAACTTTTACACGCGGCGGCCAAGGGGACGCTGGCGGAGGAAATTGCCCGCGAGGGCGGGCTCGACTCGGTGTTCTGGGCCGGCGGCAAGAACCTGACCGAAGACGGCACCTTCGACCCGAAATTCCGAACGGACGGGTTTCGCAGGCAGGAAAAGAACCGGCTGATGCTGGAGGCGCGGCTGGAAGGCCTCGGCGATAGCGGCGATCTCGACATGGGCTACCGGATCGAGCTCGGTTACCCGCAAAAGGGCGTTGCGGCGTCGTTCGCGCTCGAAGCGCAGGTCAAGGCGGAAGCCCTGACACTGGCGACGGGCAGGAAGCCCGTTCTGCTGATGGAGCGCGACGGTCCGGCACTGTGGGCACGCGACGATCAAGGCAGCCGGCAGGTGCTCGACAATGCCGTGCTGGCTTCCGAGACCGCGCTGTCGAACCTGCGCGGCGCCTATCCCGAAATCGACGCCGTGCGCCACATGATGGCCAACTGGCGCTTCTTCCACGGCTTTCGTACCGATCGGGATTCGGCGCTGCGCCAGCCATCGCCAGCTGTCACCGCCCCACTCCTCGCCTCGGACGGTGGCAATCTGGCTGCAGTATTTGCAACCCTGGCCTATATTCGGGAGGACACAGTCGACCTCGATGAGGCAGTGCGGGCGGCCTTTCCGGGGGCGCATCTGGTCATCAACGAACCGTCTGATCGCGCCAGCTTCGGCATGCGCTACCCCGACGCGCCCAAGCGCATCTTCGGCGCCCACGAGCTTTCAGACGGCACGTTGCAGTTTCTGGCCTTGATGGGCGCACTCCTCTCGTACCGCCTGCCGCCGTTCGTCGCCCTCAACGAGCCCGAGGCCAGCCTGCATCCCGAACTGTTGCCGGTGCTGGCCAAGGTGATCGCCAAGGCAGCGGAGCGGACGCAGATCTGGGTGGTGACACATTCCCAAGTGCTGGCCGATGCCATCGCCGAGCAATCCGGCACGACGCCGCGTCAGGTCATCCGCAAGGATGGTTCAACCTGGCTCGAAGGCCTCACCCAGTTCGGCAGCTTCGACGACGACTGAGTAAGGTAGTTCGGAACTAGCCCTTGGCCAGCGCAAGCAGCTCGTCCCGTTCGAGGGCAAAGCCGCTTTCGATCCAGACCTGCTCGAGGCGGTCGAGCTCGGCGCCCAGCGCCTTGCCAGGCCGCATCCCCAGCTTGATGAGGTCGCCCCCCTGACCGGAAACATCGGCACGGCAAGTGCCTGCAATTGATCGAGAACGGCAGAACGCCCCGCCTCGGTCCAGTCAGCCAGCACCGCCGCCACGTCCACGCCGTCCGCCAGTGCGGCCGGGTGGCGATAGGCTGCCTCGTTGAGTCTGTAGTCGCGCAGCAGCCCGGCAACGGTAAGGATCGCCTCGGCGACCGCGACCTCGTCATTGGACAGCCGCCACAGCGACTTGAGCTGGCCGGCGCCCGCTTCGGCGATGATGATCGCCAGTCTTGCCGAGACATCCGGACGCCGCACTCGTCGTTCGTAACCGAGCAGCAGCCGCACGGTTTCGGCGCTGAGGGCCAGTATGCCGGCGTCGACCATCGCCCGCAGGGTCCCCGCCACACGCGGCAATCCCAGCATGCGCCGGAACTCCGACCCAACGCGCTCGGCCGATAGCGCGCCAAGATCATGGGCAGCCGCGCGGCAAGCCAAAAGTCCAATCGGATCAAGCTTTTCGCTGCCATGGCTCGCGGTAAATCGGAAGAAGCGATAGACCCGCAGCCGATCTTCCTCGATCCGCTGCGCCGGGTCGCCGATGAACTTCACCCGCCCTGCGAGACAGTCGTCCAGCCCGCCCAGCGGATCGAACAGCGTGCCATCCATGTCGGCATAAAGCGCGTTCAGAGTGAAATCCCGCCGCGCCGCGTCAACCGACCAGTCAGACCCGAACCGTACCACGGCGCGCCGGCCATCGGTGTCGATATCCTCCCGCAGCGTCGTGACTTCGGCCACCCAGGTCCCCAATCGCAGCGTCACCGTGCCGTGCTCGATCCCCGTGGGGTGGACCGAAACGCCAGCTCGCTCGGCCCGCAGCACCACTTCGTGCGGCATCAACACTGTCGCAAAATCAAAATCGGCGGCGGACAGGTCGCGTCCGAGGATCGTGTCGCGCACGATCCCGCCAACGGCCCGCGTCTTGCCCTCGGCCCCGCCGAGCAGCTGTAGTACCGTCTGCGTCTCCTCACGCACCAGCCAGTCGGCCGACTTGAGGCGCGCCACCATCTGGGTCGGCTTGATCATGCCACCTCCCCCACCAGTGCCATGTCATGGAAGCGCCGAGTCAGGTTGGCGGTGATGCCCCAGATCATCAGCCCGCCATGCGGGATCTGCCAGGTCGTGTGCTCCTTGCCGTTCCGCGATATCCGGTAGGTGCCGTAGTTTTCGCTGCGCATCAGATAGTCGAGCGGCACTTCGAAGACAGATCGCACTTCGCTGGGGTTCGGAACAAACGGTCCGCTCGGCGTCACCAGCGCCACCACCGGGGTGATCAGGTAGTTGGTGCCGGTGTAGTAGCGCGGCAGAAAGCCGATGACCCGGGCCTCGGCCGGGTCGAGCCCCACCTCCTCGTTCGCCTCGCGCACCGCCGCAGCGGCGGCGTCGGCGTCTGTCGGGTCCAGTTTGCCCCCCGGGAAGGCGATCTGCCCCGAATGCGACCGCAACTCGGGGGAGCGCTCGGTATAGAGAATAGAGATCGCATCTGGCCGCTGCACCAGCCCGATAAGCACCGCCGCCTCCACCGGCGGCCGATCAAAGGGGGTGTCGGGCAACCAGTCGGGCACGTGCACACCATCTGCCCCGACGCCATCGGGCCGAGGCAGAAGGCGGCTCGCGATTCGCTCGATCAGGTCGTCCGGGTGCGCCAAACGATCACCTTGCTGGGGTTTCAGGCCCTCTTGCCTGCCCCGAACGCCGCAATCGGACCAGCGAGGCGCAGGGCCAGCGTCTCGTCGGCAGAGTGGAGCAGGACGCGCTTGGGATCAACCGGTCCAGGGAACTGGATCGCGCCAAGCGTCGTCGGCGCAAAGCCGAGCGGGCCATAATAGGGGGCGTCGCCGACCAGCAGCACAAAGCTGCCTTCACCGCGCGCCAGCGCCATGCGGCACACTTCCTTGACCAACAGCTTGCCGGCGCCACGCCCACGATAGGCCGGATCGGTCGCCAGGGGGCCGAGCAGGTAGCCATCGATGCCCCCCACGCTGATCGGCGTCATCCACACCGAAGCAACGGCCTGACCGTCGATTTCGGCGATCAGCGACAGGGATTTGTCGATCGGGAAGCGCTCACGCACCCGGAACGCCGTACGCGCGAAGCGGCCGGGACCGAAGGCAAGCGCCTGCAGTTCCTCGACGAACACATCGTCGGCAGGAGTTGCGAGGCGGAAAGTGGGCATGCCGACGAGCGGAGGCGCAGCAGAGGTGGCCGAGTGAACGGTGGAGGCGATCATGTGACTGGTCCTAGAACAGAGACGTAAGGACGAATGCCGGCAGAGCTGCCGGGTTCCGACCACTAGGGTCGTCGGGTCACGTGATAAACTTTCTCCATCCTGGACGCCTCCTGACGCCTGGAAAGCGCATTAGCACCACAGGGGTAACGCGTCCACGAAAAATCGGGACCGCGTCACGATTTTTCAAGACTGGTGAATCTTGGTTTGCGGAATTGTTTGCAGCGCTTAATCAGGACGCAGAACCCGAACAACCGCCAGGACAAATATCGTGGGACAGCTGATCGACGGGGTGTGGTCCACCCAGTGGTACGACACCAAGGCCACCGGCGGCCGCTTCAAGCGCTCCGACTCTGCCTTTCGCAACTGGATCACGGCCGACGGCGCACCGGGCCCGAGCGGCGAAGGCGGCTTCCGCGCCGAAGCCGGCCGCTATCACCTCTATGTCTCCTACGCCTGCCCCTGGGCCTCGCGCGCCCTGATCTTCCGTAAGCTCAAGGGCCTCGAAGAGATCATCCCCTACTCGGTCGTCAGCGCCAAGATGGCCGACGAGACCGGCTGGACCTTCACTCTGCCCGATTCCACCGGCGACGCGGTGCTCGGCAAGGACCAGATGTGGGAGGTCTACAAGGCGGCCGTCCCGGACTATACCGGCCGCGTCACGGTCCCCATCATCTGGGACAAGCAGCGCAACAACATCGTCTCCAACGAGAGTTCCGAGATCATCCGCATGATGAACTCGGCCTTCGACGAGCTCACCGGCAACACCGACGACTACTATCCCGAGGCGCTGCGCGCCCAGATCGATGCGGTCAACGCCCGCGTCTATGACGACATCAACAATGGTGTCTACAAGGCCGGCTTTGCCACCAGGCAGGAGGCCTATGAAGAGGCCGCGGAAAAGCTCTTTGCGGCGCTCGACTGGGTGGAATCCATCCTCGGCGACAGCGCTTATCTGGTCGGCGACACCCTGACCGAGGCCGACTGGCGGCTCTTTACCACCATCGTGCGCTTCGACGCCGTCTACCACGGCCACTTCAAGTGCAACCTGCGGCGCATCGCCGATTACGAGAATATCTCGCACTACCTTCGCGGCCTCTACCACTATCCCGGCATCGCCGAGACGGTGCGTTTCGATCACATCAAGACGCACTATTACTGGAGCCACATCACCATCAACCCGACCCGCGTTGTGCCGATCGGACCGGAACTCGACTTCATCAAATGAGCGCACCCCGGGGAGACCAGATTGCGTCAGACTGCCCTTTTCCTCAACCTTGCCACCGCCCTGCTGATCAGCATCGGTCTTGCCACGCCGACCCAGGCCGCCGGCGACAATCGCGCCATCAGCGGCATCATCATTGCCTACGAGTGCGGCGACAACTGCTACCTCACCGTCCGCACAGAGTTCGGCGAAGACCTCAACGCCCTCTGCGTTGCCGATGCCTGCCAGCCCTGGAACGAAGTCGTCGCCCTGCCGCCCGAACTGATGGGGGCGCAGGTCGATGCGCTTGTCGGCACCGCCAATCAGTACGATGCCGCCGGCAACGATATGGGCCCCTACCCCGCCTTTCTCGAAATCACCGTCATGGCGCTGGGCGAAGCCGAACTCGGCCCGCCGCCCGATGATCAGTTCCTCGGCGGCACCATCACCGGCTACGAGTGTGGCGATAACTGCTACCTCACCATCCGCACCGATTCTGGGGAAGACCTCACGGCCCTCTGCGTCGCCGACACCTGCCAGCCCTGGAACGAGGTCGTCGCCCTGCCCCCCGAACTGATCGGCGCCCGCGTCGAAACCGTCCTGGGCGAAAGCAACCAGTTCGACGCCGAAGGCAACGACATGGGCCCGTTCCCGGCCTTTCTGGAAATCAATCTGCTGTACTAAGGCTTACCAGTTGGTCGCGATCGGCGCGCCGCCGAAAATCTCTGCGATGCGCCGATGCGTGGCTAGCCCGGTATCTGCCGGCAGCGCATCGATGTCGAACCAGCCCGCCTCGGCAATCTCGTGATTGGGGTGGAAGGCCGTCACCAGTTCGAAATCGCGGCAGAGAAACAGGGCCACGTGGTCGCGGTTGGTGAGCCGGCTGGTGTTGTGATAGAGCCCGAACAGGCGCATCGGCCCGGTCGGCCGATAGCCGGTCTCCTCGACCATCTCCCGGCTGGCGGCCAGTTCGCAGCTCTCGCCCGGCTCCACACCCCCGCCGCAGAACTGCCAGCCCGGCAGGTAGGTCTGCCGGATCAGAAACACCCGGTTCCCGTCGATCAGCACCGCCCGCGTGCCCAGCGTCATATGACGTTTGACGCCCACCGCAAACAGGAAGGCCCGCGTCCTCAGGCGCTGCCAGGAAGTCAGATGCACGGAGATTTTCGAGCCCTCGATTCTGCGTCGACCAAATATGCCATTTTCTTGGCGCGCGCCGCATGGCATTACCGCGCGCAATGATCACACTTGCTCATCTTTCCGATGTCCACCTCGCACCGCTCCCGCCGGTGCGGCCGATGGAATTGCTGAACAAGCGCATCACCGGTTTTGCCAACTGGAAGCTGAAGCGCCAGCGCACCCTCGACGGCGAGGGCCTGATCAAGCTCGTCCACCACATGCACGAGCAGGCCCCCGACTTTATTGCCGTCACCGGGGACCTGATGAACCTGGCGCTCGATGCCGAGATCAACACCGCCTACAACTGGCTGCAGACCGTCGGCAGCCCGGATCGCGTCTGCCTCTCGCCAGGCAATCATGACGCCTATGTCGCCGGCCAGCTCGAAAAAGCCCTCGAGCGCTGGGACGGCTATGTGCTGGGCGAAACCGTCGACGAAAACATGTTCCCCTTCGTCCGCCGCGTCGGCGAAGTCGCCATCGTCTGCTGCAACAGCGCCATTCCCACCCCGCCCGGCTTTGCCGCCGGCCGCTTCGAGGAAGACCAGCAGAAGCGCCTCACGCGCTGCCTCCGGCTATTGGGCGATGCAGGGTTCTTCCGCGTGGTGATGATCCACCATCCGCCCAATCAGGAATCGCGCCACCCGCGCTACGGTCTCTGGGGCGCCCGCAACTTCCGCCGCGCCGTTGCCGAGGCCGGCGCCGAGCTGGTCCTGCACGGTCACACCCACAAATCGACGATCTATGCCATCCCCGGCCCGCATGGCGATGTGCCGGTGGTCGGCGTCGCCGCGGCGGGTACCGCACAGGACGATACGGGCGGCCATGATCCTGCCCGATACAACCTGTTCAAGATCGAGCGCGTCGGAACGGCGTGGCAGTGCACGCTGCGTGAATACGGCTTCCAGCGCCTGCACACCGATATCGTGCAACGCCTGAGCGTGCGAATCTACTGATCGCTCCTTATCTATGGGGAGCCGAGACATTCCGGGACCGCGCCTTGACCGACTTCCTGATCGAAAAGCCGAGCTTCGAGGCCACCTCCGGCATCGCCACCTTCCGCTATCGCCTCGGCGACCTTGCCTTCACTGAAACGCTGGGCTTTCCAGCCGGCTCTGACGCGACGGCGGCCGCCAGCAGCAGCTTTGCCAAACTGCTGGATCTGACGGCCATCGTCCTGGGCGTCAGCTACTTCAAGCTCAAGGCGCCCGAACTGATCCGCGCGCCCGACATTGCGCTGACCGCCGACGAACGCGCCTTCGCCATCGACATCTACGAGAACGGCCTGGGCGAGTTCTACGCCCGCAACAACCTGCGCCGTTTCGGCCAGCTCAACATTGCCGGCCCCAATGAAACCCGCCCCGCCCCCGTAGCGCCGAAGCTGCGCGACCGCGTGCTGCTGCCCATCGGCGGCGGCAAGGATTCACTGGTCAGCGTGCAGTTACTGGAAGCGGCCGGGCTCGACTACGCACCCTTCGCGGTCAACCCCAAGGGCCCGATCGTAACCTCGGTCGATACCATTGGCCGCCCGCCGGTCTATGTCACCCGCACGCTCGATCCGGAAATGATCCGCCTTTCGAGCCAGCCCGGCTACCTCACCGGACATGTCCCTTCCACCGCCATCAACTCGATGATCGGCGCGCTTGTCGCCCTGCTGTTTTCCTTCGACCGGATCGTGCTCTCCAACGAGCGTTCGGCAAGCGAGGGCAATGCCCAGCACGACGGCCGCGAGGTCAACCACCAGTATTCCAAGTCGCTCGATTTCGAGGGCCGCATCGCCCGGGTCCTCGCTGCAGCCACCGGCGGCACGCTGGGCTATTTCTCGCTGCTGCGCTCGCTCTCGGAGGCCAGCATCGCCCGTCTTTTTGCCAGGCAGACGCGCTTTGATCACGTGTTTTCGAGCTGCAACCGCAACTTCCGCTACAACGGCCACGACGGGCCGCTCTGGTGCGGCGAATGCCCCAAATGCCACTTTGTCTTCCTCATCCTCGCCCCCGAAATGGAGAAGGATCGGCTGCTCTCCATCTTCGGCAAAAACCTTCTCGCCAATCCCGCCAACGAGCGCTCGTTCCGCGAACTCACCGGCCTTGCCGGCCAGAAGCCATGGGAATGCGTCGGCGAGATCGAGGAGGCAGCGGCCTGCCTTTACATCCTGGCCCAGCGCCCTGAATGGGCCAATGAGCCAATCGTTTCAATGCTCAAGCCCGACCTGCTGACTCAGTACGGCAGCCCCAGGCTTGAAGCAGCGCATGAAGAGCTGCTGGCGCCCAGCCCGCACCATCACGTGCCCCCCGAACTTGCTGCGAAGGTCTTCGGCCATGCTGTTTGATGCCCCGGTCCTGCTCTATGGCGCCGGCCGCGAGGCCGCTCCACCCGCCGCTTCATCGCCGAGCAGTCGCCGGGCACCAAGGTCTACGTCACCGTCGACAGCGGCGAGGCCGACATCGCCGACGCCGAACTGATCGCCCCGGTCGACCTGCCGCAAGCCATCGCCGAGCACCGCTTCGGCACCATCGTCAAAAGCCCCGGCGTCTCCCGCTACCGGCCGGTCTTTGCCATGGCGCGCGAGGCCGGCATTGCCGTCACCTCGAACCTCAACCTCTGGGGCAAGACCTATCGAGACGGCCGCAAGGTCATCGCCATCACCGGCACCAAGGGCAAGTCGACCACCGCCACCCTGGTGCATCTGATGCTGGTCGAATCCGGCCTCGACGCTGGCCTTGCCGGCAATGTCGGCGTCGCCCCGCTGGAGATCGCCGATCGCCATCCGATCATCGTCTTCGAGCTCTCGAGCTACCAGACCGCCGACATGGCGTTCTCGCCCGATATCGCCGCCGTCACCAATCTCTCGCCCGAGCACACCGACTGGCATCGCGACGTCGAGCGCTATTATGCCGATAAGCTCAACCTCATCGACCGCGACACCCCTTTCCCGGTTGCGCTGGGCCGTGGCGCCCACGACCATCCGCTGGTCCTCGCCGCGCTGCGCGACAAATCCCGGCTGATCCCACCGCTCGCGCCCTTCCTCGCCGATCGTGTCGCCAGTGCGGTGGCGCGCTCAAAACTCAAGGGCGAGCACAATCTCGACAATGCCCGCCTCGCAGCGGCCATTGCGCTAAAGGCCGGCGGCGACATCGAAGGCGTGGTGCGCGGCATCCAGCGCTTCGAGCCGCTGCCGCACCGCCTCGAAGCCCACGAGATCGCCGGCATCACTTTCGTCGACGATTCCATCTCGACCACCCCCGAGGCCACCAAGGTCGCCCTGGCCGCCTATGACGGCCAGCGCATCGCGCTGATCGCCGGCGGCCATGAGCGCCAGCAGGATTATCGTGAACTCGCCGGCCTGCTCGAGCCACATGGCGTCGCCGTGCTGGTCTGCCTGCCAGTCACCGGCGACCGGCTCGCCACCGCCACCTACGCTGCGGCGCCTGACATCGAAGTCCTCGAAGCGGCGACGCTTGAAGCCGGCATGCAGGCGTTGCACGCCCGCCGCGATCGTTTCGACACCGTCATCCTTTCACCCGCCGCCCCCAGCTACGGCCAGAAGCGCGACGAAATCACAGTGTTCAAGAACTTCGAGGAACGCGGCACCGCCTTCATCGCACTGGCCAAATCCCTCTTCGGCTAGCCGCTTATCCCCGCTGCCTGGGCTGGCGTCAGACTCGCCTCCACGAAAATGGAGGCATGCATGAAGCTGTTCTGGCGCTGGTTACTCGAAACCCTGTTGGTGCATATCGGCCGCTCCCTGCGGCACTCCCTGGCTCAGGCGGACGCCGACCAGCCCATTGCCTGGGGTAAGCAGGTCAGTCCCGAGTTCCGCCGCAAGGTCATCGCCGTGGCGCAGCGCCTCGGGCTCGATCCGAGCATCCTGATGGCAGTGATAGCCTTCGAAACCGGCCGCCGCTTCCATCCGGCAAGCCTCAATCGTCGCAGCGGCGCCACCGGGCTCATCCAGTTCATGCCCCGCACGGCCGAAGCGCTCGGCACCACGACCCGCGCTCTGGCTGCCATGACAGGCGAGCGGCAACTCGACTTCGTCGAGAAGTACTTCAAGCCCTATGCCGGCCGGATGACCGATCTGCCCGCCGCCTACATGGCGGTCCTCTGGCCCGCAGCCGTCAGCAAGCCGCTCTCGCATGTGCTCTTTGCCGCGCCGAGCGCTGCCTACGACCAGAACAAAGGGCTCGATAGCGACAAGGACGGCAAGGTCACCAAGGCCGAGGCCGCCGCGCGCGTCCAGCGCATGCTGGTCGAAGGCATGAAGCCCGAGAACTATGGCTGAGCCTCAGTCACGCGGGTTGATGATCACCCGGCCGGCAACGCTGCCCTTGAGCACCTGCCCCGCCAGGTCGGGCAGATCCTCCAGTTGCGCCTCGCGGAGGAACTCCTCATAGGCGGCCGGCACAAACAGCGTCGAGAGCCGCTCCCAGGCGGCCACGCGCGCTTCGTAGGGCTGCATGACGCTGTCGATGCCGATCAACGACACTCCGCGCAGGATGAATGGGATGACGCTGGTCGGCAGATCGGTCCCCCCGGCCATCCCCACTGCCGCCACCGCCCCGCCATAGGCAATCTTCTTGAGCACCTCGGCGAGCAGCGGCCCGCCCACCACATCGATGGCGCCCGCCCAGCGCTCCTTGTCGAGCAGCTTGCCGCTCCCGGCCAGCAGTTCTTCCCGCGGCAGCACGCTGGTGGCGCCGA
Source organism: Devosia sp. (assembly GCA_015657675.1). Lineage (GTDB taxonomy): Bacteria > Pseudomonadota > Alphaproteobacteria > Rhizobiales > Devosiaceae > Devosia_A. Next base: position 28,656 of record JACDQI010000241.1, read on the forward strand.
GGCGCAGGAGCGACTCGGCCATCTCGGCCCGTCCGGTGACGGCGGCCACCTTGTAGCCGAGCCGTGCCAACAGCATCACGGCGATCGACCCCACGCCGCCCGCCGCGCCGGTGACCAGTATCTCGCTACCCGGCGCCAGACCCGCCGCCCGGAGCTTGTTGATGGCGAGCATCGCCGTCAGGCCTGCCGTCCCCAGCGCCATGGCGCTGCGCGTCGACAGCGGTTTGGGCAGGGCCACCAGCATGCCGGCATCGACCCGAGCCCGCTGCGCATATCCACCCCAACGCACCTCGCCCACCCGCCAGCCCGTGAGCACCACTGCCTGCCCCGGGTGGTAGCGGGCGCTGCTGCTCTCCACTACCCGGCCGGCGAAGTCGATGCCCGCCACATGCGGATAGCTGCGGACCAGGTTGCCCAGGCCGCTCAGGCACATCGCATCCTTGTAGTTTAGCCCGGCCCACTCGACGGCAACGAGAACATCGCCGTTCGGCAAAGCCGTTCCTTCGACAAGCTCGACAGAACTGGAGACCGCGCCCTTGCTGTCCGCGTTGCTGACCAGAGCCTTGAACTGCATCTTGTTTTCCCTCGCTCACACAAGGGCTAGAGGCCTAATACGGCCCCGTCAACGCCGACTGCGGAATACCGGCCGCGAGCAATCCCGTCTGCAGTTGCACCAGCAGCAGCGAATCGGTGACCCGCGGCTTGAGCCAGACCATGATGCCCACACGGCGCAACGCCTCGGCATTGAGCACCTCCGGGCGGAACTGGGCCATCGTCGGCTGGTCATCACTCAGACCCGCCGCCGCCAGGGCAAGCACACTCCCGAACGGCCCGGAAGGCGCCGTCAGACGTGCATAGCTGATCGCGTCGGCAAATCGCTGCTGACGCATCGCCTGCAGCGCCGGCACGCCGTAAAACCAAGCCGATGGTTCGGCGGACGCTGCGATCGCGGCAAGCGCATTTTCCTCGGCACTGTTCCATTCGCCAAGCGCAGCCAGCACGAGTGAATAGCCCGCCCGTGCATCGGCATTGAGCGGCTCGAAACCGATGGCGATCGAATAGTTGCGCTTGGCCGCCTGTAGATTGCCCAGGTGCCCCAGCACATTGGCCAGCAGCTCGTGCAGGAAGGCGCTGTTCGGCGCCAGTTGCACGGCGCGCTCAACCATCGCGACCCCGTCCACCACCGCCGAACTGGTAGGCGCATCGCCAACCGGATTGCCCAACTGGGCCTGCACGGCGAACCAGCCCTTCAGCGCCATCGCAACCGGCAGTTCGGGCTCGGCACGCGACAGTCGATCGATGCAGTCGATCGCCCGCGCCTGAGCCGATGGCGTCTGGGTGTCGCGCGCCGCCCGGAATGCCAGCACGCATACATAGTCGTTGACCGCGGTGAGGTTTGACGAATTTGCATCCAGCCATGCCCGGCCGCGCGCATGCAGCGGCCCGCGGTAGCTGCCGATCTCGCGCATCACCTTCGCGGCGATCAGCGCGGCCGCCTGAACATCCTCCACTTGGCCGACGGGCCGAGTCTGGGTTGCAGTCCATACCTGCTCGCCCGAACTGACGTCGGTCAGTATGAAGTGAATCTCGGTCGCGCCGTTTGCCGGCGTGATTGTAGAGGCCAGAACAAACGCGTCCTGTCCCTCGGGAATCGCTTTGCCCGGCTCCACAAAGCCCACCTCGACATCCTCTGACTGCGCCAGCACCGCGCTCATTTGGTCGCCCAGCTTCGAGGCCAGGTGTCGGTCGGCTGCCGAGTTCCACACCACCAACACCTGTGGGAGATAGACCATCGGTTCGCTCGGAATGTCTGGTTTGAGCGCGGTTGGCGGCGGATCCCTCCAGAGCTGCAACGCAGCAAGCAACAGCCCGATACCCACCACCAGACTGAGGGCGGCAACGGCTTGCGGCCAGAACCCAAGCCAGCGGCGCCGGTGTGACGGCATAGCGGATGGCGAGGGCTGCGCCGCCTCCGCAGCCGGCGCGGCATCCGCAGACGCCGGAGGTGCTGCAACAGAATCGTCGGAAGCGATCAACTCGAACTCGGGCACGTAACGCCCTACCGGTAACGTAATGCGCGTCGCGCATTTCCCCAGTCGCTGCCGTTCAAACTCCTGCAGCAAACCGCGGAGACGGCGTGCCTGTACCCGCACAATCGGATCGGCCTGCGGATCAAAAGTCGCGGGCCGTCCGAACACGTCTACGGCAATCGAGTAGGCTTTGATGCTCTCCGCCTCGCCACGCAGCTTTGCCTCGACGATGTGGCTGAGAAACTTCGCCAATTGCGGCGAGCGAACGAGTTCGGTCCAGCCCAGGAGCTCATCGAGGGCAGCGCGCACCTGATCGGGTGAAGGCGCATAACCGGTCACAACGTTCCTTCCGCAAGAAGCAGCTCAAATACTGGGCCATTTACATGTAAAAGGAACAGACTTAACGCAAGTGTTACGCGCAGTTGCCTTTCGTTCGGCGCCCGAACCAAGCAAAAGGATCCCGTCGCTACGGCGAAGGTATCGGTCTGACAAGCGGCGGCCCCGATACTTTGCGCGTTGAGCGTCTCTTCTACAAATCAGAGTTCACTGATCTGGTGCGCAAGTAACTTTTGGCGCATAACGGGACAGGGGTAGACCTTTGGACGTATTGCGGAATACAAGGGATCCATATTGGGTATTGGTCGATGATGATGGGCATTCCGCCCGTCTTCTGACACGGATGCTGTTCGCACACGGCGCTCCGTCGGTCGAATGGATCGAAAGTTCGGAAGCAGGTTTGAGCCAAATCAAATCTCTTCTCCTCGATCGTGCTAGAACCTTGCCTGGACTGGTTGTTGTAGATCTCAAGTCGAGTTCGACTGCATCAGCAGAGTTTGTTTCGAAAATTGCCTCGTTGCCGCGTTCGCAGTCGCTGTTGATTGCGGTCATGGCCGCCGAACCGAATCGGGTCACGCGCGAACGGCTGCTTGAGGCCGGCGCAGACGCGGTTTTCGAACGGCATGCGGACCTTCAGGCCTATCGGGCCGAGGCTGCTGCCATCGTGAGTTTCTGGGTGCGCAATCAGCGCCTGGAGGCAGTTGGCACGTAATCACTGCGTCCACAGGTTACGTGCCAGGCGGGGGGTGGGGTGTTGCAAGGCGGGAAACCGCTGGTTGCATTCCCAAACGCCTCCCCCCCCGCTCCCTCTTTCCCCGAATCCTGCCTCGGCAATCGATTCGGACTTTGCGTTCGCTGCATGGCTCGGTTCGGGCTTGCGCAGCGCGATCTGACGGCACCCCACGGGCTCTCCCTCCCCCGCGCCGTCAGCCAAGTGCGGTCGCTGCGCTTCCCTCCCGCGGCGACCGCAGCACTTTCAGTAGCCTTATGCGTTTGAGTTGCGGCGGACCCGATCGGGCGAGCAGGCACGGCAGCGGTCGCGACACCCTCCCTGGTCGCGACCGCTCCGTTACCGATCGTCGGATCGTTTGTCGTCCACCGGCACGCTCGCCTGGGTAAACCGTCGCATCAGCGCCAATACCACCACCGCCAGAATCGCGACTGCAAGCCCGATGCCGTAGTAGCCAAGCGCTGCGGCAACCCCAACCGCTCCTGCCAGCCACATGCCGGCACCGGTCGTCAGCCCCTGCACGGTAAGGCCGGACCGAAAGATGGCGCCGGCCCCCAGAAACGCAATGCCCGCCGTGACCGCCTCGATCGCGCGGATAGGGTCGGATCGACCGGACTCCACAACGTCGGAGAGATGGAAGATCTCAAACGTCAGCAGCGTGTAGAGACAGGCTGCCACCGCAATCAGGATGTGGGTTCGCAGGCCCGCTGCCGCATGTTGCTCGCGTTCAAAGCCGATCACGCCGCCAAGGATTGCGGCGATACCCAGCCGGATCAGCATGATGTGCTGGGGTGTCGTGGTCTCGACAAATCCGATCGCCGTCAAATCCATTGCGTTTCCTCTGGCTGTCCAGCGCCATCAACGGCCGCCAGCCAACCGGGTTCCGCGCAGGCGCCTACTCCCTCTCGCGCACATCCTCCCCATCACGCATCAAAACGCGCGCCCCGGTTCCGCCCGAACCCAGCTGATCGTCAGCGTTGAAAATCGGGCACCGATCAAGCGACAGGCACCCACAGCCAATGCAGCTGTCGAGTTCCCCCGCGAGGCGCTGCAGCAGCACGATCCGGCGACGCAGCTTGTCGCGCCAGGCGGTGGACATGCGCGCCCAGTCCTCCTTGCTCGGAACCTGGCCGGGCGGCAGTTGCTCAAGCGCCATACCGACCTCGGCCAGCGATACGCCCAGCTCCTGTGCCATCCGGATGATCGCCACCCTGCGCAGCACGTCCCGGTCATAGCGCCGCTGGTTACCGGACGTCCGGTGGCTCGCGATCAGCCCTTTGCGCTCGTAAAAGTGCACCGCCGACACTGCCACCCCGCTCCGCGATGCCACCTCGCCGACTGTCAGAGTTCTCTGCATCGCGATTTCCTCTTTACCTCAACTGCGATTGAGGTTGTAGCGCTAGCACCATACGCCGCATACCGCTACAGGGCGGTGCGGACGACCTTCGATCGATCTGGCACTGGAGACTGACGTGACGCGTACTGAAACGGGCGGCTGGGGCGAACTGTTCGCCGGCGACAATGGCCTCAAGATCGCCGTGCTGATCACCGGCGTCGGCCTGCCCGCTATCAACGTCTTCATCTCCGGCACCCTGATGCCGTCGGTGGTCGCCGAGATCGGCGGCCTCGAACTCTTCGCCTGGAGCACGACGCTCTTCATCGTCGCCTCCATCATTGCCTCGATCTTTGCCGCCATCCGGCCGTTCGGGCTGGGGCCGCGCCAGAACTACATCATCGCCGCCATCGCCTTCGGCCTCGGCAGCCTGATCAGCGGATTGGCGCCCGCCATGTGGGTGATGCTGCTTGGTCGCGTCGTCCAGGGCTTCGGCGCGGGCCTCCTCGGCGCGCTGACCTATGCGATGATCCGCATCATCTTCCCCGAGCGTCTCTGGACCCGCGGCATGGGCCTGATCTCCGGCGTCTGGGGCGTCGCCACCCTGATCGGCCCGGCCATCGGCGGCATCTTCGCACAGTTCGGGCTCTGGCGCTGGGCCTTCTTCAGTCTCGTCCCCTTCGCCCTCGCTCTCGCCCTGCTCGCCCTGCGTGTCATTCCCCGCCGGGGCGACGAGTCCGGCGTCAAGAGCCTGCCCGCCCTGCAGATCCTGTTGCTGATCGGCGCCGTCATGGCCGTGTCGCTGGCCAGCGTCACCACTGGCAACCTGCCGATCGCCGGTGCCCTCACTGCAGCGGCAGTGATCGGCCTCCTCTGGCTCGGACGTATCGAGCAGCGCAGCGCTACCCGCCTTCTCCCCAGCGGCGCCTTCGACCCCGGCACGGTGATCGCGCCCTTGCTCCTGATGATGCTGCTCATGCAGCTCGCCATCACCAGCGACGTCTTCGTACCGCTCTTTCTGCAGACCCTGCACGGCCAGTCGCCGCTGGTCGCCGGCTACATCGTGGCCTTCATGGCCATCGGCTGGAGTTCCGGCTCGGTCTTCGGCTCTGGCTCCAAGCCTGAGCGGGTGCGCCTGCTCCTGCTGGGCGGACCCGTGCTGATGTCTGCGGGTGCCATCGGGCTCGCGCTGTCCATCGGCCAACTCAATCTCGAGGGCGATGTGTGGGCCATCGTGCCCGTGGCCGTGTCGCTGCTCGCCATGGGGCTGGGCATCGGCTCGTGCTGGCCGCATCTCTTGACCCGGCTGTTCAAGAGCGCCCCCGAGGGTGAGAAGGACCTGACCTCGGCTGCCATCACCATGGTGCAGCTCTTTGCCAGCGGTCTGGGTGCCGCAGTCGGTGGCATGATCGTCAATCTCGCCGGCATCACAGCGGCCACCCAGCCGGCTGACAACCTGCCGGCCGCGCATTGGCTTTACGGGCTCTTCGTGCTGATCCCGCTCCTCGCCGTGCCGCTCGCCGTTTTCGTGACGCGCAGCGAGACAGCCCGGGCCGAAGCCCGGGCCGCCGAGTAGTTTAGGCGCCCAGCGCGGCCTTGTTGGCCGTCAGGAACGCGCGGACCGAGGTCGGCTTCTGGCCAGTGACGGCTTCGAAGTCGCTCTTGACCTCCGACTGCCCGAGGCGCGTTGCGGCCTCGAACGAAACCAGAAGTTCGGCGAGCGGAGCCGGCAGCCCGGCGCCGACCATCCCAGCCGTCAGGCCGGCATCGTCGACATGCACCACCTGCAGCGGCTTGCCGGCAACCTGGCTGGCGATGGCCGCGGTCTCTTCGGCCGTCAGTTGTTCGTCGCCGGCAATGTTGAGGGTACGGTTGCCCTTCGGGCCGGCGAGCAGCACGGCAGCCGCCGCCTTGGCGCAATCCTCACGGGTGATGCGACCGATCCGCCCCTGCCACATCGCCGTGTACCAGTGCCCCGAGGCCAGCGCCGGCGCCAGCGACTGCGTCAGCATGTCGAGATAGACATTGTTGCGCAGGAACGTGTGCGGCACGCCGGTGGCGATGATCGCCTTCTCGGTCGCGTCGTGCTCCTTGGCCAGCAGCACCGCCGACCCCGGTCCGGGATTGGTGAGCGAGGTGTAGGCGATGTGCTTGACCTTAGCGCGACCGGCGGCCTGCACGGCGGCGATCTGGATGCGGGCCCGCTCTTCGCCGATCACGTCGGTCGAAATGATCAGCACCTGGTCGACGCCAGCAAACGCGGCGTCCAGCGTCGAAACGTCGGAGAAATCCACCTTGCGGGTCTCGACGCCGGCGATCTTGAGCTTGGACGGATCGCGCGAGCCAGCGATCACCTGCGTCGCACCACCTGCCTTGAGCAGGTCGATGACACGCGATCCGAGCTGCCCGCTGGCACCGGTCACGAGGATTTTGGAAGTCTTGTAGTCGGTCATTTTCTAGTCCTACTGGTCAACGGATGAGACATGGTCTAATATAGAGACCATCAACGGGAAAGGAGGCACTTTCCCGGGACTAGGTTACCTGGAGCACACCATGCACGACCGCGCCGCAGCCGACCAAATCGAGGCCTGGAAGGCCCTCGGCTTTAATCCCACCGCGTGCCCGATCCGCGACGTCCTCGACCGTCTTGGCGACAAATGGAGTGTTCTGATTGTCGGCTCGCTGGCTGAAGGTCCGCAGCGCTTTTCGGCGCTGGCCCGCGACATTCCCGACATTTCCAAGCGCATGCTGACCGAAACCTTGCGCAACCTCGAGCGCGACGGCCTGCTGACCCGCACCGTCTACCCGACCAAGCCGCCCAGCGTCACCTACACGCTGACGACCCTTGGTCAGGAACTCCTGGTGCTGATGGGGCCGCTGATCCGCTGGGCCGACGAGCGCCATGCCGCGATCCGCGCCAGCCGCGCTACCTATGATGCGGCCGAAACCCCGGACCACCCCCGCGCCGCCTACGCCGGCGCTGCCTGAGGCAGCTGCAATCTACCAGTAGACCTCAATCCTGAGCCTTGTCGAAGGACGAGGTTCGTGGCAGCGACGGCGCGCTCGACCTCGTGGTTCGACAGGCTCACCACGAGGTCTCTGGTGGTCCGTGAGCCAAGGTGCGAACCCTAAACTGTCCGCAGCCAGCCCCCGTCGACGAAATAGGTCGAGCCGGTCGAATAGCTCGCCTTGTCCGAGCAGAGGAACACGAAAAAGTTCGCCATTTCCTCGGGCGTGGCGAACCGTTTCATCCCGCCTGCCTCGTCGGCGACGCCCTGAAGGTGCGCTTCGTAGCCACCCTCGCCGGCGATCTGCTTGGCAGTTTTCACCCAGTCCGGCGTCAGCACCAGACCCGGATTGATCGTGTTGACCCGGATATTGTCGCCCACCACTTCGTTGGCGAGCGTCTTCGAAAACATCATCAGCGCCGCTTTGGTGGTGTTGTAGATCGGCTCGTACCACAGCGGCTGCACCGCGCAGATCGAGGCATTGTGCAACACCACGCCGCCGCCCTTGCGCTTCATCTGCGCGCAGAGCCCGCGCCCGAGCCGCACCGCAGCCATCACGTGCAGGTCCCAGTAATACTGCCACTTGGCATCGTCCGCCTCGGCAATGGTTTCGTTCGATCCGGTGCCGGCATTGTTGATGAGGATATCCGCGCCACCCAGCGTCGCCGCCTCGACGATCACCGCCTCGCACCCACCGGCGGTCGCCACATCCGCCGCCACGGCTCGTGCTGTCACACCGAACTTTTCCGCGATCCGCTTCGCCTCGGCCTCGACCCGCTCCTTGCCGCGCGCCGTGATCAGCAGATTGGCGCCCTCGGCCGCAAATCCCTCCGCCACCGCCAGCCCGATGCCGACGCTGCCGCCGGTGACGACCGCCAGCTTCCCCTTGAGCCCCAGATCCATGTTGTCTCCCCCTCGGTGACGCCTGTCTAGGCGCCGCTACTCGTCCATCCGGATCTGCAGCTTCACGTCCGTCGGGCGAGCCTCCACCGCCCGGTCGAACGCCTTGATCGAATCCGCAAAGCTGAACGTCTCGGAGATCAGCGGCTTCAGGTCCACCCGGCCCGAGCCCATCAGCGCGATCGCGCGATCATACTGGTGCGCGTAGCGGAACACCGACGAGATCGTCACTTCCTTGATCGAGAGCGAGGCGATGTCGAAGTTCACCTGTTCCACCGGCAACCCGACCACCACGATCTTGCCGCCCGGCCGGACCACATCGACAATCCCCTGCCAGGCGCGCGGACTGCCCGAGCATTCGAACACCACATCGGCGCCCCAGCCATCGGTCAGCCGGTTCACTTCATCGAGCAGCTTGGCCGTCTTGATGTTGACCGGAATGATCCCCTGATACTGCGCCGCGATGTCGAGCTTGGGCTGCGCCAGGTCCGAGATGATCACCCGCGAACAGCCACCGGCGAGCGCCGCCAGCGCCACCATGGTGCCGATCGGCCCGGCGCCCATCACCACGGCGGTATCGCCGGGCGTGATGCCGGCCTTGGTCGCCGCCTGCATCCCCACCGCGAACGGCTCGACCATCGCGCCTTCGGCAAAGCTCACATTGTCGGGCAGCTTGTAGGTGTAGTTGGCGGGGTGCACCACGAAGGGCGTCAGCACGCCATGGATCGGCGGCGTCGCCCAGAAGGTGACCGCAGGATCGATATTGTACATCCCCAGCCGCGCCGCCCGCGAGTTCGGATCGGGCACGCCCGGCTCCATGCAGACCCGGTCGCCGACCTTGAGATGGGAAACCGCTGCCCCGACCTCGACGACCGTTCCCGCCGCTTCATGTCCCAGCACCATCGGCGCCTTCACCACGAATGGCCCGATATGGCCATGCGTATAGTAGTGCACATCGGATCCGCACACGCCGACCGTGTGCAGCTTGATCTTGACCTGCCCCGGACCGACGTCCAGCGGCAGGTCGATGTCGCGCAGACTGAGTTCATGCTGCTTTTCCAGCACGAGCGCGCGTTGAAGGGTCATTTTTGCTCCGCGAGTTCCTCACCAACCTCGTAGTGGTGGGCCGGCCCCCGTGCGCCCTCGAGAGGCGGCTGCATGGCGCCGGTCATGATCGCCACTGCGTCAGACATCGAGTACTCCTTCGGGTTGATCACGGCAATCCGCTTGCCCAACCGATGGATGTGGATGCGGTCTGCGACCTCGAACACATGCGGCATGTTGTGCGAGATGAGAATGATCGGAATGCCGCGCGAGCGCACATCGAGGATCAGCTCGAGCACGCGGCGCGATTCCTTGACGCCCAGTGCCGCCGTCGGCTCGTCGAGGATGATGATCTTGGAGCCGAACGCTGCCGCCCGCGCCACCGCCACACCCTGCCGCTGGCCGCCCGAGAGCGTCTCCACCGGCTGGGTGATGTTCTGGATCGTCATCAGCCCCAGTTCGCTCAGCTTTTCGCGCGAGAACTTCTGCATCGCCCCGCGGTCCATCATCCGGAACACCGAGCCGAGCACGCCGGGCATCCGGATTTCGCGTCCGAGGAACATGTTGTCGGCAATCGACAGCGCCCGGCGACAGGGCCAGGTTCTGGTACACCGTCTCGATGCCCGCCTTGCGCGCATCGTCCGGCGACCGGAAGTTCACCGGCTTGCCTTCGAGTTCGATCGTTCCATGATCGGGAATGATCGCCCCGCTGATCGCCTTGATCAGCGTCGACTTGCCGGCGCCATTGTCGCCGATCACGGCGAGGATCTCGCCCGGATAGAGGTCGAAATCCGCGCCGTTGAGCGCCACAACCGTGCCATAGCGCTTGAGCAGCCCGCGCGCCTGCAGGATAGGTTGAATACTCATTGCGACGCCCTCCGCAGCCACTGGTCGAGAGCCACAGCGATGATCACCAGCGTACCGGCCGCAAACATCTGCCAGTAGTCATCCACGCCGGCCAGCGACAGCCCGGTATTGAACACACCAACGATCAGTGCACCCAGCACAGATCCGACGATTGACGCACGACCGCCGAACAGCGACGTGCCCCCGATCACCACGGCGGTGATCGAACCCAGGTTCACCGTATCGAAGGCGATCGGCGACACCGAGCCGACGCGCCCGATCGCCACCCAGGCCGCAAAGCCACAGATCAGGCCCGCCAGCATGTAGACCGAAATCAGCGTGCGGCGCGTTGGAATACCAGAGAGCCGCGCGGCGTCCGGATCATCGCCGACGGCATGCACATGCCGCCCCCACGCCGTCCGGTTGAGGAGGTACCAGACCACCAGCGCCACGACGATCAACGAGATGGATCCGTATGTAAGCTTGAACCCGCCGAACCTGATCGCTTCACCGAACCACAATAGTTCTGGCGCCGAGGCGACGATGTCGGCATTACGGATCGATTCTGATCCCGAATACCAGAGCTTGAGCGCGGTAAAGACCGAGAGCGTGCCCAGCGTCACGATGAAGGGTGGTAGCTTCACCACCGCGACCAGCACGCCGTTGAGCCAGCCCATGAAGGCGGCGACGGCCATGCCGATCGGCACCGCTATCCACACGGGCAGTCCGAGGTTCACGGCCAGGTTGCCCATCACCAGCGAACTGACCACCAGAATGGCACCGACCGAGAGGTCAATGCCTGCGGTCAGGATGACGAGGGTCTGCGCCACGGCAATGATGCCGACCACGGTCACCTGCTGCAGCACGGTCGATAGTGCGCCCGGCCCGAGAAAGCGCGGCGCCACCAACCCGAAAGCGAGAATGCTGATGACCAGCACGAGGGTGGGGATGGTCGTGGGATTGGCCCGCAGGAAGGTCTGCACCAGCCGATACAGGCTCTTGTCGTCCTGCTCGAAGCTGGCGACGGTCGTATCCGCGTCCGCCAATCGCTTTTCGAAGTCTGCACCGGCCGGGCCGGGCGCTCCTGAACTGCTCATCACTCCCCCTCGCAATATGCCAGGCGCCGTTCACCGGCGTCCTGCGACTGAAAAACCGTTTGGGGGCGGCCTGAGCCGCCCCCAGTAAGCATACGTTCTACTGGATTAACCCCAGCAGAGTTCGGTGCCCTTGGCGGAGTCGATGGAGGGCACGCCCTCAACCGGCTGGTCGGTGACCAGGTTCACACCGGTGTTGAAGAAGCTCAAGCCTTCCGAAGCAACCGGCTTGGTGCCGTCCTTGGCATAGGCAGCGATCGCGTCGATGCCGAGGGCCGCCATCTTCAGCGGGTACTGCTGCGAGGTGGCGCCGATCACGCCCGACTTGACCGAAGCCACGCCCGGGCAGCCGCCGTCGACCGAAACGATGATCGCCTGGCTTTCCTTGCCGGCGGCCTTGAGGGCCTGATAGGCGCCTTCAGCTGCCGGTTCGTTGATGGTGTAGACCACGTTGATGTCCGGGTCCTTGGCCAGCAGGGTTTCCATGGCGCGCAGGCCGCCCTCGGGGTTGGCGTCGGACGATTCATGACCGATCACGCGCGGGTCGGTTTCCGAACCGAGCACCTTCAGATCCGGCACTTCGATGCCGAAGCCGACGAGGAAGCCAGTGTCGCGCTGCACGTCGACCGAGATGTTGTCCTTGTTGATGTCGAGCATGGCAATCTTCGCCTTGGCCGCACCCTCGGGGCCAAGCTTTGCAGCGGCCCACTTGCCGATCAGCAGACCGGCTTCGAAGTTGTCGGTCGCAAAGGTCATGTCCTGAGCTTCGACATCCCCAAGCGGCGTGTCGAGAGCGATCACCAGGATGCCGGCAGCGCGGGCGTCCTTGAGGGCCGGTGCGACCGAGTCGTTCGAGGCCGTGATCAGGATACCCTTGGCACCGGCAGCGACGCAGTTTTCGATCGCCGTGATCTGCGGAGCGGCGTCGCCGTCCTTCTCACCGGCATAGGCCTGGAAGTCGAGACCAGCGGCCTTGGCGGCAGCTTCGGCGCCTTCCTTCATCTTCACGAAGAACGGGTTGGTGTTGTTCTTGGTGATCAGGCACGCGAGGTCGGCGGCCATGGCCGAGCCGGACATCAGCGCAAAGGCGGCCGCGCCCAGGATGAGGGTCTTTTTGAGATGCTTCACGAGGTAGTCCTCCCATTGGATTTGGCGCAGGCGGCAAGCGCTGCGCAGACTCGTCCTGGGGGAAATCTGACGCTCCTCCCCAGGCCGTCGGAGCCAATCAAGCTCATTTCACTGATGGCTGTCAATTAATTTATCAACCTTATTTAGTTATTGACAGAAGGCGTTCGCCAGTCGCACTCTTCGCCACAAGGGAGGACTGCAAGCACATGAAACTAAACACGTTTCGTGACCGGGACAGGTGTGTCCGGTCAATACCAACATGTTGATAGGTCTGCCGAATATCCTCGGACCGGAGCTACTGTACACGCTTCGCGCCATGGGTCATGGAGACGAAATTGCTCTCGTGGACGGCAATTACCCGGCCCAGGAGCACGCGCGCCGGCTCGTGCGCGCCGATGGTCTGGGCCTGCTGCCTCTGCTCGAAGCGATCCTGACCGTGCTCCCGCTCGACAGTGACGCGCCCGCGGCGTTTCGCGCTGCGCCGGGCAACGACCCCGGCCGCACCAGTCCGTTTCACAAGGCTGTGGATGCGCTCTGTCTGGAAAAGGGCAGCACCGCCATAGCCCTCCCTGCCACCGAGCTCTACCCACGCATCCGCGCTGCGCACACGATCGTTGCAACCTCGGAAAGTGCCTTGTTTGCCAATGTCATCCTGCGCAAGGGTGTGGTAGGTCCGCAGCATTGATTGCTTGCCATTAGACATGACTTTTCCGACGAGAGACCGGATGCCGGCTTTCAACAGCACCACAAACACTTCGGCGCTGCGCGGGTCCAACCAGTCCGGACTGCGCGCCCATAACGAGCGGCTGGTCCTTTCGCTGATCCGCCTGCATCGCCAGTTGCACAAGGCAGACATGGTTCGTCTCAGCGGCCTGTCGATGCAGACCATCTCCATCATCGTCAACCAGCTGACCACAGAAGAGCTGCTCATCAAGGGGCCGCCGCAACGGGGCCGCATCGGCCAGCCCTCCGCCCCCTACTCGCTCAACCCCGAAGGCGCCCTGGCACTCGGGCTCAAGGTCGGCCGCCGGAGCGTCGATCTCTACCTCATCGATTTCAACGGCCGCGTCCTCAAGGCGCTGCACAAGACTTACCCCTACCCCACCGTCCAGCTGATCCGCGATTTCACCTCCGCTGGCATCGCCGAGATCCTTGGCGGCATCGAGCCTCGTCTTGCCAACCGCATCGCCGGACTTGGCATTGGCGCACCCTACGAAATCTGGATGTGGCACGAGGAAATGGGCGCCCCCATGGAGGAGCTCGATCTCTGGCGCACCGTCGACCTGCGCTCCGAGATCGCTGCCCTCTGCACCTGGCCGGTCTATTACTCCAATGACATCACCGCCGCCTGCGCCGCCGAACTGATGTTTGGCGTTGGCGGCGACTTCATCGATTATCTCTACATCTTCATCGGGTCGTTTATCGGCGGCGGGCTGGTGCTCAATGGGCATCTCTTCCCCGGCCGCACCCAGAACGCTGGCGCCCTGGGCTCCATGCCGGCCTATCCCTCGACCCAGCGCGGCCCCCAGCTTGTCAACGTCGCCTCGATCTACGTGCTTGAACGCAAACTGATCGCCGCCGGGCGCGATGCCAGCATGCTCTGGCAATCACCGGACGACTGGGGTGATGACCTGGGCTCAGCCCTCGATGAATGGATCGGCGAAGTCGCGCAGTCGCTGGCCTATTCGATCGTCGCCGCGGTCGCCGTGATCGACGTCGACACCGTCATCGTCGACGGCGCCTTCCCGGTGGCCGTCCGTCGCCGCATCATCGAACAGACCCGCGTCTCGCTCTCCCGCGTCAGCCAGGAAGGCCTCTCGCCCTTCCGGCTGGTAGAGG
>JACDQI010000242.1 GCA_015657675.1 Devosia sp.
ATCATCATCGTCGATACCTGGATGTGGTCGCCCTATGTGATGCTGATCTGCCTGGCCGGGCTGCGATCGATCCGGACTATATCTACGAGGCAGCCGAGGTTGATCGTGCCTCGCCCGTCCGACAATTCCTCTCCATCACGCTCCCTATGGCGCTGCCCTTCATCATGCTGGCGATCCTTTTCCGCGGCATCGAGAACTTCAAAATGTTCGACATGGTCAACCTGCTGACCGGCGGCGGGCCCGGCTCGACGACCGAGGTGGCCTCGATCACCCTCAAGCGTGAGGCCTTCGAGAAATGGCGCACCGGCTATAGCTCGGCCTTTGCGATCATTCTGTTCGTGGCTGTGTTCGGCCTCGCCAACATCTACGTCAAGGCACTCAACCGGGTGAAGCAGAGATGAGCCTGACCACCGCCCACTCGGTCGTCGTGCCGTCGACGACATCAAAGCGCATCGCCGCCGTGCTGATCATCGCCTACGCGCTGATCTCCATCGTGCCGCTGCTCTGGATCTTCGCGACCAGCTTCAAGACCCCACCGGATTCGATCGCCTATCCGCCCAAGATCCTGTTCCAACCCTCGACCGAGGGCTACTGCAACCTGTTCACCACGCGCACGCGCCAGACCGCCGAATACATTGCCAGTCTGCCGCCGGCGACGTCATTCTGCGACGAGGTCACGCGCAAGCGGAACATGGTCATCGCCGGGCCGTCCAACTTCCTGCCGCGCTTCGTCAATTCGCTGATAATCGCCTTCGGCTCGACGTTCTGCGCGGTGTTCCTGGGGACCCTGGCGGCCTACGGCTTCTCGCGCTTCAAGGTGCCGCTGGCCGACGACCTGCTGTTCTTCATTCTCTCGACACGGATGATGCCGCCTATCGCGGTGGCCATACCAATCTACCTGATGTATCGCGAGCTCGGGCTGTCGGACTCCGCGCTGGGGATGATCCTGCTCTACACGGCGGTGAACGTCTCGCTGGCGGTCTGGCTGCTCAAAGGGTTCATCGACGAGATCCCGCGCGAGTACGAAGAGGCCGCCATGATCGACGGCTACACGCGGTTGCAGGCCTTCTGGAAGGTCGTGCTGCCCCAGGCCACGACCGGCATTGCGGCCACCGCAATCTTCTGCCTGATCTTTGCCTGGAACGAATATGCCTTTGCCGCGCTGCTCACCTCGGGCACCGCCCAGACGGCGCCGCCCTTCATCCCTACAATTATCGGCGAGGGTGGGCAGGACTGGCCGGCGGTCGCGGCTGGCACGACCATCTTCCTCGTGCCGATCCTCGTGTTCACCATCCTGCTCAGAAAGCAGTTGCTGCGGGGCATAACTTTCGGGGCGGTCCGCAAATGAAGACCTGGCCAAAACTCTTCCGCCGCGGGCCGATGGAGTGGACAGCGATCGCACTGATCGGGCTCGGCTTTTTCATGCTGTTCCAGCCATTCGTGCTGGAGCTCTACTCGTACTCGTTCATCACCATGCTGATCGGCACCGTGATGTTCATTGTCGTCTCGAAGTTCCCGGAGTGAGCCATGGCTGAGATCCGGGTCGAAAACCTTCGCAAAGAATTCTCAGGCTTCACGGCCGTGCAGAATTCGTCATTCACCGTCGATGATGGCGACTTCTTCGTCATGCTCGGACCATCGGGCTGCGGCAAGACCACAACCCTTCGCATGATTGCCGGGCTCGAACTGCCAACCTCGGGCCGCATCCTGCTGGGCGGGGAAGACGTCACCATGAAGCGCGCGAGGGAGCGCGACATCGCCTTCGTCTTCCAGCTCTTTGCCCTCTACCCGCATATGAATGTGCGCAAGAACATCGGCTTTCCGTTGCTCGCTCAGGGCATGCCGAGGGCCGAGATCAAAAAGCAGGTCGAAGAGGTGGCGCGTTTGCTTCGCATCGACCACATTCTGGACCGACCCGTCTCCGGGCTTGCCGGAGGTGATCGGCAGCGCGTGGCGCTCGGGCGCGCCATCGTGCGCCGACCGCTCTGCTTCCTGATGGACGAACCGCTCGGCACGCTCGATGCCGAGTTCCGCGACCTGATGGTGCATGAGCTTCGCGAACTGCATAACCGCATCGGCGCCACCACGGTCTATGTGACGCATGACCAGCTCGAGGCCATGTCGATGGCCGACAAGATCGCCGTGATGAACCACGGGATCATCGAGCAGTTCGGTTCGCCGCGCGAGATCTATGACCGGCCGCGATCCATGTATGTGGCCGACTTCATGGGTTCGCCGCCGATGAACTTCCTGCGGTTCCATAGTGGCCTGGTGCGGGGCGCAAGCACGGTGTCGGTGCATGGCGCTGAAATCGTCGTCCCCGAGATCCGCGAAGACATCGCGCCGTCCGCGCTGGCGCTCGGCGCCAGACCCGAGCACATCCGACTCGACGATGCCAGCCGGCTGCGCGGTGAGGTCCTTGGCGCTGAGTACCTGGGCACCACGCAGATCGTGGTCGTCCGGACTGGCGATGGATTGGTCAGGGCGCGCGTGCCGGCCAGCGATCAGGTGCGGACCGGCGAGACGGTCGGTCTGACGCTGAGCGGGGCCCATCTGTCGCTCTTTGACACGGCCTCCGGTCGAGCCATCGAGACGGCCCTTTACGAGGGGGCACGCCATGGCTGAGGTCACGCTGCGCGGCGTCGTGAAGCGCTTCAAGGACAATGTGGCGATCAAGGGGCTCGACCTGACGATCGCCGATGGCGAGTTTGTTGTGCTGCTTGGTCCAACAGGCGCCGGCAAGACAACGACGCTTCGCCTCATCGCGGGCCTCGAACGGCCCGAGCAGGGCAGCATCAGCATAGGCGGTGAAGAGGTGGGGGGCCTGCCGCCCTCAGCTCGCGACGTGGCCTTCGTCTTCCAGCAATACTCACTCTACCCGCATCTGAGCGTCTACGAGAATCTGGCGTTCCCGCTGCGCTCGCCGGCTCGTCGAATGGACAAGCTCGAGATCGACCGCCGCGTCCGCGACACGGCGCGTGCGGTGCGTATCGACCACAAGCTCGGCAACCGCGCCACAAGGCTCTCGGGCGGCGAAATGCAACGCGTCGCCATCGGCCGGGCCATGGTGCGCCAGCCTGCCATCTACCTGATGGATGAGCCGCTCTCATCGCTCGATGCCAAACTGCGCGCCGAAATGCGCCTCGAGCTCAAACGCATCCAGCAGGACCTGGGTGCGACACTGCTCTACGTGACACACGACCAGATCGAAGCCATGACGATGGCCGATCGGATCGGCATCCTCAAGGATGGCGAACTGGTCCAGATCGGAACGCCGCGCGAAATCTATACGGCGCCACGCAATACCCATGTCGCGACCCGGCTCGGGCAGCCTGCGATCAATCTCCTGCCGCGCGGCCTGATCCCGGATGCCGATGCTGCCGTAGCGGCACAGACTATCGGTGCGCGCACCGAGCACCTCGTCATCGCCAAGGCGACCAATGGTGACGGCGTTGTTGACTGGATCGAACATCTGGGCGACCAGAACCATCTGCATGTGCGTGTCGGGGAGCGCAAGATCATAACGCTGGCGCCGCCCGACTCCCCGCTTGCGGCGGGCGATCAGGTAGCCATTCGCTACAAGGACCCGCTTTACTTTGATGCCAATGGTGATCGACTTGGGGGAACGCCATGATTGAGTCCAGCCATCTGCGAGCTGCCATTGTCGCGATGGCGACAACGGTTTCTGCTCACGCTGAAGAACTGACGGCACTTGATTCCGCCATCGGCGACGGCGATCACGGCGCCAACATGAAACGCGGCTTTGACGCCGTGGCGGCCGATATCGACACGATCGGTGCCAAACCTCTGGCAGAGGCTCTCAAGGCTGTCGGAACGAAGCTGGTCATGACTGTCGGCGGCGCTTCGGGCCCGCTATACGGCACCCTGTTCCTCACGCTTGGAAAGGAGCTTGCCGCCAATCCGGAGGCCTATGTTGCGGCCTACCGGAAAGCAATCGATGCGGTGGCTGCGCGCGGCAAATCCGAGATCAACCAGAAGACCTTGCTCGACGTGCTCTACCCGGTCGCCGATGCCCTGGAAGCGGGCAGATCGAAGGCCGACGTGGTGGAGGTAGCCCGCGCCGCGGTGGCCGGAACCAAGGATCGCAAGGCCATTCGCGGCCGCGCTTCATTTCTCGGGGACCGGTCCATTGGCCATGTCGACCCGGGCGCGAGGTCGAGCCTGTTGCTTATCGAAGCTGTCGCCGGAGTATTGCCGTGAAAAATGTTGGCATCGTCATTGTTTCCCACTCCCCCCTGGTCGCCGAAGGGCCGCCAGCATGGTGCGGCAGATGGTGGGAGACGACGTGCCGCTGGCCTGGTGCGGCGGCAATCCCGAAGGCGGCCTCGGCACCAGCGTGGAGGCGATCCTTGCGGCCATCGACCGCGCATGGTCCGACCGTGGCGTTGCCATTCTGGTGGACCTCGGCGGCGCCGAGACCAATTCGGAAATGGCGGTTGAAATGCTGGATGGCGACCGCGCGCACAAGGTGGTCGTCTGCAATGCCCCCGTGGTAGAGGGCGCTGTCATGGCCGCCACCGAAGCATCAGGGGGTGCTTCGCTTGCAGAAGTGCGTGCCACCGCCGAAGAGCTGTCACCAGCATGAAGGATACCAACGACTTGGCCGAAGCACAGGTGCTGATTACCCACGAAGTGGGGCTCCATGCGCGCCCATCGGTGAAGCTGACCAAGCTTGCCAAGGGCTTTGCTGCAAGCACCGTACTGGCCCTGAACGCCGAGGGACCCTGGGTCGACGCCAAGTCGATCGTCAAGGTCATGGCGACCAAGGCGCCCAAGGGTTCGACCCTCTACCTGCGGGCCGAGGGCGAAGATGCTGCCGGGGCGATTGCCGCGCTGGTCGATCTGGTGCGGCGCGACTTTGATGAGGGTGGAGCCCATGTCGAAGTCAAAGGCTAGCGGCACCGTTGCGTCGATCGGCTATGCCGCCGGTCCACTGTTCATCCTGAGCAGCGAGGCAATGGTCTATGTGCCCAGCGGGGCGGCGGAACCGAGGCGGCTCGCTTGCGGGCCGCCCTCTCTGAAGCTGCCGCGAGCATCGCTGCTCTGATGCAGTCCGCCGACGAGGAGGCAGCCGGCATCCTCGAGTTCCAGATCGCCATGCTGGACGATGAATCGCTGGTCGAGCCGGCACTCGCCGCCATTGCCGCAGGAGCCAGTGCGGCCGATGCATGGTCGGACGCGATGGCGACTGAAATCGAGGGCTATGAAGCAGCCGAGGACGGCTATTTTCGCGCCCGCAGCAGCGATCTGCGCGACATTGCAGCACGCGTGCTGCGTGCGCTGTCGGGCATCGCCGAAAAGGCCCCGCCGCATGGCGCCATCATCCAGGGCAAAGACCTGACGCCGACCCAGTTCCTCGCCATGGACTGGACGCGGGGCGGCGGCATTGTGCTCAAGGAAGGCAGCCCGGCAAGCCACGTTGCCATGCTCGCGCGCTCGCGCGGGGTGCCCATGCTGGTCGGTGTCGGTTCGCTTGAGGCGGCCAATGATGATCTCGTCCTTCTCGACGCCGAACATGGCCATGTTGTCGCGCGTCCCGATACCGAGGCTCACCGCGCATTCTTGAGCGCCTCGGCCACCCATCGCGACCGTCTCCAGCACGCGCAGCTGCGGGTGCGCGAGCGGGCCGTCACGGTGGACGGCGTGACCATCGAAGTGCTGGTCAACATCGCTGAGCCGGCAGACGTTCGCACGATCGACATCGCCCACTGCGACGGCGTCGGGCTGATGCGAACAGAGTTCCTGTTTGGCCACGGCCTGCCCGACGAAGCCACGCAGTATTCCGCCTATCGCACCGTGCTGGAATGGGCAGGAGACAAGCCGGTGACAATCCGCACCGTCGATGCCGGCGGCGACAAGCCCGTCCCAGGCTATACGGTAGAGGAAACCAATCCGTTCCTCGGCCTGCGCGGCATCCGACTATCGCTGTCGCGGCCCGATGTTTTTCGCGTTCAGGCGCGGGCCCTGCTGCGCGCCGCCGTGCACGGAAATCTCAAGGTAATGTTTCCGATGGTGAGCCTGGCACGCGAGCTGGTCGAGGCCACGCACCTGTTCGAGGCCGAGGCCGCCGCGCTGGCCGCTGCGGGGATTCCGCATCGTATGCCTCCGCTGGGGATCATGGTCGAGGTGCCGGCCGTAGCCATCAGCCCGGAAGGGCTCGCTTCAGCCGCCTTTTTCTCCATCGGCTCGAACGATCTGACGCAATACGTCATGGCCGCCGGGCGCGACAACACTGCTGTGGCCGCGCTCAACGACGTGCGCAACCCTGCGGTGATCGCCTTGATTGGCCACGTTGCCCGCTTCGGCGCCGCTCATGCCATTCCTGTCAGCCTTTGTGGCGATGCCGGTGGCGACCCGACAGCCATACCTGCATTGCTCTCGGCGGGGATACGGGCTCTGTCGGTCACGCCGGCGCAGTTGCCGCTGGCCAAGGCGACCATCGCCGCGTCACGTGCCCAGGACACCCCTGATGGCGCCGCCTGAGCCACCTGCCGAGGGCCCGGACGCCCATATCCGCGCGTACAAGGCCGTGCTGTCCCGGGTGCTCGAGACCCGACCGTCTGGCGCTCGGCAACGCCTCGCCGATGCGCTGGGCAAGCACCGCAGCTTTATCACCCAGATCACCAGCCCGAGCTACTCGACGCCGATCCCGCAAAAGCATTTGGCGACGATCTTTTCGGTCTGCCACTTTTCACCGGCAGAGCGCGACAGCTTCATGGCAGCCTATCAACTGGCGCATCCGGGCCGCCGCAGAATTGGCGACGCGACGCGTCGGACACGCCATCTGACCCTGCTCGTCCCCGATCTGGGCGCCGACAATGCAGCGTTCGACAAGGCGGTCAGCGAGTTCGTGTCCCGCGTCGCCGGGCTAATGAAAAAGAATGACGATGGCTAGGGAGAGCGTCGGATGAAGAAGTTCCTCAACAGCGTGGACACCATGCTCGTCGAGAGCCTTGACGGCCTTGTTGCAGCTCACTCGGATATCCTTGCGCCCGGCCCCGGGCACAAGTTTGTCCGGCGCAAGACGCTCAAGCCGGGCAAGGTGGGACTGCTTTCCGGTGGTGGGGCTGGTCATGAGCCGCTGCATGGCGGATTTGTCGGCGAAGGCATGCTCGATGCCGCCTGCCCCGGTCAGATTTTTACCTCGCCGACACCCGACCAGATGCTCGAGGCCATTGCGGAGATCGACACCGGCGGTGGCGTGCTGCTCATCGTCAAGAACTACGAAGGCGATGTGATGAATTTCGAAATGGCGGCAGAAATGGCTGAAGGCCAGATCGCGCGCGTGCTCGTCAACGACGATGTCGCCGTCGAGGATTCCCTCTACACCACTGGCCGCCGTGGTGTGGCAGGAACGCTTGTTGTCGAAAAGATCGTTGGTGCAGCCGCAGAGGCCGGCCACGACCTCCAGGCGCTCAAGGACCTCGGCGATAGCGTCAATCGCGCTACGCGCTCGATGGGCGTTGCGCTCAGTTCATGCACTGTTCCGGCAGCCGGCAAGCCGATGTTCGAGATCTCCGACAACGAAATGGAGTTCGGCGTCGGTATCCATGGCGAGCCCGGTCGCCGCCGCGATACGCTCAAGAGCGCCGACGAGATTGTCGCAGAAATGGTCGATGCCATTGTTGCAGACTTTGGTGATGTGTCTGGCCGACAGGCGCTGCTTTTCGTCAACGGCTTTGGCGGCACGCCCTCGCTGGAACTCTACCTCGTCTACAACAGCGCCCGCCGCCTGCTCGAAGCCCGCGGCATCAACGTTGTCCGCTCGCTTGTCGGCCCCTACGTGACCTCGCTCGATATGGCGGGCTGCTCGCTGACAGTCAGCCTGCTCGACCCCACCATGCTCGGCTTCTGGGACGCCCGCGTCCATACAGCCGGGCTGCGCTGGGGCGTGTGAACCGAGGCCCATGCGAAGGTCGCATCCGGCGTGCGACCAGGATCAAGACAGCGCCCGCCGACACTCTAGATGGGCAACCTGCAAGGGTTGAGCCGAGTGGGCAGGTCAGACACGGCTTCGGGCCTGAAGAAGCAGTCGCCCCGCGTCCACTGTCCGCCAAGCCGCCTCCGCTCCCACCTAACCCCCCGACGCATCACCCTTCTGCCCGGAAACCTGGGCGCTCCTACCAAAGACCTCAATGTCAGGCTTATCAGCGGCTGTTGACGCCACAACGACACGGTCGATAGGCTCGCGCACCGCCCTCCACCGAGCCCAACCTGCAGCTGGTGCCCCCAACTGGGCATGACGCCAAGAACTAACCCTCTACCGGCTGCCCGACAGGGCTCAACGGCCGATCCGGCGGTAGTGCTCGGGGTCGATGCCCAGCGTCTCAAGCGTCCCGCGACGCGGCTGCCGGCCGAGCTGAGCGGCTGAAGCGGCAGTCCCGGCAGCGCCGAAAAGCGAAAAGATCCGCGTGGCGTTCTGAAGAAGGCTGAGGTGGACTTTCATTGCGATGCTCCTGGCTAGACTACTGATGTGGGGAGCAACGGCGAACGTCACCACCCGGTCAGCGTGCAAGTGAGGCATGCATGAACATATGGTCCTAGTCGTTGTCGGCGGCCACCTCCGAGAGAATTCGCCCACGGCCCCAGGCGCGGAGCAGCAACGGCACGATCAGTGCCAGGACGGCAATCGCCAGCAGGGTGGCAGAGATCGGCGACGCCACCAGCACCGTCACGTCGCCCTGCGAAATGGCGAGGGCGCGACGAAGCTGCTGCTCTGCCATTGGTCCGAGGATGAGCCCCACCACCACGGGCGCGATCGGGAAACCGAAGACGCGCATACCAAAACCCATCAGGCCAAAAACCAGCAGCATGCCCAGTTCGACCAGCGACGGGTTGGCGCCCATGGTGCCCAGCGTCGCAAACAGCAGGATGCCGGCATAGAGCCAGGGCTTGGGAATGGTCAGCAACCTGACCCACAGCCCGATCAGCGGCAGGTTCAGCACCAGCAGCATGAGGTTGGCGATGAGCAGGCTGGCGATCAGGCCCCAGACCAGTTGCGGGTTGGACGTGAACAGCAGCGGGCCCGGCTGCAGACCATATTGCTGGAAGCCGGCCAGCATGATCGCAGCGGTCGCAGACGTCGGAAGACCCAGCGTCAGCAGTGGCACCAGCGTGCCGGCGGCAGACGCGTTATTGGCCGCTTCGGGCCCGGCGACACCCTCGATGGCGCCCTTGCCGAATTCCTCGGGGTGCTTGGAGAGTTTCTTTTCCGCCGCATAGGAAAAGAACGTTCCGATCTCGGCGCCGCCGGCCGGCATGGCGCCAATCGGGAAACCGATCACGGTGCCGCGCAGCCAGGGCTTCCAGGATCGCGCCCAGTCCTTCGCACTCATCCAGAGCGAGCCTCGGACGGGTTCCACCGTCTCCGGCGTACGCTTCCCCTGCGCAGCGACGTAGAGCGTCTCGCCGATAGCGAACATGGCGACCGCGAGGGTGGTGATCTCGATACCATCGAGCAGATCGGGAACTCCGAAGTTCATACGCGCCTGACCGGTCTGCAGGTCGATACCGACGATCCCGAGCGTCAAGCCGATGAACAGCGACGTCAGTCCCCGCAGCGCCGAGTCACCAAAGGCTGCCGACACCGTAACGAAGGCGAGGACCATCAGGGCGAAGTATTCCCTTGGTCCGAAAGCAAGCGCCAGTTTGACAACCCAGGGCGCAAGGAAGGCGAGCGCAATCGTGGCAATCAGCCCGGCCACGAAGGAACCGATCGCCGCAGTGGCGAGCGCGGGACCGCCCCTCCCCGCCTTGGCCATCTTGTTGCCCTCGAGCGCGGTGACGATCGAGGCGCTTTCGCCCGGCGTGTTGAGCAGGATCGACGTCGTCGACCCGCCATACATGCCACCATAGTAGATGCCCGCGAACATGATCAGGGAGCCGGCCGGATCCAGCTTGTAGGTCACCGGCAGCAGCAGGGCCACGGTGGTGGCCGGTCCGATGCCTGGCAGCACGCCAACCGCGGTGCCGAGCGTAACGCCGATCAGTGCATAGAGCAGGTTGATCGGCTGGGCGGCGACCGCAAGGCCCTGCAGCAAAAGCCCAAAAGTGTCCATCAGACGGCGCTCCCTGGAGCGGATTTGAACGGTGCGGCGATGAGCTCGGCACCCTGAACAATGAGCTGCTCGATGGGGCCGACAGGCAGCGTCAGTTGCAACAATCGGCCGAAGACAAACCAGATCAGCGCGGAGATCAGGATACCGCTCAGCAGCGCCAGCGGCAGCGATACCCGGCCCAATCCTCGTGCCGTCATGGCAAAGAGAACCCCGGTGGCGATCGAAAAGCCGGTGAATTTGATAAGGGCGATTTGCGCGAGGAGGCCGCCGACGATCCACAGAACGGGAGCCCACTCCTGACGCGCGCGCTGCGGAAAATCATGTCGAAAGGCGGCAAAGACCGTCCAGATCGACAGACCGCCAAGGCAGATGGCGATCGCAAAAGGAATAGTCTGTGGGCCGACGCGGGCATAGGCGCCACCAGCGCCAAGCCGCGACGCGTCCCAGGCAACCAGCGCGGCCAGCGCCAGCAGTCCCACAGCGACAAATAGCGCCGCCCGGTCGGGGCGGCGCCTTTCGTTCGATTGAGCCATCGGCTCGCTCATTGCACGAGTCCGATATCCTTGAGGATAGCCGTGGTGGCTTCGATCTCTTTTGCAAGCTGCGCCTTGAAGGCGTCGCCGGGGAGCCAGGTATTGTTCCAGCCCTTGGTGGCGAGGGTCTGCTTCCAGCTATCGGAATTGACGAGCTTTTCGACGTCAGCGGTGATCGCAGCGGTCTGCTCGGCGCTCAGACCAGGTCCAGCCCATACGCCACGCCAGTTCTGCACGACGAGTTCGACGCCACCTTCGGTGAAGGTCGGGGCATCAATGACCGAGACCCGCTCCGGCGCCGACACGCCGAGAACGCGCAGCGCACCTGCTTCGACCTGAGCCTGGAACTCGCCATAGCCCGAAATGCCGACCGTAACCTGGTTGCCGAGCACCGCTGCCAGGGCCTCACCGCCACCCGAGAAGGCGATGTAGTTGACCAGCTTGGGATCAACCCCAACGGTCTTGGCGAACAGCCCCGCCGTGATGTGGTCGGTGCCGCCAGCCGAACCGCCTGCCCACGACACAGCGCCCGGATCGGCCTTCAGCTTGGCCGTCAGATCGGCAAGCGTCTGCAGCTCGGAAGCCGCGGGCACGACGATCACCTCGTACTCGCCGGTAAGGCGGGCAATCGGCGTGACGGCGTCGAGCTTGACGGGGGCGTTGTTGGTCAGGATGGCGCCAACCATGACATAGCCACCGACCAGCAGCCGCGACGGATCGCCATTGGCTTCCTGAGCGAACTGCGCCAGCCCGATGGTGCCGCCGGCGCCCGG
>JACDQI010000243.1 GCA_015657675.1 Devosia sp.
AAGGAGCACCGCATGTACACCCCACCTGCCTTCCGCGAAGACGACCCCGCCATTCTTGCCGAGATCATCCGTACGGCGCGACTTCCCATGCTGGTGACGGCGACCGCTGCCGGCCCGCTCGCCACGCCGCTGCCGCTCATTCTTGACCAATCCGAGGGCCCGCACGGCGTCCTCTATGGTCACTTGGCGCGGGCCAACCCGCAATGGAACACCTCCACCTTCGGCGAGGCCCTCGCCATCTTTCCCGGGCCGGACGCCTACGTCTCGCCGTCCTGGTACGCCTCAAAGGCCGAACACGGCAAGGTCGTCCCCACCTGGAACTATGTGGCTGTGCATGCCTATGGGCCCGTTGAGTTTTTCGACGATGTGGACCGTCTCCGCCAAGCTGTGACGCGCCTGACGGATTTGCACGAAGGCCAGCGTGCCGAACCCTGGGCCGTGACCGACGCCCCGGAGGCCTTCGTCCGATCCCAGCTCAAGGGCATTGTCGGCCTGCGCCTGCCGATCACGCGCCTCGAAGGAAAGCGCAAGCTCAGCCAGAACCGTCCAGAGGCAGATCGCCGGGGCGTTGCCGAGGGGCTGGCGCAGAGTGAGGCGGAGTCTGACCGGGAGGTTGGGGGGTTGATAGAGACCGGTGGGGAGGTGGCGAAGGGGTAAGTCACGGTGGCCGACTCTAGCCTTCTCGGGTGCTGAAGCAGTGGCGGGAGTGTGTGCAGGGCTATGCAAGTTATTGGGTCAGTGGCTGCTTCTGGCCCAAAGCGGTCATTGGCTGGTGGGGTGGCCTTGGACATAGGCTGAGCACCCGGAGTGGGTCTACAGGGCAGGAGGCTCCCGCCGACGACCGTCACTGCTATCACATCACGCCCTGATTCAGGAGTTCCATTATCCAAAATGGCAACTCGGGCGTCCTAAGCGTCGGCGATGCCCCAAAAGGTCGTCGCGATCGTGTCCGGATTGTAGGGCTTGGAAATAAACTGTGCTCCGTCGGGCAGTTCACTGCTCAGCGGTCTTTTGTGGCCAGACGTGATGACGATCTTGATCGGGGGCCAGCGATCTCGCACGGCCGCCGCCAGTCTGATCCCATCCATTTCGCCAGGCATATCGATATCGGTGAAAAGGATCTGGATCGTCGTGTTGTTGCTCAAGATGGCAACGGCTTCGTCGGCGTTGCCGGCTTCGAGGACGCTGAAGCCCTGTTCCTCAAGATGGTCAACGATCCCCATGCGAAGCAAAGGCTCGTCCTCAACCACCAGGACGACGACTTGGGAATAAGCCATAGAGCGCCTTTTCAGCTTCACCAGGAAGATGCGCACCGGTCCCGACGCTCTCGACGGGTGCAGTCAGTGTGCAGACAACACCCGCCGGTGCATAATCGATCCTCACTGATCCCGAAAAATCGGCTGCCAACACGCGACTGATGAGCCGGGTCCCAAATCCCTGGCGCTCCGGCTCGCGCACTGTCGGGCCATCCGCTTCGCGCCAGACGAACTTGAATTGCCCGTTCCCCAGCTCGTCTAGCCCGGTGTTCGTCCAGGTGATGTGGACCATTCCCTCGTCGGTGGATAGCGCGCCATACTTTACCGCGTTCGTCGCCAGTTCATGGATCGTCAGCGCAAGTGACAAAGCCTGTTTCGGGCCCAGCAAGATATCCACGCCATCGATCACGATGCGGTCATCCCCGCTGTCATGAGCTGCCAAGGTGCCTCGGAGAACATCTTTGAGCGAAGCGCTTTCCCAGGTCGTCGCGGTCAGCAGGTCGTGTGCTCGTGCGAGCGTCTCCAGCCGCGCGTTGAAGGTCGTCCGGCGCTCGCCGACGTCGTCCCCGCGAAACGTCTGGGTAGCGATAGCGCTGACCATGGCGAGGGTGTTCTTGATCCGATGTTGAAGTTCAGCGGCGAGAACCTGCTGCCGGACCTCGGCTTCCTTGCGCTGGCTGATATCGCGGACGGTCCCGACAAGCCTGGTTCCAGCAAATGAGATCAAGGCCTGCGCTCTGGCATGAACCCAGCGCTCCTTCTCGCCGGTCCGTGGAAGTATGCGATACTCGATGTCGAGCACCCCATCGCCGTCGGGCGCCAGTGCTTTTTCAGCCGCTGGACCAAGCCCGGCGCGGTCCTCGGGGCTGATGCGGGAGGCGAACGTCTTGAATGTAGATTGTTCGCCCGACACTCCGCCAAGCAGAGCAATGGCCTTGTCGTCGCCGCGCAGATTGACGAATTCCCCATCGACGACTTCACATTGCCAAACACCCATCTGCGCCGCCGACAAGGCAAGCTTGACCTGAAGCTCGCTCTCGCGAAGCGCAAGCTCTGCGGTCTTTTGTTCTTCGATATCGGTGTTGGTGCCCACCCAGTAGACGACTTGAGCCGCGTCATCGATGATCGGTGTCGCCCGGGCCAGATGCCAGCGGTAAGCGCCATCGAACCGCCGAAGCCTGAACTCGGTCTTGTAGGCCGATGCGCTTTCGATCGCCGTCTGCCAGGCGGCCGCCGCGTCGGTGACATCCTCTGGATGAACGAGTTGCGCCCATCCGTTCCCATCCAGCTCACCGTGGCCACTGCCGCTGTAGGCGTAGACCTGGTCATTGAACCAATCGAGTTCGCCAGAGGGCCGGGCCGTCCACACATGGTTTGGCAACGACTGCGCCAACTGCCTGAATCTGGCCTCGCTCTTTGCCGACGCCATCTCGGCACGCTTCTGGTCGGTGATGTCGTGACCTTGGACAAGGACACCAGTGATCACTCCGGTTGCCGAACGTATCGGTTGATACACAAAGTCGAGGAAGCGCTCCTCGCTCGCTGCCCCCGGTTGGCGCTGAAGAAAGATCTGGACGCCGCGACCGACGAAGGGCTGTCCCGTCAGATAGACGCTATCGAGTAGCTCGTAGAAGCCCTGACCGGCCACTTCAGGCAGGGCCTCGCGAACGTCCTTGCCGAGCACGTCGCGGTGCCCGATCAGCTGCAGATAGGCCTGGTTGGTGATCTCGAACACATGGTTCGGGCCTGACAGAACGGCCATGAAACTAGGAGCCTGAGCCAACATCTCCCGCAGGCGATCGAGCTCTGCGCCCGCTGTCCTCGACTGCATAACCTCGGCGGTGATTTCGAGAGCGGTGCAGAACATGCCCACCACCGCATCGCTGGCGTCATGCACTGGCGTGTAGCCAAAGGAGAAATGGGTCTCGACCTGCTGGCCGTGCCGCGTCATCAGGAATTCGATGTCGTCCATATAGGTGGGGATGCCGGCATAGGCCGCATCCATGATAGGCCCGACATCCTTGATGATGTCGGCCCAGACTTCCTCGAACGGTTTTCCAAGCGCCCATGGATGACGGTTGGCGCACATTGGCGCGTACCCGTCATTGTAGAGCATGATGCGCTCTGGCCCCCAGGCGATGAACATTGGCTGCTGCGACGTCAGCATCACCTTCACCAGGGTTCGCAGTTCGGACGGCCAACCACCGGGATCACCGAGCGGGCTGGCGCTCCAGTCGAACTCACGGATTCGCTCGCCCATCTCGCCGCCGCCGGAAAGAAAGTTGAGCTTGTTGGTCGGCGTTGATTTCATGAATGTCTCTCTGCGCAGGGCTATCAAAAAGCACGGCCATGCGGGAGTGGCAATCTATGGATGCTTGCATCCGGCGAAGTCTTGCGGGTCCCTGCTTGCGGACGCAAAAATGTCGGAAGGGGGTCCCATCGAATGTATGTCCGCTACTGATGCTGTGGACGGCTCCTCCGCCGGCATCGCGATGTGCCACGTTGCGGTGTCTTGAGGACCGCTACAGAGGAGCCGCCTATGGAGGAGATTAGCACAGTCGGATTGGACATCGCGAAGTCGG